>DATGMJ010000224.1:0-14733 GCA_035293685.1 Chloroflexota bacterium | reverse complement strand
ATGATCTGCCGCAAAGCACGTGCCTACTGTCGTGCCATCATCAGGGTTCCTGGTTCAGCACGCATCCTACAGAGAATGCGGACACTGGTCGATTCCGAGAAAAGGTCCATTTTCTAATGGCGGGGGCAAACGCATGGCCGGCCGCGTGCAGGAGGAGAGATATATGCCACGCGGCGTCGCAGGCCAGAACCCTGCGGCATGCGACATCCGCTGGGGTGCGGATCAGCGCAAGGGGCCTGGAGGTCGGGTATCGCGAAGCTCGGCGTCAAGCCAGGCGAACGCTACAATCAGTCCGACTGCCAGCGCTTCGATCGCAATGAAGACATAGCGGGAATTAATCGCGATAAACGCCGCGCCAACTGCGATGGCCAGTGCAACAATGGCCACGAGAAGCTGGCCGCCCAGATAGCGGCGCCGCCCTTCATAGGGCACGTACACGGGCAATGCTTTGCCCCGGTTCACCCGACGGAGCAGCTTCGCCGCGACCAGGCGGGCCAGCGCGGCCTCGCAAATGCTGACCGGTAGCCCCAGACGACCGGCCAGCCATTCGGCAGTCACGGGGCGCCGCGCGGCAGCGGGCGAGGCAAAGAAATCCCGGATGACCTCGATGGCCCGGCTCTCTTCGATGTCGTGCACCGTGCACCCCCCTTTCTGCCCGTCATGACCGAACACGCAGAGGTAGGCATCCGAGCGCTCGCGGAACCGTGCACAGTGTAGCACCGTCGTGCACGTTCCACAATAGCCGATGCCTCCTGCCCATCTCGTCCAGCACAGAAAGGCAGGTTGACTGACCTCGATCTGCTCTGCTAGCATCGGGCACGGTCCTACCGCGCTCAGGGGAGTCGGACGATGCTCGATCCCTCGGCTGCTCCAGCGGAGCTCCATACGATTCTCTCCACGATCGACCCGGCTGAGACAATCGCCTTGGCTCAGACCCTTGTGCGCATCCCGTCGATCACCGGCCGCGAGGGGCTGGCGATCAGCCGCTTTATCACCGAATGGTTTACCGGAGTGGGCATCCCGAGCGGACTGCAGGAAGTAGGGCCGGAACGGGCCAATGTCTGGGCACGGCTCGCGGGTGAACAGGAGGGGCCTTGCCTCCTCCTCAACGGGCATCTGGATACGAAGCCGGGCGAGGGCATGACGATCGATCCATTCAGCGGGGAGATCCACGCGGGCCGCCTCTGGGGACGGGGCTCCTGCGATATGAAAGGGCCTCTCGCCTGCTTGATGGTCGCAGTGAAAGCGCTGGCCCGGAGCGGCGTCCGGCTCCGCGGAACCCTTGTCTTCGGTGCAGAAGTGGGCGAGGATGGCGGCGGCTGGAAGTTTCAGGAGCTCCTCGACGGACCGGGACGCTGTGATCTCGGCATCTGCGGGGAACCGACCAACCTGGAGCTTCATATCGGCTGCCGCGGCTCATATCCCCTGCGGCTCCGGACCATCGGCCGTGCAACGCACACCGGCACCGCCTACCGCGGCATCAATGCTATCCAGAAAATGTGCAAGGTGATTGACGCCCTTTACGCCCTTCCCTGCTTCCACCGGACCGATCCGATCTGGGACCGGGCCCCGATCAACGCGATGACCATCCAGGGCGGAGGGAAGGTCACTTCGTCCGTGCCCGACGAATGCATCGTCCAGTTCGATATTCGACTGAACCCGGATCTGCCGCCCGAGCAGATCGATGCGATGGTGCGATCGGAGCTGAATCGCCTGCAAGCCGAGGATCCGGACCTCCGCGTGGAGGTCCAGATCGGACGGGGAACAGGGGATGCCATGGCCAACAGCCAGCCAGCACGCTCCCTCGCACCGGACCATCCGTTCGTCGAGACGGTTCGCCAGGCGATCGAGGTAGCCATCGGGAGCCGTCCGCGGATTGCCGGCTTCCCAGGCGGCTGCTCAGCGGCGATTATGCTCCAGCGGGGCATCCCGGCGGTCATCTTCGGTCCGGGGAATCTCGAGCAGGCCCACTCTGACGCCGAATGGATCGCCGTGGACCAGCTGCATCAAGCCGCCCGGGCTTACGCTGCGATCGCCTACCGAATCCTCGCCGCCTAGGCGACCTCTACTCGCGCGAGAAACCGGACCGCAGTAGTCGATCAGGCGCGTTCCAATGACCGTACCCGGGGCAGGACGGCCGGATCAAGTGGCGCGCTGCGGCGTCCGACCGGCAGCGGGTAAAAGTAAGAGGCGATCTGCGACGGCCGTTGCACGCTCGTCGTCGCGCTCTTAGGATGGGACGGCCACCCTCCCATTGAGAATTGGTCGGAGGAACTGACCGGTATATGAGCGCGGATGGCTCGCCACTTCTTCCGGCGTCCCCTCGGCGATGACCTCGCCGCCGGCCTCACCGCCCTCCGGGCCGAGATCGATGATCCAGTCCGCGCACTTGATCACATCGAGATTGTGCTCGATAACAATGACCGAGTTTCCCGCGTCGACCAGACGCTGCAGGACCTGGAGCAGGCGTTCGATATCAGCGAAGTGGAGGCCGGTCGTCGGCTCATCGAGGATGTAGAGCGTTCGCCCGGTCGCCCGCCGCGACAGCTCGGTTGCTAACTTCACGCGCTGGGCTTCACCGCCGGAGAGGGTCGTGGCCGGCTGACCCAGCCGAATATAGCCGAGACCGACGTCCTGGAGGGTCTGGAGCTTGCTTCGGACCGCTGGAACAGCATCGAAGAACTCCAGCGCCTCGGTGACGGTCATATCGAGGACATCAGCAATGGAGCGCCCCTTGTAATGAATCTCCAGCGCCTCGCGATTGTACCGCCGCCCCTTGCAGACCTCACAGGGTACGAAGACGTCAGGGAGGAACTGCATCTCGATCTGAATGATACCCTCGCCCTGGCACGCCTCACAGCGTCCTCCCTTCACATTGAATGAGAAGCGCCCGGCTCGGTAGCCGCGGACGCGCGCCTCCGGCACGCTGGCAAACAGCTCCCGAATCGGGGTGAAGGCCCCCGTATAGGTCGCCGGGTTCGAGCGGGGCGTCCGTCCAATCGGCGACTGATCGATCGCGATGACCTTGTCCAGGTGCTCGATCCCCAGCACAGCATCGTGCTCGCCCGGGCGCTCCCGGGCACGGTGAAGGACCTGTGCTAGACGGCGGTAGAGGATATCGAGGATGAGTGTGCTCTTGCCAGATCCAGAGACGCCGGTCACGCAGACGAAAACCCCCAGCGGAATCCGGACGGTCACATTACGCAGGTTATACTCTCGGGCGCCGCGCACCTCCAGCCATTTTCCGTTGCCGGATCGCCGCTTCCGGGGAACTTCGATCGCCCGCTCACCGCGGAGGTACTGGGCGGTCAGCGAGTGCGGGCACCGGAGGATCTCGTCGAGCGGACCGGCCGCCACGATCTGTCCCCCGTGCTCTCCCGCCCCGGGGCCAACATCAATGATGTAGTCGGCGGAGCGCATCATCTCCTCGTCATGCTCAACGACCAGGACGGTATTGCCCAGATCGCGCAGGCGGAGGAGCGTATTAATCAGCCGCCGATTATCGCGCTGGTGAAGGCCGATGCTCGGCTCGTCCAGAATATAGAGAACCCCCATCAGGCTACTGCCGATCTGGGTCGCCAGACGGATCCGCTGGGCCTCCCCCCCGGACAGGCTCCCCGCCGAGCGATCGAGGGTCAGATAGTCCAGCCCGACATCGATCAGGAAGGTCAGGCGATTCTGGATCTCCCTGAGCACCTGGTGGGCGATCGCCAGCTCGCGCTCGGAGAGTGACTCGCTCAACTGGCGGAACCACGCCGCCGCCTCCCGGACCGACATCGCGGTGACTTCGACGATCGAGCGGCCGCCCACCGTAACGGCAAGCACCTCCGGCTTCAGGCGGGCCCCCTTGCAGGCTGGGCACGGCCGACTCGCCATGTACCGTTCGATCTCCATCCGCTGGAAGTCCGAGTCGGTCTCGCGATAGCGGCGCTCGAGGTTGGGCACTACCCCCTCGAACGCGACGTCATATTCCCGCATGCGCCCATCGCGCGTCTCGTATCGAATCGGAACCTTGCGTCCCCGCGTCCCGTAGAGGATGATGTCTTTCTGTTCCGGCGTCAGATCGCGGAAGGGTGTGCGGGTGGAGAAGCCGTAGACGCGCGCAACGGCGGCAAGCACCTGGTTGAAATAGCTACTGGTCATGCCAGCGTGCGCCCAGGGGGCGATCGCTCCCTCGTCAATCGAGAGGTCCGGATTGGGCACCACCAGATCTGGATCGATCTCGAGGGTGGTCCCCAGGCCCGAACAGGCGGGGCAGGCCCCGTGCGGGCTGTTGAACGAGAAACTGCGCGGCGCCAGCTCCGGCAGACTTATCCCGCAGTAGACGCAGGCGAACTGCTCGCTGAAAAGCACGTCCTCCCCCCCGACAACCGCGACCGTGACTACCCCCTGTCCCATGCGGAGCGCCGTCTCCACCGAATCGGCGATCCGCGCGGTATCGTCGGAGCCGTTGCTCGTCCCGCGGTGAACCACAAGACGGTCCACAACTACATCGATCACGTGCTTGCGGTTCTTATCCAGGACGATCTCCTCGGAGAGGTCGCGCACCTCGCCATCGACCCGGACCCGGACGAAGCCGGCCTTCCGGGCGTCTTCGAAGACCTTCTCATGCTCCCCCTTCCGATCCTTCACGATCGGCGCGAGGATCATGATCCGACTGCCTTCCGGCAGGGAGAGGATCGCGTCCACGATCTGCTGAACCGTCTGACGGGTGACCGGGCGCCCGCATCGTGGGCAGTGCGGCTGCCCGATGCGCGCGTAGAGGAGCCGCAGATAATCGTAGATCTCAGTCACCGTGCCGACGGTCGATCGCGGATTGTGGCTGGCCCCCTTCTGATCAATCGAGATCGCGGGGGAGAGTCCCTGGATGTCATCCACGTCCGGCTTCTCGATCTGCCCGAGAAACTGCCGGGCGTAGGACGAGAGGGACTCGATGTAGCGCCGCTGGCCCTCGGCAAAGATCGTGTCAAAGGCGAGGCTCGACTTTCCAGACCCGGAGAGCCCGGTGATCACTACCAGCTTATCGCGCGGGATCTCGACATCGATGTTCTTGAGGTTGTGCTCGCGCGCACCCCGCACGATGATCCAGTCACGAGCCATGCTCACTCCAGCGCACGGCGTAGCTCGAAGATCTGATCGCGGAGCAGGGCTGCCTTCTCAAACTCGAGCTGACGAGCCGCTTCTTTCATCTCCTTCTCGAGCTCGGCGATCAGACGGCGAGCCTCGTCCCGCGGGATCGATCGCTCGACGGTATAGGACGGACGGCTTTCGGCCACCGCTCGGACCCGATCGGTAATGTCCTTAATCGCCTTTCGGATCCCCACCGGGGTAATGCCGTGGCTCTCGTTGTAGGCAATCTGAATCCGCCGCCGGCGGTAGGTCTCCTCAATCGCGCGCCGCATCGAGTCGGTGACCGTGTCGGCATACATGATAACGTGGCCGTCGACGTGACGGGCAGCGCGACCGATCATCTGGATCAGCGACCCCTCGGATCGGAGGAATCCCTCCTTATCCGCATCAAGGATGGCCACCAGCGACACTTCGGGGAGATCAAGCCCTTCCCGGAGCAGGTTGATTCCCACCACGACATCGTACACGCCCAGGCGGAGATCGCGGAGGATGTCCACCCGCTCCAGCGTCTCGATCTCCGAATGGAGGTAGTGGACCTTGATGCCGACCTCACGCAGGTAATCGGCCAGATCCTCGGCCATCTTCTTGGTCAGCGTCGTCACCAGGGCGCGCTCGCCACGTTCCACCCGCACTCGGATCTCGCGAATCAGGTCATCAATCTGGCCCGCAGTCGGCTTAACCTCAATAGATGGATCAACCAGACCGGTCGGCCGGATAACCTGCTCGACGATCTGCTGGCTGTGCTCGTACTCGTACGGTCCCGGCGTTGCCGAGACGAAGATCACCTGGTTGATGTGCCGCTCGAACTCCTGGAAGGTCAGGGGGCGGTTGTCCAGGGCCGACGGCAGGCGGAAGCCGTACTCGACCAGCACCTCCTTTCGCGACCGGTCCCCGTGATACATGCCGCGAATCTGCGGCAGGGTGATGTGCGACTCGTCAATGAACATGAGGAAGTCATCAGGGAAGTAGTCCAGCAGGGTCCACGGCTGACTGCCGGGCGGGCGCTGGGCGAGGTGGCGCGCGTAGTTCTCGATGCCCGCGCAGCTCCCGGTCTCCCGCAACATCTCGAGATCGAAGGTGGTGCGCTGCCGCAGGCGTTCCGCCTCAAGGAGCTTGCCCTGATCGCGGAGCTCACGCACCCGCTCCTCCAGCTCCTCCTCGATCGAACGGATCGCCAACTGGAGTTTCTCCCGGCTGGTGACGAAGTGTTTGGCCGGATAGATCTCCACCGAGGTCCGGGTCATCAGGATCTCCCCCGTCACCGGATCGATATCGACGATGCGCTCGATCTCGTCACCCCAGAACTCGATGCGGACCGCTACCTCTTCGTAGGCCGGGAAGATCTCCACCACGTCACCGCGAACGCGAAACTTCCCGCGCGTGAAGTTATAATCATTCCGCTCGTAGTAGATGTCCGTGAGCCAACGCAGCAACTTGTCGCGGTTGCGGGTCTCACCGACCCGAAGCCGTACTGTCGTCTGGTTGTACTCCTCCGGCTCGCCCAGGCTGTAAATGCAGGAGACCGAAGCCACAATCAGGACGTCACGGCGCGTGAACAGCGCCTGGGTGGCGGCATGGCGCAGACGATCCAGATCATCGTTGATCGTTGCGTCCTTTTCGATATAGGTATCGGTCCGAGGAACGTATGCCTCAGGCTGATAGTAATCGTAGTAGCTGACGAAGTACTCGACGGCGTTGTCTGGAAAGAACTCACGAAACTCACTGGCCAGCTGGGCGGCGAGGGTTTTGTTGTGGGCAATCACGAGCGTCGGCCGCTGGACCTGCTCGATGACCTTCGCCATAGTAAACGTCTTCCCCGACCCAGTGACGCCGAGCAGGGTCTGAGCACGATAGCCCTTGCGAATCCCTTCGACAAGCTTGGCAATCGCCTGGGGCTGATCGCCGGTTGGCTGGAAGTCCGAGACGACTCGAAACTCGGGCATATCCCCTCCTCCGCGGGAGCGAACGGACGTTCCACTGCTCCGGCCCTCGACATTATACACGCCGGCGGCGTGCCGGTTCCAGCGGACGGGATTGTCTTTCCGGTTTCCTTAATGCACAATCCCCCCGATGGATATTCGCACGGTCGTGGTGCTCTTCCACGCGGGGCGGCTTCTCTTGCTCCGACGATCACCGTCGAAGCGCTTTGCCCCGAACCGCTGGACCGGCCTCGGGGGGAAGGTCGAACCCGGAGAGATTGGGGATCTGTTGAGCGCCGCTCGCCGCGAGGTGCTCGAAGAGACGGATCTCGCTCCAGAGGAGATCGAGGAGCTGCGGGTCCGCCGGTATCTTCTCTTCGCGCATCCGGCGGAGGGGATCGTCTGTCTCGTCTACCTGACCGGCCAGACCCGGACTGGGCGGACACCGGCCACGACGGAGGGCGTCCTGCGGTGGGTGCATCCGGATGAACTGCCCACCCTGGACCTCATCGAGAACACCGGCCGCGTCCTGCCCCTGCTGATCGAGGACGTCCGCTCGGCCAGCCCGGTCGTGCGATGTGGCATTGCCAGCTACGATGCGTCCGGTCGGCTGGTCACCATTGTCTTCGAGGATGCTATCCCGCACCTTGACACACCCTGACACCGTGAATATAGTGAATGCCGCGGCCGTTCCTGGCTCATCATTGGATCACCAGTCCCGCAGCTGTCATGTCAGCACCGTCTTCTTTGCCCGGCAGATCGACCGGCCGCGGCAGCACCCCGGCAGGACCAAGCCCAGCCGGCCCCGCGAGGAGGTGATGGGACGCCGAACGCGCCGGTGGTCGGATTCACCGGGCCACCGGGCACCGCGAGCGCGCAACGCCTGGAACTCTCCCTGGTCGCACATTGGTTAAACACTCTTGGGGGTAGAGCGCAGTGAGTCACGTGAGCGTCACGGTAAACGGCAAGACCTACGAGCACGACGTGGAACCTCGTCTTCTTCTCGTCCATTATCTCCGCGACGTCCTCGGCCTAACCGGCACCCACATCGGCTGTGATACCTCACAGTGCGGCGCCTGCACCGTGCTGATCGACGGGCAGTCGGTCAAGTCATGTACCGTGTTCGCGGTCCAGGCAAACGGCGCGAACATTACGACGATCGAGGGGCTCGCCCGCGATGGGGAACTCCATCCGGTCCAGGAAGGATTCTGGGAGGAGCACGGCTTGCAGTGCGGTTTCTGCACGCCGGGCATGATCATCTCGGCAGTCCAGCTGCTCCAGCGCAACCCGAATCCTACCGAGGCGGAGATCCGGCACGCCCTGGAAGGGAACCTGTGTCGGTGCACCGGCTACCATAACATCGTGAAGGCGGTCCAGTACGCCGCGCGGAAGATGCAGTCGGGAGCGGCGCCAGCGTCGGCACGGTAAGGCCGGGCGCTCGCGCGCGTTCCAGGAAGGAAAGGGGCTCTGCCATGGCCGTCAGCAGGATCTTTGGCGCTGCGGTGAAGAGGCGAGAAGATCCCCGTCTGATCACCGGGCGCGCCGTCTACACCGACGATGTCAAGCTCCCCAATCTCGCCTATGTGGCGTTCGTCCGCAGTCCGCATGCCCACGCGCGCATCGTGCGGATCGATGCGTCCCGGGCCCGCAGTGCTCCTGGCGTGATCGCCGTCGTCACCGGCCGCGACCTGGCGGGCAAGGTCGGGAACATCCCAACGGCGTGGTTGATCCCCAACGCCGATCTCAAGACGCCTGCCCATCCCCCCCTGGCGATTGACACAGTCCGCCACGTGGGAGATGCGGTGGCCGCGGTAGTGGCGGAAAGTCGCGCGGCGGCAGCCGACGCCGTAGCGCTCGTCGAGGTGGAGTACCAGGTCTTGCCCGCGGTTGTCGACCAGGAGAAGGCAACCCAGCCCGGTGCCCCCCAGCTCCATCCCGATGTCCCCAATAATATCGCCTTCCGCTGGCGCGTGACCGGCGGTGATATCGAGGCAGCGTTCCGCTCCGCCGAGGTCACGGTTCGCCAGCGCCTCCGCAACCAGCGCCTGATCCCCACGGCGATGGAGACCCGGCAGGTGGTGGCGGAGTATAACCCGGCGACCGGTGAGCTGGTCGTGACCATGACCTCCCAGAATCCACACATCCACCGCAACATCCTCTCGGGCATTCTGGGGGTTCCAGAGCACCGCCTGCGGGTGATCGCCCCGGAGGTGGGCGGTGGGTTCGGGAGTAAGATCCACTGCTATCCGGAAGAGGCCGTCGTCAGCTACCTCGCGATGACCCTCGGACGGCCGATGAAGTGGAGTGAGGACCGGCGCGAGAACTACGCGGCGACGATCCACGGGCGCGATCACATCGTTGACTTGGAGCTGGCGGCAAAGCGCGACGGTACGATCCTCGGTCTGCGCGGCCGCTGCTACGCGAATCTCGGCGCTTATCTGTCCACCGCGGCCCCGGGTATCCCGACGATCCTGCACGGTCTGATGATGACCGGCTGCTATGACATCCCGGCACTGGACTACGAGGTTGTGGGCGTTCTGACGAACACGACCCCCGTGGATGCCTACCGCGGCGCGGGACGCCCCGAGGCCACCTACGCTATCGAGCGGATGGTGGATATCCTGGCGGCAGAACTCGGGATGGATCCGGCCGAGATCCGACGGCGCAACTTCATCCCGCCGTCCCGCTTCCCGGCCACAGTGGCGAGCGGCCTGACCTACGACAGCGGAAACTACGCGGCAACCCTTGACCGCGCCCTCCAGATCGTCGACTATCAGAAATTCCGCGCTGAGCAGGCGGAGGCCCGCCGGCAAGGTCGCCTTCTCGGCATCGGTCTCAGCACGTATGTCGAGATCTGCGGGCTCGGGCCGTCGGCCGTGGCCGGTGCCGTCGGATTTCAGGGCGGTCTCTGGGAGAGTGCCGTCGTCCGGGTCCATCCGAGTGGGAAGGCAACGGTCTTCACTGGCACGTCACCCCACGGCCAGGGCGAGGAGACCACCTTCGCCCAGATCGTGGCGGAGGAACTGGGGATTCCCCTGGATGATGTGGAGGTCGTGCACGGCGATACAGCGCGCATCCCGATGGGATGGGGGACCTACGGCAGCCGCACAACCGCTGTCGGCGGCACCGCAATGACGCTCGCGGCGCGGAAGGTCAAGGAGAAGGCGCGGATGATCGCGGCTCACCTGCTCGAGGTCTCGCCGGAGGACATCGTCTTCGAGAACGGTCGCTTCGCGGTCAAGGGGGTACCGGAGCGATCGAAGACCTTCCAGGAGATCGCACTGGCAGCCAACCTTGCCTGGAATCTGCCGAAGGGGATGGAGCCGGGGCTGGAGGAGGCTGCGTTCTTCGATCCCTCAAACTTTGTCTATCCCTTCGGTGCGCACGTGGCGATCGTAGAGATCGACCCCGGGACGGGCGCGGTGAAGCTCCTGCGGTACGTCGCAGTAGATGACTGCGGTCGGGTCATCAACCCCAAGATCGTCGATGGCCAGGTGCACGGAGGTGTCGCCCAGGGGGTTGCGCAGGCCCTGTGGGAAGCGGCGGTCTACGATGAGAACGGCCAGCTCGTCACCGGCTCGCTGATGGACTACGCGATTCCCACCGCGACGGTCCTGCCGATGATCGAGACGGACCGCACCGAGACCCCCTCGCCGGTCAACCCCCTCGGACTGAAAGGGGTCGGGGAGACCGGAACCATCGCGGCGACGCCCGCCGTTGTGAACGCGGTCGTCGATGCGCTATCCCACCGGGGGGTCCGGCATCTCGACATGCCGCTCACGCCCGAGAAGATCTGGCGCGTCCTATCATCCACCACCTAGCCGGTAGCCGAAGGAGGACCAGCAGATGATTCCCAGCGCATTCGAGTACCTCGCACCGACCTCGCTTTCCGAGGCAACAGCCTTTCTGGCTGCCCATCCAGAGGATGCCAAGCTCCTGGCCGGTGGGCACAGCCTGATCCCGCTCATGAAGCTCCGCCTGGCCACACCGAAGTACCTCGTGGATCTCCAGCACATCCCCGGTCTCAAGGGCATCCGCGAGACGGACGGGATGGTCGAGATCGGCGCGCTTACGACCCACTACGAGGTCCTTTCCTCCTCAGTGGTGCGCGAGCGCCTCCCTGTTCTCGCCGAGACGGCTGAGGTGATCGGCGACGTACAGGTGCGGAACCGCGGTACGATAGGGGGAAGCCTGGCCCACGCGGATCCGGCTGCCGACTATCCGGCCACGATCCTGGCTCTGGATGCCGAGATCGTGGCGGTCGGGACCGGCGGCGAGCGAACAATCAAGGCAACAGACTTCTTCGTGGATCTCCTGACCACCGCCCTGAAGCCGGACGAGATCATCACCCGGGTGCGAATTCCCGTGCCCGCGCCGGGCACCGGCGCGTCCTACCAGAAGTTCCCGCATCCAGCCTCGCGCTACGCGATTGTCGGGGTCGCGGCAGTCGTCCGCCTGAACACTGACGGGACCTGCGCCACGGCCGCGATCGGCATCACCGGCGCCGGGTCGAAAGCCGTTCGGGCCCGGGCCGCCGAGAGCGGTCTGGTCGGCTCCCGCCTCGACGATGCGGCCCTCCAGCGCGCCGGCGCCGCGGCAGCAGAGGCGGTCGACCCGGTCGGCGATATCCACGCGTCGGCCGAGTATCGGCGGCATCTGGTTCGCGAGTTCACTGTTCGGGCCCTGCGCGCGGCGGCCGAGCGAGCCCGGTCTCGTTAAGGAGCATCCCTGCCCGATCAACACCCGCGGCCGATGGGAAGCCCGCCCGGCCGCGGGTGAGGCGATGACCGCTCCGCCGGCTGCACTGCCCCCGGTTCAGGTCGAGCGAGCTCGTTTGCTCGGGGCAGCCGGGCGCGCTATCATATGGATAGGGGATGAGTCGTTGAAGATCGAGGGAACCTACACCATCGCCGCGCCGCGAGAGCGCGTCTATGCAACGCTCCGGGATCCCGCGGCGCTTCAGCAGTGTATCCCCGGCTGTCAGGAGCTCGTACTCCAGCCGGACGGACGGTATCTCGCTCGACTCCAGGTGGGTATTGCCGCGGTCAAAGGGACGTTCTCTGGTCATGTTCAGATCGCCGACGAGCGGCCGCCTGAAGGATACCGTCTGGTCGTCGAGGGAAGCGGAGGCCCCGGCTTCGTCAAAGGCGAGGCCACGATCACCCTGCACGAGATCCCCGAGGGAACCCGGGTCGAGGTGAATGCTGACGGCCAGGTCGGGGGAATGATCGCCGCTGTCGGGCAGCGCGTGCTCTTGCCAGCCGCCCGTGCCCTGATGAACCAGTTCTTTGGCTCGATGCAGAAAAGGATCGAATCGGAAGCCGGCTGATCTCCTGACGGGAGGCCGGTGGGAGAGGGCGTGAACAAGCCGAGTTCAATCTCCGAGGTCGAGCGTGCACTGCGCGCTCAGATGTACATTGCCGAGCGCTCGCTCGCGACCGTCATTTTCCTGAGCCTGCGCCTCAGCAAGCCTCTATTCCTGGAGGGTGAGGCCGGCGTCGGGAAGACCGAGATCGCCAAAGTGCTCAGCGAGATGCTCCAGACGCCGCTGATTCGGCTCCAGTGCTATGAGGGGCTCGATATCAACGCGGCGGTCTACGAGTGGAACTATAGTCGTCAGCTCCTCCAGATCCGACTTCTCGAAGCAGCTGGGGAACGCCAGCAGGAAGCCCTGCGCGAGATCTTCTCGCCGGAGTTTCTCATCCGGCGCCCCTTGCTTCAGGCCATCGAGTCACGGGATGGGAAGGCGCCGGTTCTGCTAATCGACGAGATTGATCGGGCCGATGAGGAGTTCGAAGCCTTCTTGCTTGAACTTCTCTCGGACTTCCAGATTACGATTCCGGAGATCGGGACGATCCGGGCCGCGCAACCTCCGGTCGTCGTCATCACCTCGAACCGGACCCGCGAGGTCCACGATGCCCTCAAGCGCCGCTGTCTCTACCACTGGATTGACTATCCGTCCTTCGAGAAGGAGCTCCAGATCGTCACGACAAAGCGCCCGGAGATCTCGATTGAGCTCGCGCGCGAGGTGTGCCGCTTCGTCCAGGCGCTGCGGAAGGAGGATCTCTACAAGTTGCCCGGCGTCGCCGAGACGCTGGACTGGGCAAGCGCCCTGGCAACTCTCGGGGCAACGTCACTCAACGAGGAGCTGGTGATCGATACGCTGGGAACGCTCCTGAAGTATCAGGACGACATTCAGAAGATCCGGTCCGGTCGGGTCGGACCGCTCCTGGAGCAGGTCCGTGCAGAAGTCTGAGAGCATGACGTCCGGTCTGTCCCCCGCTGATTTCTCCCAGTTCCTCTCCAATGTTGTCCTCTTCGCCCGTGTCCTGCGGCGCGCGGGGATGACGGTCGGAACGGGCCAAATTCTTGACCTGACCCGCGCCCTGGAGGTGATCGACATTGGCGCGCGGGAGGATTTCTACCACACGTGCCGGTCGATCCTGGTCGGGCGACGGGAAGACCTCCCAGTCTTTGATCTCCTCTTCCGCCTTTTCTGGAACTCCCGCACCGCATACGTGCTGAAGGCGCGGGCCGCTGATGACCACCAGCAGGTCCCTTCTCCCGACTTGATCGAAGACTGCCTGCCTGATCGGACCGACCTCGAGAGCGTACTGCCGCGCGTGATCGAGATCGTGATGCAGGAAGAGGGGGATCAGGATGACGGCGCGAACGATGAACCCGGCCGTCCGCGCACGCAGGTCCTCCTTGCCTACAGCCGAGACGAGGTGCTTCGGCACAAGGACTTCGAGGCGTACACGCCAGAGGAGATGGAGCGCGCGCGGCGGCTTATGCAGGAAATGCGCTGGAAGATCGCCCGCCGCCGGACCCGGCGGTTTGAGGCGAACCAGCTCGGACGTCTCCTCGACCTGCGCCGCACGATTCGCCGGAATCTCCGACACGGCGGCGAGATCTTTGCGCTGGCGCGCCGTCGGCCGCGGACCCGCCCGCGCTCACTCGTTTTGCTGTGCGATATCAGCGGCTCGATGGACCGCTACAGTCGGACCCTTCTCCAGTTCCTCCATACAGTTGAACACGGCCTGGACCGCGTCGAGGCGTTCGTCTTTGCAACTCGCCTGACCCGGATTACCCGTCAACTGCGCACGCGCGACCCCGGCGTTGCCCTCACCGAGGTCAGCCGCGCGGTGCAGGACTGGTCCGGCGGCACCCGCATTGGCGAGGCCCTGCGCACCTTCAACTACACCTGGAGTAAGCGCGTCCTCGGCCGTGGGGCCATCGTTATGATCATCAGCGACGGCTGGGATCGGGGCGATATCGAGGTCCTCCGCCAGGAGATGGAGCGCCTCCAGCGCAACTGCTACCGGCTGATCTGGCTGAATCCGCTCCTGGGCATGCCCTCCTACCAGCCGCTGACCCAGGGAATCCAGGCGGCCCTGCCGTACGTGGATGACTTTCTGCCGGTGCACAACCTCGACAGCCTCGAAGCACTGGGGAGGCACCTGGAGCGAATCGAGGGACGGCGACCCACCCGCCGTCAGCGGGTTAGTTACCGAACCGACCTCACAGCCGACGGCCGGCACGAGCCCGTCCGCATCCATGCGAATGGACGGCCGTCCCTTGAGATCTCAGCGGCTCTTAACGCCGCGGCTTCGACACGTCAGGCAGAAAGGAGATGGTAGGCGACCATGCGCGAGCTTTTTCCGGATATTGACCGGTGGCGGTC
>DATGMJ010000223.1:0-2352 GCA_035293685.1 Chloroflexota bacterium | reverse complement strand
GAAGAGGTTGAGCAGGTAGGTTGGCGTGACGATCTGCGGTCGGTTCGCCGTGACAACGCCGGTGCGCACGACCGCTTCCTCGGCCTGTGCCTCGTCCTCGACAAGCGCAGGTGCCGTGACGAGGTAGTAGGTGATCGCGGTGATGCCGAAGGTGGCAAGCGGCTGTCGCGGTGCGCGCACCACATCTGTCTGCTCGGCGATAGCCTGGATCTCCCTCGGGCTCAGCACGAGGCCCCCTCACTGCATGAGCTTGTCAGAAGTATACGCCGGAAGGGGGGAAACATGCTACAGCTGGAGATAGCCAGTGCCCCGCTCCGGCAGATCGGTAAACGTATAGATAGCATAGAATGCAACATGACAATAGTCGAGTCTGTTTCACGTGAAACGGCGGTCGCCAGCCGAGGCCGCCAGAAGGTCGTAGAGCCCCTGGAGCTGCTCCTCGCTGTAGAAATGGATGATCAGCCGTCCTCCCTTCCCCTGGCGGACCACGTCAACCCGGGTGCCCAGCGCCTCGCGAAAGAGCTCCTCGATGCGGGCCGTCTCGGGGTCGTGTGTGCGCGGCTCTCCGCGCGGATGGTCGACCGTCTGCCGGCGGCGACGCACGAGCGCTTCGGTCTCACGTACCGAGAGGCGGCGTGAGACCACCTCGTGGAGGAGGGCGACAATCTCAGTGGGCCCCCCGCCCGCCAGCAGTGCTCGGGCGTGTCCCTCACTGATCTCCCCGCGGCTCAGTGCCTCCTGCACCGCATCCGGCAGTGCCAGGAGGCGGATCATATTCGCCACAGTCGACCGGTCCCGCCCCACCCGGCGTGCCACCTCCTCCTGTGTTAGGCCGAACTCCTCGATCAGGGTTCGATAGGCCGCCGCCTCTTCCAGCGGGTTCAGATCCGCCCGCTGGACGTTCTCCACAAGCGCCAGCTCGAGCATCCCCTGCGGCGTTACTTCCTTGATCACCGCAGGAATGCGCTCCAGGCCCGCCTGTACGGCCGCCGACCAGCGCCGCTCGCCGGCCACTAGGATGTAGCCTTCCCCGTCCTCGGCACGGGTTACGATGACTGGCTGCAGCACCCCGTGCTCTCGAATCGACTCGGCCAGGACCGCCAGCTCCCTCTCCTCGAGGCGATGTCGCGGTTGCCGTGGGTTCGGACGGATCCGGGTCACCGGAATCTCGCTCACCCCTGGTGTCCCAGTCGGGATCAATGCGCCGAGCCCGCGCCCAAGCCCCCCGCGCCCGGTTCCTGCCACTGCAAACCTCCGCATGACATCTGACATCCGTAATCAGGGGCGTTCTAGCAGATCCCTCTTTCCAGCGCAATCACCGACGCCACTCGCTCACTTTTTCTCGCCGTATCCACCTCATTGCGCTCTCCCTGCTGGCGCCCTGACCGGTGTGTGGTCCGGACAGTCCTTCCGTGCCTCTTCCTCCGAAAGAAACCGGTCGATCAAGCGGCAGTGATGGGGCTCTGGCTGTCCCGGTGCGACGTTCTCAGCGAAGTAGGCGCAGCCGCGACAGGGCTCCGCTACCTCCAGGTATCCGGCGCGTCGCAGGCTCCAGATCACCGCCCCCAGTCCCCGCTCGAGTGCCTTCCGTTCCTCTACCGTGAGCCCCTCGAGCGCCCGCGTAAGCTGCCATCCCCACCGCCCCAGGCCCTCCATCACCTGGTGCCCCGCTGGGGTCAGGCGCAGCCGTGTTATCCGCCGATCACGCGTATCGCCCGTACGCTCGATCAGGCCGCGCGCTTCCAGGCCGTCCACCACCCCGACCGCACTTGCGTGCGATACACCCAGGTGTCCGGCGAGCCGGCCGATCGAGGTCGCGAAGCTTTTCGTCCGTCCGATGAACAGGAGCGTCTCGGCCTGCACCGGGGTCAGACCGACGGATCGCGCTTCTTCCAGTCCGATCACCCGCACTGCCTGGCCCAGTCGAAGCATGCTCCGGAGCAAGGGGTCCATCCTCATCCGCCTCCCTACTACACGGTGCCCCAGACCAGGGGTGCCCCTCACCAGAGATACTGGGGACTGCCGCGCGTTTCCGTCTGACCACCACGCGATACCGACACAGCATCCGTTCCGCCGCGTCCGACACGACCATCAGGTATCCCAGAGCGTCTGTGCCATCCCCTCGATCCCGAAGCGAAGTCCCCTTCTGCCGAGTCCTCCCCGGTCGCCCCTACCAGGCTCCGGGGTCAACATAGGCCCGTGCCCAGAGCGTCACCTGGAGCAGAACCGCCTTGAGCCAGGCCTGATGCATCCGCTCCACCAGCGCGGGGGGATCGCCGCCCTTTTCCAGAAAGGGGCGGATCGTCGCAAAGATCGGGTAGAGCAGAGCGTTAACGTACCGGAAGTGAATGA
>DATGMJ010000222.1:0-11042 GCA_035293685.1 Chloroflexota bacterium | reverse complement strand
CGCGTGCGATAAACGCCGTAAGGGGCGTTGATCGGGTGGTGGTTGCCGGCCGGTGGGGGGACCTCACCGCCATTCAGATAGCGGACCGCCTGGAAGCCGAGCATCCCGACCATACTCTCGAGCAGGGAGGTAGTCACGACCTGCCCGCGGCCAGTTCGCTCGCGGGCCTGGAGTGCGGCTAGGACGCCGTACGCACCGAACAGGCCGGCGAGCAGATCGGCGATGGGTATGCCGACCCGGACGGGTTCGCCCCCCGCGAACCCGGTGATGCTCATCAGCCCACTCATCCCCTGGATGATCTGGTCAAGGCCGGGGCGGCCGGCCTCGGGACCATCGGCGCCGTAGCCAGAGAGCGAGCAGTAGATCACCCGTGGATTCTCCTGGGCGACGGCCGCATAGCCGATGCCGAGGGCATCCATGACACCGGGGCGGAAGTTTTCGACCACGACATCGGCCGTCCGGGCGAGACGCCGAAAGATCTCCTGCCCTGCCGGATCCTTGATGTCGAGGGCAAGCGAGCGCTTGTTCCGATTTGCCGAGAGAAAAAACGCGCTCTCGCCGTGAAAGAACGGCGGACCAGCGGCCCGTCCATCCTCACCGTGCTGGGGATCTTCGATCTTGATGACATCGGCACCCAGATCACCCAGCCACATCGCGCAGGTCGGGCCGGCCAGGTGCCGTCCTAGGTCCAGAACGCGGATGCCCGCCAGGGGCATGGCTGGCTCATACTGCCTGCTGTCCATGACCGGTCCCTCCGCGCCCGCAGAATCGGGCGTCGTAGTCCATCCTTCCTGGGGCTATTATAAGCCGCGCCGAGCTACGGCCGTGCTGCCAGCCCGGGATCAAGGGGGAGGCGGTGGGGGACCCTGGGTGCGGAGGTACTGCTCGCCAAGCAGCGCGAGCTGGACGCGGTAGGTGCGGAGGGGGATCGTCGTACCGGGCACCGTGCCGTCGCGGTCGTACTCGGGATGATATTCGAAGACCGCCGCCTGGAAGCGCTGGGTCCAGAGGCCGTTGCGGAGCTTCGGCTCTTCCTTTGGATAGCCGAACACCTCGATGCCCCCGTGCGTGTCGAAGAACTGCTTGAAGTAGATGGGCTGACCGGAGCGGGTATAGTCTGCGACGAAATGGCCAAGGCCGGTTGGCCGATCCGTCGATAGTGGGAAGTATTCCGCTGGACCTGGCGGTGCATCGGCCGGGCTGACTGGCGGGTCCGCGCCGGGGAAGAGGAGGTCCCCGAGAAGCCGCCGGACAATCCGCATGTCAGGTGGATTCTCCGGGTGGTATTCCAGGACCGCCCGCTGGAAGTACTGCACCTGGACCCCTCCGCCCAGCGGATCCGCCATGACATCACTGAGTGGGAGGCCCAGGCTGTCCAGGCCGCCGTGCCGTTGGAAGAAGGAGAGCCATGGGCCGACAACGCGATGGCCCGTGGCGGCCTGCCATCCATCGGACGTTCCGTTCGCCGGCAGGATCATCGGGGCCGCGCTGGTCCTCGCGCTTGGCACGGCCGCTCCATTGGCCGCCAGGCGGAGGGAGACGGTGCGCGCGCCGGGACGATCACCAAACTCCTCTACCCAGTAGTGGCCGTAGTACGAGCCAGGCTGGTAGGCATGGCCGACGCCGATCTCGTGCACACGTGGAGAAAGGATATTCGCGCGGTGCGCCGGGCTCGCCATCCACGCCGCGACGACCTCCTTCGGCGTCGTCTGGCCAGCGGCGAGGTTCTCCGCAAGATAGTCCCAGTCGCGGTAGCCGGCCGCCTCGTCACGGGTGATGAACGTCGAGCCGTCGGGCGCGGTGTGGCTGACGAAGCCCTCTGCGGCCATGCGGTGGGCATAGGCGCGAGCCGCCGCGGTGAGCTCCGGCGAGACGATCAGCGGCGGCAGCCCCCGCTGGATGCGCTCGGCGTTTACCAGCGCGATGACCTCCTCTTCGAGGCTGTCTGCGCGGACAGGGATCGTCGTCGCGATGAGGGCGATCAGCAGAATAGTAAGGATAGCTGGCCATCGCCGGAGCACAGCGCTCAACTCCTTATCGGCGTCAAGGGGCCGTCCGTACGACCCAAAGAACAGCCAGTGTCCACACCATGCCTACCGTAAGCTGGGAGCACGACCGGCGCATGACCTGACTGTCCCATCGCTGCTAGGAGATCGGAGGGAGCCAAGAGAGGCCAGGGGTCGATCCCCCGTTGAGGGATAAAAAGGGAAATCTTCGCCGACCAATTAGGGGAAAGGGGCTACCAGCGGTGCGAACGGGCAGGAAACTTGCGGACAGGATTACTCGATCCGCGCGTGTCCGGGGCTGCGGTGGTGACCCGCGGTGGCGGTCATGCGCACACGATGGAGGAGCGAAGCATGGCACGGGCGGAAGGAACAGCCCCCTCCCTGAAGCCGGCAGCCCCGTCGGAGCAGTGGATGCTATCTCCAGAACGCCTCCGAGCGCGATGCGAGCCCGGTGCCCTTCCTCCGATCCCGACCGGCGAGGCGGCCGTGCCCGAGATCGGGGCGATCGGACAGGACCGCGCGGTCGATGCCCTCAACTTCGGGATGAGTGTGGCCGCGCGAGGATTCAACATCTTCGTCGCAGGCGTGCCGGGCACACGGCGCATGTCCACTGCGCGCCTGACTGCCGAGCGCGCGGCCTCTACGCGTCCCGCGCCGTGCGACTGGTGCTACGTCTATAACTTCAGCCAGCCCGACTCTCCACTCGCGATCGCCCTACCGGCCGGTAACGGTCCCCGTTTTGCCGAACAGATGGATGCGCTTATCACCGCGACCCGCCGTCAGATCGGTGAGGCCTTCGCCAGCGAGGACTATCGCCGCCGCCGCGAGCAGATTACCCACGAGGCGCACCGTCAGCGGCAGGCAATCCTGGAGAACCTGGCCGAGACGGCGCGCAAGCAGGGATTTGCCCTCTCGGTGAGCGCGATCGGCATTGCCACGATCCCGCTTGTCGACAACCGCCCGATGACGGATGAGGAGTTTGAACACCTGCCCCGGGAGAAGCAGGAGGAGCTTTCCGAGCGAGCCGAGAGCCTGCGCGAGCAGATCGATGCCGCACTCGCTCAGGTCCGGACGGTAGAGAAGAATGCGCACGATCGGATCGCCCAGCTGAATCGCGATGTCGCCGAGTTCGTGATCGGGCCGCTGATCCGGGCGCTGGGCACGGAGTATCACAATGTTCCGGAGATCGGGCGCTACCTGGACGGCGTCCGCGACGACATCGTCGCTCGCGTGGACGAGTTCCAGGCCGGTCCCGAGACCGGCGAGGAAGGGGCAGGAGAGGCGGGCGCACTGCTCCGCGAACTCACCGAGAGCAGTCGGGAGGCCTTCTTCGACCGGTACAAGGTCAACGTCCTGGTGACCAGCCAGGACCAGACCACCGCGCCGGTGGTGGTCGAATCGAACCCGACCTACTACAACCTCCTCGGTCGGATTGAGTACCATGCGCGCTTCGGAGTCCTCGTCACGAGCTTTCGCATGATCAAGCCGGGCGCCCTCCACCGGGCCAATGGCGGCTATCTTATTCTTGATGCGCTCGACGTGCTCCGCAGCCCGTTTGCCTGGGAGGCGCTGAAGCGCGTTCTGCGCACCGGTCAGATCCAGATCGAGAACCTGGGCCAGCAGTTCTCGGCGACACCAACGACGAGCCTCCGCCCAGCGCCCATTCCGCTCGACGTAAAGGTTATCCTGGTCGGGACACCAGAGCTGTACTATCTCCTCTATTTCTACGATGAGGATTTCCCGCGGCTTTTCAAAGTCAAGGCGGACTTTGACACGGTCATGGATCGAACGCCGGAACACGTGGCGCGGTATGCTGCCTTCATCCGTTCCCAGGTCAATCGCGAGAAGCTTCGTCCGTTCGAGCCGGCAGCGATCGCCGCGGTGGTAGATCACGCGAGTCGTCTGGCCCAGCACCAGCGCAAGCTGACCACGCGCCTCAGCGAGATCAGCGATCTGCTGGTGGAGGCGAGCCAGGCCGCGGGCGTCGCGGGAAGTCCCACTGTGCATGCCGCTCATGTGGCCCACGCGATTGATCAGAAGACCCGTCGAGCCAATCTGATCCAGGATAAGCTCGCCGAGCTCATCCAGGAAGGCACCCTCGTCATTGCAACGTCGGGAGGACAGGTCGGGCAGGTCAACGGCCTCTCGATCATCTCTCTTGGCGACTACAGCTTTGGGCTTCCCGTGCGCATCACCGCCGAGACCGCCCTCGGCCAGGAGGGGGTGCTCAATATCGAGCGGGAGACACGCCTATCGGGCCCGATTCACAGCAAGGGGTTCCTGATTCTCAGCAGTTTCCTGCACGGCCAGTACGCGCAGGAAAGGCCGCTGGCGGTCTCAGCGCGCATCACCTTCGAGCAGACCTATGACGAGATCGACGGCGATAGCGCGTCGAGCGCTGAGCTCTACGCCCTGCTCTCCGCGCTCGCGGGAATTCCCCTGCGCCAGGATATCGCCGTTACCGGCTCGATTGATCAGCATGGGAATATCCAGCCGGTCGGAGGGGTGACCCAGAAGATCGAGGGGTTCTTCGACGTGTGCCAGCGACGCGGGCTGACCGGACAGCAGGGGGTGATCATTCCTGCCGCGAATGCACACAACCTTATGCTCCGCGATGAGGTGGTACGCGCGGTCTCCGACGGGCGCTTTCACGTCTGGGCGATCCATCATGTGAACGAGGGGATCGAGATCCTGACCGGCGTCGCGGCCGGTCGGCGGGAGCCGACCGGCCGCTGGGAGACGGGAACCGTGCACGCGCGCGTGGACGAGGCGATCGAGGCCTATGCGAAGCGCCTCAAGGGCTTCGGCCCCATCCCGGCTGGACCGGCGATCATTCCGACCCCGCCGCAGATCGGACCGCGCGCGCCGCGATTCCTGGCGGCGCTCATCCGCCTGGTCCGGTCCGGCCCGGGTTAGCCCCCGTCCGGCCGATCCCGCCAGACGATCGGCCCTGTTATGCCGGCGATCGGGCGGCGGCCGGGTGCGGCCGGCCGATTTGGTGCTACCGCGGGGATAGCCTGTTGGGGCGGTTTCTGGTAGGATGGAGATACTCGGATGGTGGGCCTTGCCGACCCTCCGGGGCAGTCTATCCTGGTTGATCAGCGGGCTGAGCAAAATGGATACCGACGAGGCAAAACTGAGTGTTGTCGTCGTTGGGGAATCGCAGGGGCGACTACGCCGCTGGTTTCTCAACGGGCTGAAGCGGGTCATGATCCGCCGCGGCCACCAGTTTCTCGAGAGCGCGACCCCGGATGTCCAGCTCGTCCTGAACTTCATCCAGACCCATCGGCCTCGGCCGTTTCGCCGTCGTTCGAAAGGAACCTTTGTCGTCTCAGTAGCCGAGGCCATGCACCGGACGGAGAACGTGCTCAAGGAGGGATATCCGCTTCTCGTCCAGGCCCTCTCGAACCTGCTTGTCTATCTCGTTCCCTCCAGCCAGGGGCTCCTGGCCCACTTCATTACCCTGGAGCAGGGGTGCTACGGCATCCCGTACGAGGGGGATGACCAGTCGTTCTTCGAGAAGGTATATGAGCGGCTCGCGCCGCTGGCGACTTCCCAGCTCATCATTGATAACGAGTTCACTCCCGATCTCCCGCCGGAGTACTGGCAGGGCGATGCGGTGACCGAGCAGATCCGGATCGCCGGCGAGAAGCTTGACCAGATGGGCCTCCTGCCGGCTCCCTTCCCTCTGCAGGAACTCGTCTCGGAGCGCGATCTGCGGCACATCAAGCTCCTCTACGGCATCGGCGGTCTCAGCTACGGCAATATCAGCGCGCGCGCCCCGCGCCGTGATGGCTTCTGGATGAGTGCGAGCGGAGTGGACAAGAGCAAGCTCGTCGAAATCGGCCGCGATATCCTCTTCGTTCGCGGCTATGATCTCCATCGTCGGCTGATCAAGGTGAGCGTGCCGCCGCACGTGCAGCCCCGACGGGTCTCGGTGGATGCGATCGAGCACGCGCTCATCTACGAGGAGCATCCTGAGGTCGGGGCGATCGTGCACATCCATGCCTGGATGGAAGGTGTTCCCTCGACCCAGATGAATTATCCCTGCGGAACGTACGAGCTTGCCCGGGAGGTATCGGCCCTGGTGCGCCAGGCGCCGGATCCTTCCCAGACGGTCGTGGGACTGTTGAATCACGGTCTGACGATCACCGGTACGAGCCTGGAGAATATTTTCGAGCGGATCGAGGGGAAGGTGATCCCCCAGGTCCGGATGGTCTGAGATCTGGTGGGATACAGATGAAGATCGGCGTGGTTTTTCCCCAGACCGAGATCGGCAGTGACCCGGCGGGCGTGCGGGAGTATGCCCAGGCGGTAGAGGATCTGGGTTTCACCCACATCGTCGCCTATGATCACGTGCTCGGTGCCAGCCCGGCGGGGCGGGATTTCCCGATGGCCTATACCGATGCAAGTATGTTCCACGA
The DNA here is from genome assembly GCA_035293685.1 of Chloroflexota bacterium. Taxonomy (GTDB): domain Bacteria; phylum Chloroflexota; class UBA6077; order FW602-bin22; family CADDYW01; genus JADGGD01. Next base: position 4,612 of record DATGMJ010000222.1, on the reverse strand, counting down.
GGTCATGACGCTCTTCGCCTACCTGGCTGGTCTGACCCGCCGGATCGAACTGGTCACGGGCGTGGTGATCCTGCCCCAGCGGCAGACCGCTCTCGTAGCCAAGCAGGCGGCTGAGATCGATGTGCTCAGCGGTGGACGGTTTCGCCTGGGGGTTGGACTCGGCTGGAATCCGGTCGAATATGAGGCGCTCAACGAGAACTTCCACAACCGGGGGCGGCGGATCGCCGAGCAGGTGAGGGTACTGCGGCTCCTCTGGACTCAACCATTGGTGGAGTTCCACGGCACTTGGCACCACATCGATCGGGCGGGCCTGAATCCTCTTCCAGTCCAGCGGCCCATCCCGATATGGTTTGGAGGCATGGCCGAGCCAGCGCTCAAGCGCCTTGCACGCATCGCCGATGGCTGGATGCCGAATCGCAAACCCCCGGAGGGCTGGGCGCCCATCGTGGCTCGGGTGCGTGAGTACGTCCGGGAGGCCGGCCGCGATGTCGCGGCCTTCGGTATCGAAGCGCGGCTGAATACGGCGAACGCAACCCCAGAGCAGTGGCGGGCCGAGGCTGAGGAATGGCGCGCGCTCGGGGCAACGCACCTCGATATCAATACGATGGGCGCGGGCTTGAGTGGGCCAACTGCCCACATCGAGCGGCTGCGCGCGGTGAAGGAGGCGCTTGGCTGTTGATCTGGCTGTCCTGCGGGTATCCTATTCGTCCGCGATCAGGCGTGGGAGGCGCGGCCACGGGAAATCGTAGCCGGCCATGAACTCCAGAAGCACCGGCCCGTCGGCGGCCAGGGCGCGGTCCCAGGCCGGGCCGATCTCGTCTGGCTCCTCGACGCGGATTCCTATCGCCCCGAACGCCTCGGCATAACGCGCAAAGTTGACTTCCCCAATCTCGGTCGCATAGACCGGGCCGCCCGCACGCGTCTGCATGTTGTGGATCATCCCGGTCTGGCCGTCGTGGTGGACAGCCATGACGATCGGAAGCTTCCACTGGCAGAGGGTGATGAAGTCACTCGAAGCCATCAGAAACGAGGCATCTCCCGCTAGGGCGATCACCTTACGCCCCGGTCGGGCGAACGCCGCGCCTATCGCCGCAGGCAGAGCATAGCCCATCTCGCCCCAGGTGCCGGCCTGGATGTGCGACTCGGGCCCATACACCGGCAGCTGGAGCGGTGCCCAGAGCTTAACATTGCTGACATCGCTCACGACGATGTGATCGGGCGTCATCCGCTCGGCGAGCGCCTGGATTGCCAGCCCGATATGCCAGGGCCGCGTGGCGGCGAATCGCTTCAATTCGGCACTGAGTGCCTTGCGAAGCGTGCGGTTAGCCCGCGCACAGGCGGCGAGGGCCGCATCACTCACCGGCCGCCGCCGCACCCCTTCGGCGAGTGCCCGGAGGGTCGCGGCGAGCGAGGCCATTGAGGGGATCGCCGGGCCGGCAGCCGGATCAGGCGAGTCGTTTGCCATCAGGCAGACCAGCTCGGCGCATTCGCTCGTCAGCAGGCGCGCGGCCTCGGTCCCCGGACGCACTCCGACCCCCAGAACGAGGTCTGATGCGCGCAGGTATGTCCGTACCTCGGGGTGACTCCCATCTCCCCGGTACAGGCCGAGGTGGAGCGGATGCTCAGTTGGCATCGCCGCGTGGCCGTCCCAGGTATGGGCCACCGGGGCCCCAAGGGCCTCGGCCAGCCCCGGTAGGGCCGCGCTAACCGCGGGCCACCATGCTCCTTTCCCGGCGACGATTGTGATCTGCCGAGCACGGTCAAGGCGGGCGATCAGCCTATCCAGCCCTGCTGCCGGCACGGCCGGCGGAAGGACAGCCGGCGCGATAGACGGCGCCTCGACCGGGCCGCCGTCGAGCACGTTGCGGGCGATCTCGACGTGCACCGGTCCGGGCCGGCCAGAGACTGCCAGGGTAAAGGCCCGCGTCAGTGCATCGGCAACCTGAGCGGGATCAGTGATCCGGACTGACCACTTGGTGACGCTGGCGAAGGCTTTCTGGAGCACGTCGGGATCATCCACGCCGTGGAAGCTCTCAAGATCGGCGCCGTCGGGAACGCCGCCGGAGATGTGGATGACCGGCGCGCCTGCGGCATAGGCGCCGGCGATGCCCGATAGCGAGTTGGTCGCCCCCGGGCCTGCGGTGACGGTGACGACGCCGGGACGGCCGGTAAGGCGTCCGTACACCTCGGCGGCGATCGCCGCGTTATTCTCGTGCTTGACCGTCACGTGGCGGATTGACGGGGTCGCCGCGAGCGCCTCGTAAAGGCCGAGAATGTGCTCACCATTCAGCCCAAACACAACGTCGACGCCGTTGGCCGCGAGCACCGCGACGGCGATGTGGCCGGGTCGGAGCTGTCGTGTTGTCGTAGTCGTCATCTCTTCCCTCCGCCGCCAGGATCACCCGGCGGCATTATAACACCCTGTCGGGCGTGGTCGGTCCCTGTTGCAGGCTCGCGGTGATCGGCGGCAGACGGGTATAATTGGGGCGTATGGAAAGGTCAACCGTCGCGGTTCGGCGCTGGACGGGACCGCCGCCCGATGAGCCGATGCTCCTCCGCGCCTTCACCGATCAGGGGCTGGTGCCGTATCGCTGGTCAAATGGACCGGGTGATGTCTACGCCGCGCACCGCCACGCCTATACCAAGCGCCTGCGGGTCGTCAGCGGGAGTATTCGTTTCGATCTCGTCGAGCGCGGTGAGACGATCGAGCTGCATCCAGGTGATGAGCTTGTCCTGCCAGCAGGCGTCGTCCATGCCGCGGTCGTGGGCCCAGCGGGTGTTGTATGTCTCGAAGCGCACCAATCGGCTGGCTGATGCGCGCATCGGTCACTGTCTTGCGATATCTGTAGCGATCTGCCGGGAGGATACATGCCGCGCTTCTCGATCCTGCCAGCCGAAGAGGGCTTCTATGACTGGTTCGAGAAAGGGGCAGCGAATCTGGTCGAGGCGGCACGCCTGCTCAATGACCTGCTGCACGACTACACTAACGTTCAGGCCAAGGTTGCCCGGATCACCGAGCAGGAGCATCACGGGGACTTCATCGTCCACGAGATCTACGACATGCTCCACCGCACCTTTATCCCGCCCCTCGACCGCGAAACGATCCAGCATCTGGCCGGAGCGGTCGACGACGTAGTCGATAACATCGAAGCGGCGGCAGACCTCATGCTGCTGTATAAGATTGATTGCCCAACGCCGCAGGCGGCGCGGCTCGGCGAGATTATCCTCGCCTGCGCTGAGCAGATTGAGGCGGCGATGCCCCTCCTGCGCAGCAAGAAGACCATCCCTCAGGTCCGCCGCCATGCGATCGAGATCAACCGCCTAGAGAACGAGGCGGATCAGGTGACCCGGGCCGGCATGGCCGAGGTTCTGGAGCACCGGGAGGATCTCTTCAACTTGATTCGCTGGAAGGAGATCTATGCCACGCTCGAGGACGCGACCGATCGATGCGAGGATGTTGCCGATGGCCTGAACATCATCGTCATCGAGACGGCCTGAGGCCAGGAGATCGGCTGAGTGAACTCGGGGCTGACTGTCGTCTACCTCGTCGTCGTGCTTGGTCTGGTATTCGAGTTCATGAACGGCTTCCACGATGCGGCGAACGCGATCGCCACGGTCGTGGCCACGCGCGTTCTCAGTCCCTTCGCCGCTGTCCTGATGGCTGGTGCCCTGAACCTGCTGGGCGCGCTCTCCGGCACGGCAGTCGCGGTGACGCTCGGGAGCGGCATCGTTGATCCCCGGGCGGTCAGCGAGGTTACCGTAGCGGTGGCACTCCTCAGCGCGACACTCTGGGATCTCATCACCTGGTATTACGGTCTTCCAACCTCCAGCTCGCATGCGTTGATCTTCAGCCTGATCGGCGCGGCGGTCGCGACCGGCGGCTTCTCGGTCATCGTGCTCACCGGAACCATTAAAACAATCGTGGGCATCGTCTACTCGCCGGTTATCGGGGTGGTATTCGGCGGCGCGTTCATGCTGGCTCTCTACTGGCTCTTTCACCGATCTCGCCGATCGGTCGTGAGCGGCCTCTTCGGGCGGCTTCAGCTCCTTTCATCGGCCTATATGGCCTTTAGCCACGGCGGCAACGACGGTCAGAAGACGATGGGGGTGATCGCGCTCGCGCTCTTCACCGCCGGTCTGCTGGGGCCGCGGTTCTATGTTCCGTTCTGGGTCATGGTCGCCTGCGCGCTGGCCATGGGGCTGGGGACTACGCTGGGTGGCTGGCGGATTATCCGAACGATGGGGCATCGGCTGGTCAAGCTGGTACCGGTGAATGGCTTCGCCGCCGAGACCGCCGCCGGGACGGTGATCGAGATCGCGACCCGTCTTGGCGTTCCTATCTCGACCACCCACGCTATCTCTGGCACCATTCTCGGCGTCGGCATGGTCCACGGCCCGCGCAACGTTGGCTGGCAGGTCGCGGGCAACATCGTGACCGCCTGGATTCTCACGATCCCCGCCTGTTTCACCATGGGCTATCTGTTTATGCTGGCCCTGGCCGGTCTCGGATCGCTCGGCATCGGCCTTCCCCCGATGCGGTGACGGCGTCCATGAGTACACGGGACGGTCTCCCAGCCGAGGGGCTTCACCCGGGACGGCCCCCCCGCGCCAG
>DATGMJ010000221.1:0-6461 GCA_035293685.1 Chloroflexota bacterium | reverse complement strand
CTCATGCGGCTGGTGCCGTCTCCTCCGCGATCCCCCAGTGCACTGGATTGGCTCTGGAGACAGCCTTACCGCTGGACGGGCGGCGTCGGGATCATCTCCCCGCACCGCTTGCAGACCCGTGCCTTGCGCTGGACCCCGTTCTCCTCGTAGAAGCGATGGCCGACGCGCGAGGGGCGCTGGCAGCTCGGGCAGATCAGCATGACGTTCGACGCGTGGAGGGGCGCCTCCTTCTCGATGATGCCGGCCTGGGCCACCCCCGGCCGGGGCTTCATGTGGCGCTTCACCAGGTTGACCCCGCCGACGATGACCCGATTTTCCTTTGGAAACGCCCGGGTGATCTGGCCGGTCTTCCCCCGCTCCCGGCCGGCAATAACCAGGACGGTATCACCGGTTCGCACGTGCATCGTCACAACACCTCCGGGGCAAGGGAGACAATTTTCATAAAGTTCCGCTCCCGGAGCTCCCGGGCAACCGGTCCGAAGATCCGGGTTCCCTTCGGATTGTTCTTATCCGAGAGGATGACCGCGGCGTTCTCGTCAAAACGGATGTACGAGCCATCCGGGCGCGCGTGCTCCTTGACCGTCCGAACGATCACCGCGTGAACGATATCTCCTTTCTTCACTGAGCCGCCCGGTGCCGCGCTCTTGACTGCCGCGACGATCACATCTCCCACGTCCGCGGTCTTCCGGTTTGATCCGTTGAGCACGCGGATGCACATGATCTCGCGTGCGCCGGTGTTATCGGCAACCTTTAGGCGTGTTTGTGGCTGAATCATGCTCTCACCCTCCCTTCCGCGGACACGGGGTGCACCACACCGGATAACCGGACCTGAGGCATGGACGAGCCGCGATGGCGCCTCGGTCCATGCCTCAGGTCCGCGGCCGACGTCGGCCCCCGGGGTCTCCCTTAAACCTCTTCGACCGGCGGCGCGACCCGTGCCCGCTCGAGAATCTCCGTGACGCGCCAGTGCTTCTCCTTGCTGAGCGGGCGCGTCTGTTCGATCCGCACCAGATCACCGATCTGGCATGCGTTCGCTTCATCGTGTGCCTTCACCCGCTTTGTCCGGCGGATCATCCGCTGGTAGAGCGGATGCCGCTTGCGGGTCTCGACAACCACGACTACCGTTTTCTGCATCTTGTTACTGGCAACGCGCCCGACAAGTGTCGGACGATGTGATTCGGCCATCTGCTCCTGTTCTGCTCCTTTTCCCCTCTCACCGGGGATGGTCTCCTCGGGTCGCTGGGCATCAGCCCTGGGCGAGCCGCGCCAGCTCGCGCTCTCGCAAGATCGTCTTGAAGCGCGCGATATCCTTGCGAACCTGGCCGATGCGCGCGGTGTTGGTCAGCTCGCGCGTCTCCTTCTGGAACCGCAGGTTGAAGAGTTCCTGGTACGCCTCGGCCAGCTTCTGGCGGAGCTCCTCATCGCTGAGCCGGTGTGCGTCACGTGCTTTCACGCTCTCCTTCCTCCGGTGTATCCACCCCGATTCATTCCGATGCCGGTCTTTCCGTCCTGACCACCCTCGGCGCCGTGGGCTGTGCTAGGGACCGGACGCGTCGGCCTGGGCATCTCCCGTGGCCCGGGCTGTCTGTTCCCGCTGGACGAAGCGCGTGTGAATAGGAAGCTTGTAGCTCGCCAGGCGGAGCGCCTCGCGGGCCGTCTCCTCGGGGACACCGCCGATCTCGAAGAGGACGCGACCAGGCTTCACCACGGCGACCCAGTGATCCGGTGCTCCCTTGCCGCCCCCCATGCGTACCTCGGCTGGTTTCGCCGTCACTGGCTTATCCGGGAAGACACGGATCCAGATCTGTCCGCCGCGCTTGATGTAATGCGTCATCGCCCGCCGTGCGGCTTCGATCTGCTTGCTCTCCAGCCAGCACGGCTCCTCGGCAACCAACCCGTATTCCCCGAAGGCGATCGTCGTGCCGCGCGATGCGCGTCCCTTCAAGCGCCCCCGCTGGACCTTGCGATACTTTACGCGCTTGGGCATCAGCATGCTGCGCCTACCTCCCTCTCCGTGCTCCGCTGTTCACCCCTCGGTCGGCGCGGGAACAGGTGCCGGCGCTGGGGCCGGTGCGGCGGGTGCCGCCGCTACCTCGGCCGGCGCTGCCGCGGCCGGGGCCTTCGGCTGGGGAAGAACCTCGCCCTTGAAGATCCACACCTTAACGCCGATCATGCCGTAGGTGGTCAGCGCCTCGGCAAAGCCGTAATCAATATCGGCCCGCAGGGTATGCAGGGGCACCTTGCCGGCCACCTCGCGCTCGCGTCGCGACATCTCGGCTCCGCCGAGGCGTCCGGACACGATGACCTTGATCCCCTTGGCGCCGCGCTGCATTGCACGGGTCACCGCCTGTTTCATCGCGCGGCGGAATGCCACGCGCCGCTCGATCTGATCGGCAATGCTCCGGGCCACGAGGGTTGCATCCAGCTCCGGCTGGCGGATCTCGCTGATGTTCACCCGCACCTTCTTGCCGGTCTTGGTCTCGAGCAGATGGCGGAGCTCCTCGACCTTCGCCCCGCTGCGGCCGATCACGATCCCCGGCTTGGCTGTGTGGATCGTGACCGTCAGCTGGTTTGCCGAGCGCTCGATCTCGATCCGGGAGACCGCCGCGTCCTTAAGCTGGTCCGCGATCAGGCGCCGAAGCGTAATATCCTCGCGCAGCAGGTTCGTATAGTCCTTCTCTGCGAACCAGTGCGCCTCCCAGTCTTTGATGATCCCGAGACGGAATCCGATCGGATGGACCTTCTGGCCCACTAGCGCGCCTCCTTCTCGGCGACGATCGCGGTGACGTGGCTTGACCGCTTGCGGATCGGGCTCACGCGCCCGTGTGCGCGGGGGCGGTACCGCCGCTGGGTCGGTCCCTGATTGACCAGGATCGTCGCGATGTACAGGGAGTTGACATCCATCGCGTAGTTATTCTCGGCATTCGCCACGGCTGACTGAATCAGCTTGCGCAGGTACCGCGCCCCTTTCTGGGGCATAAACTGCAGCATGGCCAGCGCCTGCTGGACCGTCCGTCCACGCACCGCATTAGCAACCAGGCGGATCTTGCGTGGCGAGATATCGAGGTATTTTGCTGTCGCTCGCGCCTCCATCGCTCGCGCTCCCGACCTTACTCTTTCCTCTTCACCTGTGTCGCCCGCTCCGCCGACTTCCCACCGCCGTGTCCACGGAAGTGTCGCGTTGGTGCGAACTCCCCGAGCTTGTGCCCGACCATATTCTCGGTGATGTAGATCGGCACGTGCCGGCGCCCATCATGGACGCCGATGGTGTGTCCGACCATCTGGGGAAAGATGGTCGAGTCGCGGGACCAGGTCTTGATGACCCGCTTCTCACCGGTCCGGTTCATCAGCTCGATCTTGCGGAGCAACTTGACGTCGACGTACGGGCCCTTCTTGGCCGAACGGGTCATCGTTTTTCCCTCACTTCCGTCGTCGCACGATGAAGCGATTGCTGATCTTGTTGCGCTTGCGCGTCCGGTGGCCCAGCGCCGGCTTCCCCCACGGCGTCTTGGGCCCGGGCAGGCCGATCGGGGCCTTTCCCTCGCCGCCGCCGTGCGGGTGATCACGCGGGGTCATCGCGGAGCCGCGCACGGTGGGGCGGATCCCCAGGTGGCGCTTGCGCCCGGCCTTCCCGAGGCTGATGTTCTCGTGCTCGACATTACCGACCTGACCGACCGTCGCATAGCAGCGGACGTGAATCCGCCGTTCCTCCCCGGAGGGGAGCCGCAGGAGAACGTAATCGCCGTCGCGGGCCATGATTTGGGCCCCTGCTCCCGCGCTGCGGACGAGCTGCCCTCCCCGTCCTGGGATGAGCTCGACATTGTGAACGATCGTGCCGGGCGGAATATTCCCGAGCGGCAGGGCACAGCCCGGGCGCAGCTCCGCATCCGGGCCCGCCATGATCGTCTGGCCGACTGCCAGGCCGAGCGGGGCCAGGATGTAGCGCTTCTCGCCGGTCTCATACTGGACCAGGGCGATCCGGGCGGAACGATTCGGGTCGTACTCGATGCTGAGCACGGTCGCCGGGATACCCCGCAGATCGCGCTTGAAGTCGATGATACGGTACATGCGCTTGGCCCCGCCGCCGCGGTGGCGCGTCGTGATCCGCCCCTGGTTATTGCGGCCGCCGCTCTTGCGGAGCGGCTCGAGGAGCGACTTCTCCGGCTCGGTCTTGGTGATCTCCTCAAAGGTGTAGCCGGACATACCGCGCCGTCCGGGTGACGTAGGCTTATACTGCTTGATCGGCATCGTCCTCTCTCCCTGGCCCTGGCCTTACGTCCCGCCGAAGACGTCGATCCGGTATCCCGGCTTCAGGGTCACGACTGCCTTCTTCCAGCTCCGAGTCCGGCCCCGGCTTCGCCCGACGCGCCGCATCTTCCCGTGCACACGACTGACGTTCACCGCGGCAACCTCGACCTTGAACAGGGTCTCCACCGCCTGCCGGATCATCGGCTTGGTCGCGTCGATCGGCACCTCGAACGTGTACTGATTCTGTTCGCGGAGCATCGTGCTCTTTTCTGTGATCACCGGCCGACGCAGGATATCGTACAGCTCCATCATTCATCCCTCGCATGAAAGCCCGCCAGGTACCTCCGTACCGGCGGGCTCCCAGTTTAGCTGGCCGCCGCGAGCCGTTGCTCGAGCCGGCGCACCGCTTCAAGAGGGATCAGGATCACCGGATGCCGAACCACATCATAGATGTTCAGCTCGCTGGCGAACGTCGCCTGGACCCCCGGAATATTCCGGGCGGACAGGTACACGTTCCGATCGACCTCCGGGGTGACCACCAGCGCCCCGCGATCAAGGCCGTGGGCATTCAGGATCTGCACCATGGTCTTGGTCTTCGGCCGCTCGATGGTGAGTGCATCGAGCACGCGGATTGCTCCCTCGCGAGCGCGCTGCGAGAGCGCGCAGCGCAGTGCCTGCCGGCGCATCTTCAGCGGCATGTCCTGGCGGTAGTCGCGCGGATGCGGACCAAAGACCACTCCGCCGCCGCGCCACTGCGGGGCCCGGATGCTACCCTGGCGGGCACGTCCCGTGCCCTTCTGGCGCCACGGCTTCCGTCCTCCGCCCGATACCTCGGAGCGGCGAAGGGTGTTCGCCGTCCCCACCCGCTGGTTGGCGAGATAACGAACGACGGCCTGGTGAACCAGCCCCTCATTGAAGGGGACACCGAAGACCGCCTCGTTCAGCTCGGTCTCGCCGACAATCTTGCCAGCCATGTCATAGACCGGTACTTGCACGACCGCACTCCTCGGGGCACCGCTCGATCACCGCGGAAAAGGCGGGAAACGAGAGCCACGATTTGTTATTATACAAGACCAGCGTTCCTTGCTCAAGGGAAATCTTCCAGGCCCCCGCTGGAAGGGGCCTGACCCATCGACCCTATCCCTGTTCGCGAGTCTTGCGAATCATCACGAGGCCGGTAATCGGTCCCGGCACTGCCCCTTCGACCAGGAGCAGGTTCCGCTCGGGATCGGCTCGCACGACCCGCAGATTCTTCACCGTCACGCGCCGAGCCCCCATGTGGCCGGCCATTCGCGTCCCCTTGAGCACGCGGCCTGGCGAAGTCGTCGCCCCGATCGAGCCCGGCGCCCGGTGGCGATCGGACTGGCCGTGCGTCTTCGGGCCGCCGCGGAAGTGGTGGCGCTTCACAACGCCGGCGAAACCGCGGCCCTTCGACGTGCCGATCACGTCGACCCGTTCCCCGACGCTGAAGATCCCCACGTCGATCTTCTGGCCCACCGGAGGCGCATTCTCCGGCGCGATGCGGAACTCGCGCAGGTGGCGGAGCGGCGGCAGGTTCTTCAGGTGGCCCCGCTCGGGCTTATTGAGGCGCTTCGCCTCCTCGAAGCCGAGCTGAACCGCACTGTAGCCGTCGCGCTCCGGTGTGCGGACCTGGGTGACGTAGCACGGCCCGGCCTCCAGCACCGTGACCGGGATCGCTCTGCCGTCTGGCGAAAAGATCGTGGTCATGCCGCGCTTGCGGCCGAGGATGCCCAGTGGCATAGGTCACCTACAGTTTGATCTCGATGTCGACCCCGGCCGGCAGCGTCAGCCCCATCAGCGCGTTCACCGTCTTCGGGGTTGGTTCGAGAATATCGATCAGGCGCTTGTGGGTCCGAATCTCGAACTGTTCCCGTGAGTCCTTATCGATGTGCGGTGAACGGATGACGCAGAACTTCTCGATGCGGGTCGGGAGCGGGATCGGACCTGCTACCCGTGCCCCCATGCGTTCTGCGGTCTCGACGATCTGGGCCGCCGACTGGTCCAGGATCTTATGATCATATGCCTTTAGTCGGATCCGGATTCTCTGTCGTGGCATCCTGCTACTCCAGGATCTGGGTGACGACGCCAGCGCCGACGGTGCGGCCGCCCTCCCGAATGGCGAAGCGCAGCCCCTCCTCCATCGCCACCGGCACGATCAGCTCCACCGTCAGGGTCACGTTGTCCCCCGGCAT
>DATGMJ010000220.1:0-5443 GCA_035293685.1 Chloroflexota bacterium | reverse complement strand
CCGGTTGCCCCCCTTGGTGTCTACGGTATGACTAAGCTGGCAGCCGAGGAGTGGTGCCGCTTTTTCTACCGACGGTTCGGGATGGATGTCCGGATTGCCCGACCAGCGGCGGTGGTTGGACCGGGGCGCCAGGGCGGCGGTGCAGCATCGTCGTGGACAACGGCGATCATTGAAGAACCCCTGCGCGGACGGCCGTATACCTGCCCGGTCGCAGAAGAGGATGCAAGCGCGCTCGTCTACCACACCGATCTGATCGAGGGGCTGGCTCGGCTGTACCTAGCCGAGACGGTACCCGAGCGCGTCTATAACCTCGGCGCATGCTCAGCGACAGCAGGGGAGCTGGCGCGCCTGGTCCGCGATCGCGTTCCCGGGGCGATCATCTCCTTTCAGCCTGATCCGATCGCCAGCTTCGTCGTTGGCCGCTGGCGCTACGTCGTCATGAACTGCGCGCGCGCTCGGCGCGATCTCGGCTGGGTTCCGCAGTACTCGACCCCGGCGAACCTGGTCGCGGCCTGTGCCGAGGAGATCGCGCGCGGCCGCGACTTCACCCCGCCGCCGTCTCCGGCGTGACCGGCTCCGTGTTCTCGAGGACGACCAGGGTCACCAGACCGTCCGCGAACTCCTCTGCTGCAACGAACGACGGCAGGCCATCATAGAGGCTAGATGGGTGCAGAGTGCGGCCAGCCAGGAGCGCAAGCCAGCGGGCCATTCGCGCTCTTCCGGGCCGGGGGGCGCTGGAAAAGAGGAGAAGGGCATGGCCGCCCCAGCGGAGCTGGCGGACCGCCCGTACCACGAGGGCGAACGGGTCCGGGATCCGATCAAGGGCCCAGCTCGAGAGGATCAGATCAACCTCGCCAGGGGGAAGCTGCTCATTGAGCAGATCATTCTGACGGAAGTCAACCTTCGGCACCTCCGCGAAGCGAGCCCGCGCCCGCGCCAGAGCCGCCGGAGAGATGTCCAGCCCGAGATAGGAGCCGAATGGAAGCTGCCATTCGAGGAGGCGGGTCAGGTTGTCGCCCTCCCCACACCCAAGATCAAGGATCCGCGCACCAGGCAGCACGAACGACCGCAGGAGCTCCGCGAAGCGCCGATCGGCGTCGCGGGCGACTGTCGCCCGCCAGAGCATCACAGTCGGTTGATCAACCAGACCGCTGACGGGGCGCAGGAGCGCTGGTCGAGGTGGGAACATAGCCAGAAGACGGAGGGCCGCAATGATCTCGAGGCCGCCAAAGACCCGGGAGAGCAGTGGCGACATCCGCACGAACCGATGGAGCCAGGGGCGATACCACAGTGGGGAGACACGTTCAGCTACATAGAAGATACTGCGGCCTCCGATCACCAAGGCTACGCCCTGCAGGAGAGCCAGGAGGCTGATCCTGCGCAGAGCATCTCGTGCGGTCATGCCGAACCTCCAGAACGGCGCCCTGGCCGCGGCTCGGCAAAGAGCCGCACCAGGGCAAGCCCGGCCAGAAAGCCACCGACGTGTGCGAAATAGGCTACCCCTCCCGGCTCGATGATGCCGCCCAGGCTGAGGAGCCCGCTGACCAGTTGGAACAGGAACCAGAAGCCAACCAGGATCGCCGCCGAGAGACGGACGGGGATCGGAATCGGCACCAGGAAGAAGGCGAGAATCTCATCGTGCGGGAAAATGACCAGGAACCCCCCGAGGACGCCGGCGATTGCACCGCTTGCTCCCAGGTTGGGAACAGTCGCGGTCGGATCGATCACGATCTGAAACAGGGAGGCGAGAAGGCCGCAGAGGAAGTAGAAGCCGAGGAAGCGGAGCGATCCCATGTAGTCGGCGTCAAGTTCATCCCCGAATACCCACAGGTAGATCATGTTCCCCAGGAGATGCAGCCAGCCGGCGTGCAGGAACATCGCCGTGATGATGGTCCAGAGCGCCTGCCCGCGGACGATCTCGCTGGGGACCATGGCGTAGGCGAGAGCCCACTGCGGTCCATTGATAAGCTCGAGGAGAAAGACGACGAGATTCGCCGCGATCAAGCCGATCACCGCGAACGGGATTCCACCCTGGTGACGGGTCTCATCGTAGAGCGGAATCATCCCCTTCTCCGGCACGGGGCCTTCCGTCGATCGCCGGCTTCCAGGGAGGACAGCGTCAAGCGTCCCCAGGACGGATAGCCCCGCCATTGATTGGGGAGAGGGCGAGGCAGGAAAGATGCCACCGGCTGGCAAAGGTGTTCAGCCCATGGTATAACCTCGGTGCGCCCGTGAACGATCTGGACCGACGCGAGACAGCGCCAGCTCGTCAGCCGCGCGGCAACGGGGTGGGATTATGCGGAACGTGGGGAGGGAAAGCATGGAAGGCGTGCCAACGCACCTGCGCGACGAGGTATTGAGTCGAGCCGAGCGCGAGCATGTCCGATTCGTGAATCTTCAGTTCACTGATATTGTCGGTCACGTCAAAAGTGTCACAATCCCCATCGAGCAGTTTCCGGATGCGATTGAGCACGGCAAGTGGTTCGACGGCTCCTCGATCGAAGGGTTCGCGCGCATCGCTGAGAGCGATATGTTCCTGATGCCGGACCTCCGAACCTTTCAGATCATTCCCTGGGAGCGCGGCGAGAACACCACGGCGCGAACGATCTGCTGGGTTTACAACCCGAATGGAGAACTCTTCTCGGGGGATCCGCGTGCCGTGCTGGCGCGGGTGATGGCCGACGCGGAGCAGATGGGTTACATCTTCCATGCTGGGCCGGAGGTAGAGTTCTTCCTCTTCCGCCCGGACGAGAACGGACGCATCGCGCCGCTCCCGCATGATCGGGCCGGCTACTTCGACTTCTCGACAGATCTCGCCTCGACCGTGCGCAAGGAGATGGTCAACGCGCTCGAGGAGATGGGCATCAAGGTCGAGACGAGCCATCACGAGGTGGCGGACGGCCAGCACGAGATCGATTTCGAGTATGCTGATGCGCTGACCGCGGCAGACAACACCGTGACCTTTAAGTACACCTTGAAGGCGATCGCCCAGCAGCACAATCTCTACGCGACATTCATGCCCAAGCCAATCTACGGCATCAACGGCTCGGGCATGCACACGCACCAGAGCCTGTTCGATCGGAACGGGGTGAATGTCTTCGCCGACCCGACGGACGAATATGGCCTGTCGGCCACGGCGAAGCACTTCATCGCCGGGCAACTCTACCATGCCCCGGCCATGACGGCCGTTCTCGCTCCCCTCGTGAACTCGTACAAGCGGCTGGTGCCCGGCTATGAGGCACCGGTCTACATCAGCTGGGCACGGGTGAACCGATCAGCCCTGATCCGCGTTCCCCGGATCAGCCCGGGGCGTCTGAAGGCAACCCGCGTTGAGATCCGCTGCCCCGATCCCAGCTGCAACCCTTATCTGGCGTTCGCGGTGATGCTCGCCGCCGGGCTTGATGGGATTCGCCGCAAGCTCGCCCTGCCAGAGCCTGTCGAGGAGGATCTGTACAGCTTCGACGAGGACGAACGGATCCGGCGCCAGATCGATGTCCTGCCGGGCTCACTTGGGGCCGCGCTCGATGAGCTCCGCAAGGACGAAGTCGTCCAGGCCGCGCTCGGCCCGCACGTCTACGAGCGCTTCCTCGAGGCCAAGACGATCGAGTGGAACGAGTACCGCACCTACGTCAGTCCGTGGGAGCTCGATCGCTACCTCGAGGAGTACTGAACGAACCGCACGGACGACGGTCCGGAGCGCTCTAGTCGCCGCGCGACTGCTTGGAACGGCGCCGACCTTCCTTCTGTTGCTGGGCACGCTCCTCGGCAGCAGCCGATTTCCGGCCGGGAAGTGGAGCCGCACGTCGTGAGGAAGGCTCCAGACCGAGGATCTTGAGACGCTTCCGCCGCTCCTCCGGCGAGGGAAGGGGGGACATAGGGGTGTACCAGCCTCCTATAGGGCAAGGTATGATGGGCACGGGGAAACGCACGACCAGTGCCGTCAAGCGGATGGCTCCGCAATCCGATCACCAGGAATCCACGATCAATCGATGCTCATCAAGCAAGCCGTGCAACCTGCGCGGCGGGATCGGTCTGCTCGGACGCGGGGCACGGGCCCGTCCGCGATCACGGGACGCAAGGATCACGAGCCGTGCGGATCGTGTGATCGCTCAGCCGTGCCGACTGCCGAGACCGGACCGGATGGCCAGGTGAAGGAGATGGGGGCGCAATCCACCCGGGAACAGCGACATGGGTACGCAGCGTGTCTCGAACCCACGTCAACACGATAGCACATGGCTCCCCCCGCGTCAACGGGCTGGCGAGCTCTCGCCGCGCCCTCACCAGGCCGCGCGCGGGAATGGGAACTGATGGCTGATCTGATCGTCCGTTCGACCGCCTCGTCAGAGATTCCCCCGTGCCTGCGGCGGCGAATCCTCATCGCCCTGGTCGGCTGTCACACGATCAACGACTTCTACTCGCTCGTGATCCCGATCATGCTGCCGGCGATCCGCCAGAGCTTCGGACTCAGCTATACGGCTGTGGCGATTATCCCGGCGCTCACTCAGGTGACCTCGGCTGTCTTACAGCCCACCCTTGGCTACCTTGCCGATCGCCTGCTACTTCGGCGTCTGCTCATGGCGCTCGGCTTCCTCGCCTTTGCCGCGGCAATGCTTGGCCTGGGGTTGAGCCAGGGATTCCCCTCCGTGCTCATCGCCGCGCTCTGTCTGGGCGTTGCCGCGGCGACCTATCATCCTCAGAGCGCTACGCTCCTCACGCACGTCTTCGGGCAGCGGGGGCGGGGCTTCGCTCAGGGCATCCACGGCGTGGGCAACGCAGCCGGATTCGTGCTCGGGCCGCTGGTTGTATCGTTCCTCCTCGCGCGGACTGACTGGCATCAGGCCGCTAGTTTACTGGCCCTGCCTGCCCTGGTCGCGGCAGTGATCGTTCTCCTAGCCCTCGTCGAGCCGGCTCACCGCGGGAGCCGCGGGCTCCTGGCGGGTATCACCCGGCCGCTGGCCCTCCTCACCCTGGTCAATGGCCTGGCCCTGGCAACCAGCTCGACATTCTCGAACTGGCTCCCTTCCTACTATGTCGCTCACGGCTCCTCTCTGGCCCGCTCGGCACTCCTGACCGCGCTGATGTCTGGCACCGCCTTTATCGCCCAGCCGCTCGGCGGCGCGCTCTCCGACCACCTGGGGCGGCGTGCCCTCCTCGTCATCGCTCTGGCAGGCACATCGGTGTCGCTGGGGCTCTTTCTCCTTGCTCCGACAATGAGCATCGCTGTGGCTCTCTCCGTGGTGATTGGATTCTGGACAAGCCTCACCCCACCGGTGACGATGGTGTATGCCACGGAGCTCGCCCCCGGCGAGCGCACCGGGACTGCCGTCGGTGTGGTGTGGGGAATTGGAACGACAATCTCGGCTTTTGCCCTGCCCCTGACTGGTCAACTCATCGACCTGGCCGGCGGACAGATCGGACCGGCCTATGCGGCGCTTGCGGTCAT
>DATGMJ010000219.1:0-5335 GCA_035293685.1 Chloroflexota bacterium | reverse complement strand
GGACGCGTACTGCAGTCCTGACGCGCCGTCGGCACAGCGCTGACCTGGCCGTATCCGTTCTAGGGGATCGTTTTTAGAGGATCGTTTTGCCGAAGGCCGAGAGTACGAGATCCGTGGCCAGTTGCCCAGTCCGGTTTTCCTGATCCCGAAAGGCATTCACTTCGACCACCTCGAGAGAGGCCATCAGGTTGGTCTGGGCGATCATCTCCAAGGCGAGATGCGCCTCGCGGATCGTCATCCCACCAGAGACCGGCGTGCCAACACCCGGCGCGTGAAGTGGATCGACAACATCAAGGTCCAGGCTGACATGCAGGGAGTCCGGCGGGGCCTTCAGGTAATCCAGCGCCCGCTGCATGACCTCGTAGATCCCGAGGCGATCGACGTCCGCAATCGTATACACCCGGAGCCCCAGTCGGCGGATGCGCTCGCGCTCGCCCGGATCAAGATTGCGGACCCCCACCAGCACGACCCGCTCGGGCGCGATCCCACGGCGGTGCCAGTCAAGACCAGGGAACAGCGTTGGCGCCTCTCCCAGGGCAACTGCCAGGGGCATGCCGTGGACGTTCCCACTGGGCGTGGTCTCTGGTGTGTTCAGGTCGCCGTGCGCATCCAGCCAGAGAACCCGGGCATCGGGCCGCCGATCGAGCAGTCCAGCGAGCGACCCGATGGCCAGCGAATGATCCCCCCCAAGGAGGAGAGGGGTCATGCCGCGCTCAATCGCCTCGCAAACCCGCATGCGGACCTCGCGACAGACGTCCGCAAGCGCCGCGGCAAACCGCGCCGTCGCCAGCCCTTCTTCGGCCGACTCGGCCACCGGCGCGGCAAGGTTCCCCATATCGAGAACCTCGTGGCCGAGCGCCCGAAGGCGAGGCACGAGACCAGCGCATCGCAGGGCCGAAGGCCCGACATCCACGCCGCGCAGACCGGATCCCAGGTCGATCGGCACACCGATCACCGCGATGCGTCGCTGGACTCGGATCATCCCCCGTTCCTGGTCGGTCCCTCCGCGGCCGTCATCATCGCACGGCGGGACACAACGTGAATCGCGCCTCCTTTTAATGCGGCCATAGTATACCCCGTGCTATAATCGGCGGCAACGAGCCGCGGAGGAGGGCGAGTGTACCCGCAGGAGCTTCTTTACACCAGGGAGCACGAGTGGATCCGGGTCAGCGATCGGCGGGGGGTTGTGGGCATCACCTCCTACGCCCAGGAGCAGCTGGGCGACGTGGTCTTCGTCGAGCTTCCCCGCGTGGGGACAACAGTTGAACAGGGCAAGCCTTTTGGGGTCGTGGAATCAGTCAAGACAGCCTCTGATCTCTTCGCGCCGGTCAGCGGGACAGTGATCGAGGTCAATGAAAAGCTCGTCGATCAGCCGGAGCTGGTCAACCAGGACCCCTACGGCGAAGGCTGGATGATCATCCTCGAGATCGCCGACCCTGCACAGCTCCACTCTCTCCTGACCGCTGAGCAGTACGAGGCTCTCGTTAGAGCGGCGTGATCAGCCCGGCGAGCGTGGTCATCCTGGCGGGGGGACGGAGCACTCGCCTTGGCCACGATAAACGCCTCCTTCAGCTCACCCCCGGCGAGACGCTCCTCGAACAGACGATCCGTCGGGTCAGGGAAGTGTCCGACGACGTGGTCGTCGCGGTTGGGACTGACGGGACTGGTTTCACAAACCTGCCGGCCCGGATCATCCTGGATGCCCGACCGGGGGTCGGCCCGGCAGGCGGCATCCTTGCCGGTCTGCGAGCCGTTCACCACGAGTATGCCCTGGTTGTCGCGTGCGACCTGCCCTTCCTGAGTGTTCGCGTTCTCCAGGCCCTGCTCGCGATGCCGCGTGACTACGATCTCCTGGTGCCGCGGCGAGCCGATGGACGGTTGGAGATGCTCCACGCAGTCTACCGATGCTCCTGCGCCCGCGTCCTCGAGCGCCGCCTCGCCGCCGGCCAGTATCGGCTCGCCGGCCTCGTCGAGGAGGTTGCAACGCGCTTTATTGACGAGGCAATCCTCCGGCGGTATGATCCCGACCTCCATTCCTTTGAGAACCTGAACACGCCCGCGGATCTGGCCCGGACCCTCGCCCTTCTGAACCGCCCGCACTCAGCCCCAGCGCCAGGTGCGGGAGGGGCCCCTCCCGGGAAAGGCGAACAGGGCGTCAAGGAACAGATATAATTTACGAAGAATCAGCATCGGAAAACAGGGAGGCGTTTTGCCAGACGATAGGTCTCCCATCCGGGTCGCGGCGATCGCCGATGTTCACTGTTACAGCGAGCTTCGCGGGCGGCTCCGCTATGAGCTGGAATCAGTCAACGAGCAGGCGGATGTCCTGATCCTCGCAGGCGATCTGACCCTCTACGGGCAGCCAGACGAGGCCCGCATCCTGGCAGAGGAAGTCCGCGGCATCCGGATCCCCATGATCGGCGTGCTCGGCAACCACGACTTCGAGCAGGAGCAGGAACGGGCTATTGTTCGCATCCTCGAGGAAGCTGGCATAGTGATGCTTGATGGTAGCGCCGCGACGCTCGATATCCGCGGGCGAAGGGTCGGGTTCGCCGGGGTCAAGGGCTTCTGCGGCGGGTTTGGCGACCACCTGGTTGCCCCATTCGGTGAGCTTCCGCTCAAGGCCTTCGTTCGGGTTGGCCAGCAGGAAGCCGAGAAGCTCGATGCCGCCCTGAGCAGGGTTCGTGATGATGCGGTTGATTATGTCGTGGCTATCGTCCACTACGCCCCGATTCGCGATACCGTAATCGGCGAATCGCCAGAGTTGTTCCCGTTTCTGGGGAACAGCAGTCTTTGCGATCCAATTGATCGACACGAGGCTGACGTCTGCTTCCACGGACACGCTCACTACGGCTCACCGGTGGGCAGGACCCCGGGGGGCATTCCCGTGTACAATGTCGCACGGCCACTGGTCCGGACGTATGTGGTCCATCGCCTCGAACCCAGTCGAGCGGTAACGCCGGCACGGTCCTGAGGGAAGAGCGGGGAGAGATCAATGCGGCGCGTCCAGGTCATCAACCTGAGCCGCCAGCAAGTCCTGGCCACCCGGGCTGAGGTCGCCGAGTCGTTCCTCCGCCGCGGCCTCGGCCTCCTGGGCCGCTCGAACTGGACGCGGTCGGACGGTCTGGTGATTATTCCGTGCAACAGCGTCCATTCACTCTTCATGGCTATGCCGATCGACGTCCTGCACCTCGCCCATGATGGGACGGTCAAGCGAATCCTTCCCAGACTTCGCCCCTGGCGCATCGGCCCGATTGTGCGGGGTAGCCACGCAGTCATCGAGCTCCCGGCGGGGACTTGTGAGCAAACCGGTACAGCAGTGGGCGATCGGATCGTCCTGATTGACCACCCCCGGCAGTGATCACCCCGGCAAAATGGCCCCGGCGGAGAGGTGCCGGGGAGAGGCGTCGCTCTCCGCCATCCCTACCGCGATGTGGGCCGCGCACGCTTCCCTGGCGCGGACGACTGCGCGGGCACTACCTCGGCGCAGGGGCCGGCGCCGAAGGCCCCGGACAGAGCTGCAGGAGATCGGCGAGGCTGGACAGCAGGAGGTCCGGCCCCTCAGCGATCAGGCTCTCCGGCGGAAAGGGGCCCCAGAGCGCGCCCGCCGTCCGGACGCCAGCGGCGCGACCCGCCCGCAGGTCGTGGATGCTGTCTCCGACGTACAGGGCCCGCTGCGGCTGCTCCTGGAACCCAAGCCGCCCCAGGGCCGTCCAGATCGGTTCCGGGTGCGGCTTGTGGCGTGTACTGTCCTCCATGAAGACCAGGGTGTCGAAGCACTCGGCCAGCCGCGCAAGGCGAAGGCCGCGCTCAGCGATCCCCCGGGACTTGGAGGTGACCAGCCCAAGCGGGTAACCGCGCCGCCGCAATTCATCAAGCACCGCACCTGTACCGGGAAACTCGCGCGCCAGCTCATCATGGTGAGCCACATTGAATGCGCGGTACGCCGCGACCAGCTTCTCAATGAGCACGGCCTGCTCTGCCGGCGGCCTCCGAACCTCGCGCCATTCCAGGATCGCCGCGAACGCCTCGGGAAGCGGCCGCCCGTAGCCCAGGTAGAGATCCTCGGCGGTGGCCTGAATCCCCAGGAGCGTCCCAAGGGCGTGCTGGTATGATTGGAAAATCAGATCAGTGGTATCAATCAGCGTTCCGTCGAGATCGAACAGGAGGCAGTCGATCGACGTGCCCCCCTGATCGGTCGGGGGATTATGCGGAGGAGACACGATGGCCGCTTTCTCCTTTTGCCCACGGTGCGGCGCGCCGCTTGCCCGAAACCGCGCGGCACCGCACGCGCCTCAAGCGTGTGCCGCCTGCGGCACCACGCATTATCATAACTCAAAGCCCTGTGCAGGCGCCGTGATTCTGCACGACGGCTGCGTTCTGCTGGGTCAGCGAGCAGTCGAGCCGCATCGCGGCGACTGGGATATCCCCGGTGGATTCCTCGAGCCGGGCGAGCATCCTCGCGCTGGCGCGCACCGCGAGGTGAAAGAGGAGACCGGTCTAGAGGTTGCGCTCGACGCGGAGCCATTCGCCATCCTGATCGACTACTACGGTCATGGGGATGAAGGAGACTACACCCTGAACATCTACTACCTCGGGCACATCATCGACGGCGAGCCCCGCCCGGCCGACGATGTCGCGGCTCTTTCCTGGTTTTCGCTGGAGGCGCTCCCCGCTAACCTTGCCTTTCCCCACTGTCGAGAGCTCCTCCGACGCCTTGCCGAGACGCTGGCCAGACCAGAGTAAGAGCATTTTCCTGCGAACGGGTTCCCCTGGAACCAGGGGAGATCCCACCTAGCCCAACTGGCCCATGGGCCCGGCGCTATGAGATAACCGCGAACGCGGCGTCCGGGGCCTTCATATATCTTACTTAGAGAGCATTCTTCTCATATGATCGCGGCGTGGCATTGACCCGCCCCGGCAGGGTCGGACCGCTGTCGGTCCAGTCGCGCTGGATTGTCACGTAGCGCCCCTGCCACACATCGCCGGGGACGCCCGATCCCGGCGTCAAATAGCTCACCGGTGTGAGGTACCGACGAATCCACTGATCAATCGGAATGAATCGGTCCTCCCCGAGCCACGATGGTCGCCCCTTATTGGGGTCCATGACGTACACGCCGAGAATCTTCACGTCTGGATACGCCTGGTACGGATCCGCCGTGGCCCGGACTCCACGCACCAGTACGTAATGGTCGCCCCACCAGATCGTGGCGATCGACGGCTCGCGGTAGTGCGGGTTGGCGAGAAGCCACGCCACGGTCATCGTCGCCTGGAGCGGATCGTCGTAGATGAAATGGTTGAAACCGCGCTCGGGCAGCCAGTGGTGAGCAGCGGA
>DATGMJ010000218.1:0-3634 GCA_035293685.1 Chloroflexota bacterium | reverse complement strand
CGCTAGATTCGGTCGCGAGCGTCTCGTCGGGCCTGAACCGTCTGCTGGATCCCCACCTCCAGCGCTACCATTGGCTTCCAGAGACCGGTCGCGATGAGCTTGCTCGCATCGAGGGAAGAACGCCGGACATCGCCCGCACGCGGCGGTACGATCCGCACGCGCGGCGATCGGCCGGCCGCCGTTGCTACCGTGTCGAGGATCACCCGGATCGGCGTCTCCCGCCCGCTCCCGACATTCCACACCCCGGGGAGGCGGTAGCGAATCGCCGTGGTAATCGCCGCGACCACATCAGTCACGTAGATATAATCACGCGTCTGTTCGCCGCCGCCGTAGAGGACGACCTCCTCCCCTGCAAGAATGCGGTCGAGGAAGATCGCCACTGCTCCCCCCTCGCCATCCGATCGCTGTCGGGGGCCGTAGACGTTGGCCAGGCGCAGGATCGTGCCGAAGAGACCGCTCAGTTCGAGGTACCGCTCGGCTGCCCACTTGTGGATGCCGTAGTAATTGGCTGGCGCTGGCAGATCTGTCTCGCGCGCTGGCCGCTCGGCTTGCCCGTAGACGGCGCTCGTGGACAGGAGCACGACGTGCCGAACCCCCTGCCGGACGCAGGCTTCGAAAAGGCGGAAGGCGCCGAGCTGGTTCACCCGGTAATCTTCCAGGGGAAAGCGCATCGAGTGCTCGACCGAGGCCCGCGCGGCGCAGTGGACGACGACCTCCGGACGGTAGCGCTCCAGGATCGGCTCCAGGTTTGCCGCGGCCAGGTCAAGTTGCTCGAAGGTCGCTTCGGAGGGAATGTTCTCTCGGGTCCCGCGGCTCAGGTCGTCAACGACCACGATCTGATCGCCGGCCGTGACGAGTGCCTCGGCAAGGTGCGAGCCGATGAAGCCTGCCCCACCGGTGATCAAGATTCGCACGGCGTCCCTTCCAGGAAGGACACGAAGCGGTCACGAAAGACGGAGAGATCGAAGCGTGACCGGACGTGCTCGCGAATCCGCTGCGGATCGTAGTCGCGGTGGTCGAAGCGAGCGAGCACCGCGACGAGCGCGTCAACTGACTGCTCCGGGAAGAAGAGACCGGTTTCGCCCTCGATGACCGTCTCCCGCGCGCCGCCGCGTCCCAGCGCAATCACCGGCCGGCCGGCCGCCTGCGCCTCGATCGGCGTCAGACCAAGGTCCTCCTCAGCCGGGAAGATGAGCGCCCGACAGCGCGCGTACAGACGGCGGAGCGTGGCCTCGTCAACTCGGCCGAGAAACTCGACCGTCGGGCCGGCGAGCGCGCGGAGAGCCGCTTCCGAGCGTCCCGTCCCGACGACCTTGAGCGGCAGCCGCAGCCGGTTGCACGCTGCGATTGCCAGATCGATCCGCTTGTACGGGATCAGGCGAGAGACGGTGAGGAAGTAGTCGTCGACCGTATCGCTCAGCGCGAATGAGTTGACGTCGACTGCAGGATAGATAACCTCTGACGATCGCCCGTAACAGCGGTGGATGCGCTCCTGGATGACCCGCGAGATCGCGACAAAGGAATGGACCTGCCGGGCGGCCAGGCGGTCCCAGAGGCGCAGGAGCGGTACGAGTATGCTCAGGCCGGTTCGCGCCACTGGTCCGATCCCCTCAAGCTGGGCGTAGCTCGCGAAGTTCCAGAGGAAGCGCGGGGGCGTGAGACAGTACGAGACATGCCATCCCTGCCGAACGCGCACGCCGTGACTGAAGCCGCTGGTAATGCTCACGACAAGGTCATATCCAGATAGGTCGAAGCTCTCGAAGGCGAGGGGGTAGAGAAAGAGCATGAGCTGGTGCCGGCTTCGCGAGAGCGGTACCCGCTGGAGAAAGCTCGGGCGGATATCCCAGGTGCGGTAGAAGGAGGGGAAGACTCGCGGCTCGAACATCGAGGTGTAGATGGGCGCCGCCGGGAAGAGGTCGTGGAGGTGCTCGAGCACGCGTTCGGCGCCTCCGTATTGATTCAGCCAGGAGTGAACGATCGCGATGCGCCGTTCGGACAGCGGGCGCGGCTGTCGCGGTTTCAGGGTCGACCCTCGTTACGAAGAAAATTGGCGGATGTTCATATGCTCAGCATACACTCACGGCGCGGGCCGAGGAGCCGCTGGCTCCAGGGCGGGCGCCGCGGCCGGGCGCGGAATGAACTGGGTGGCCAGTAGCGATGCAGTGATGAAGCCAGCCCCGAGCAAAAACGGCACCGCAAATCCGTAGGCGTTCCACAGGGCTCCCCCCAGGATCGGCACGACCAGCGCCGGCACGTGCATCATCGTGAGCCCCGCCGCCAGGCTAGGGCGCACATCCTCCGGACGAGCGATCTTTTTCAGGTAGGAGTTGACCCCGATCTCGGACAGGAGCAGAACATTGTACGCCACGTAGAGAATCGTCGCGGCCAGCGCATCATGCCAGAGGGCGAAACCGAGAAAGGTGCCCAGCATCCCCAGGTAGCCAACCGTCATCGTCGCGCGCTCGCCGAAGCGGTCAATAAGCCGGCCAACGGGTGGGGAGAGGACCGCGCTGCCGACGCCAACAATCATAAACAGGACCGCGATCACCTGGACCGGCTGCCGGTACTCCTGGACCAGCAGGTAGATGCCGAAGGCCTGGAATAATTCGAACCGGCACCCCTCGAAGAAGTTCAGGGCGTAGTAGAGCGCATAGCGAGGACGGATAACCAACCGCTGCGGCGAGCGGTGGACGATGTGATCGGGGAAGCTGGCGATCGCTGCGGCTCCAACGAGCATTGCAAGACCGGAGATGGCGAAGGCGGCCGCATAACCGATCGTGCCGATCCCAATGAGCACGCCGAGCAGACCGAGCAGGCCGGCGACGAACCCAACCGCCTGGAGATCCCCCAGGACGCTTCCGGTATCGTGCTCACGGGCCACGGATAAGCCAAACGACCCGTTCAGGGTTGCCCACAGATGAAATCCGATGCTGGCCACTACCACCCCCGGTACGATCGTCGTGAAGGAGGTCGCCAGCCCGTACGCGTAGTACCCAATTGCCATGATCACGAAGCAGGCGCTGGCGAGCCGGGACGGGGCGATGCGCATTGTGAGCGCGGCGAGGGCAACGGTCAGAAAGCCGGGCGTTTCGCGGGCAGTGATGAGGATCCCCATCTGATCCGGGCGAAGCCCGAGCACATCGACCCAAAAGTTGTTCTGAATACTGCGGCTGATGCCGAGCGAGAGGTTGAAGGCGAAGAGGGTAGCCGCGAGGATGATGAAAGGGTACGACCGTCGAATCGTCACGCGTTCCTACCAGGCCCCTGGAATACCCCCCTGCGGCGATCAACCGGCCGCGCACGGCCGCTCGCGACCGCAAGGCCCACCGGGGCGGAGGGACAGCCTTCCTCCACCCCTTGCTCCGACCGCCCACACAGGCTATCACACCATCCCCCGGCCGACAACCCCTGAATCGTGGAGCTGGACGTCTCCCGCTGGTCCAGGCGGCCGTTCGCCTCACGCTCCCGGGTGACAGACCCAGCAGCAGACGCATCTTGTGCCGGTGCTGGTGATTGACGGTTGCGGCGCGGGTGCGTATAATCGCAGGCGAGCCGTCGGCCCTGGCGGGCGGCTTGCCAAGTGAAGATTGTCCGGTGGAGTGTCAGGGGAAGTCCGGTCCAAGGCCGGCGCTGT
>DATGMJ010000217.1:0-13112 GCA_035293685.1 Chloroflexota bacterium | reverse complement strand
AACAGCGGCGGTCAGTGTCCATGATCAGGTATCGCGCAGCCGGATCGCCATCTCGCGGCTGTCCCACGCTCCCGACGTTGATCAGCTGACGATCTGTGCCGAGCTCTGTCTCGGCATAGGACAGCGGAAGCGGCTCGACCTTGCCCGTGTCTGACTGCAGGCGGAAGCCCAGCGGGATATGGCTGTGGCCGATGAAGCAGACCTGACTGTCGAACGCGGCGAAGCACGCCCGCGCCACGGACGTGCTCAGGACATACTCCCGGATCGGGTCCCGCGGGCTGCCGTGGACCAGGGTAAAATCGCCCGCGATGTGCATCGTCGGCAGACCCGCCAGGTAGGAACGCACCTGCGGTGTCAGCTGCTGGGCAGTCCACCGGATTGCCTCGAGGGCCAGCGCGTTGAAATCAGAGGGATCCAGGCGTCCGATTGCCGCCCAGTCGTGGTTGCCAGCCAGGGAGACGCTGGTGAGGCTGCGGAGACGCTCGACGCACTCGACCGGATCCGGCCCGTACCCGACGAGATCGCCGAGGTGCCAGACGGCATCGACTGTGCCCCAGTCGGCAATCACCGCCTCGAGCGCCGCCAGATTCGCGTGGACATCAGAAATGATCGCGATCCGCACCCGAACGGCACGCCTCCGCCAATTAAGTATGGCACGGCGGCGCTGACAGTTCAACTAATCTTGACGGACGAGCTAGGGTAGCGTACTGTATGCCGCAAATGATGAATTTTTTCAATCGTGTTGTCGTCTCGATTCTGCTTATTGCCCTGATTGTGCTGCTGGTGCCGGTCGCGGTCACGCCCCAGGGCGTTGCTGAGTTCGTGTCCTCCCAGCTCGATCAGGTAAAGGTCGAGCCGATTTCCCTCCCCCACCTCGTTATTGTGATGGCGGCGCTCTTCTTGATCGCCCTGGCGCTGGTGCTCCTGCGGCTCGAGTGGAGACGGCCGGCCGCGAAGTCCGTTCAGATCGTGAGCGGCGGTCAGTCCACCGAGCTCTCCACGGCGTCGGTTGCCGAACGACTTCGGTCGGATGTACTGGCAGTTGCTCAGGTCCAGCGCGCAGTCCCCACAGTTACGGCACGTGGCAGGCTGGTGGATATCGAGATTGATGTCCTCGTCGACCCCGACGTGGACGTTCCCGCCAAGTCGCAGGAGATCGAGCGCGTCGTGCGGGAGAGCGTTGCCCGCATGGGGCTCAAGCTCGGCCGTCCGCGCGTGAAGATCACCTGTGCGCGCGATATCCCCACCGGTAGCTCTCCCACGCCGTCGCCAGAATGATCCCTCATTTGTGCGTATAGCACAAATGAGGCCTTCGGTTTCTGGTCTCTTCTCACGTAGACCCGCGTGCGGGTCAGGCCGTAGAGTATGGGCAGGAGGGCGTTCGCCCGTGCGCGGTGAGCCGCCCGCAGTCGGATAAGGAGGAAAGATCCCTGATGGCCATCGACGTGACCGGTACGAAGACGTTGACGACTCCCGAGGAGGTTATCGCATTCGCGCGCGAGCGAGGGGTGAAGTTCGTAGACTACAAGTTCGTCGATCTGCCGGGGACCTGGCAGCACTTCTCCACGCCGATCTCGGAGCTCAAGGTTGACGTCTTCGAAGAGGGGCTGGGCTTTGATGGCTCGAGCATCCGGGGTTTCCAGAAGATTCACGAGAGTGACATGCTTCTGGTCCCCGATCCGACTACTGCGATTGTCGATCCGGTCTGTTCGATTCCAACGCTCAGCCTGATCTGCAACGTGAAGGATCCGGTGACCGGTGAGTGGTATTCGCGGGATCCACGCTACGTAGCCCAGAAGGCGGAGCGGTACCTGATCCAGTCCGGCGTTGCGACGACAAGCTACTGGGGACCGGAGGCGGAGTTCTTCATCTTCAACGATATCCGCTTCGATCAAACGACTCACAGCGGCTATTACTTCATTGATGCCGACGAGGGCATCTGGAACAGCGGTGCTTCGAATGGGAAGCCGAACCTAGGCTACCGTCCCCGCCATAAGGAGGGATACTTCCCGGTGCCCCCGCTCGATCGCCTGCAGGACCTGCGCTCAGAGATGGTCCTCAAGATGATCGAAGCTGGTATCCAGGTCGAGGTCCATCACCACGAGGTGGCAACGGCTGGGCAGGCCGAGATCGACATGCGCTTCCAGACCCTCACCAAGATGGGGGATCAGCTCCTCCTCTACAAGTACATCATCAAGAATGTGGCGATCGCGCACGGGATGACCGCAACCTTCATGCCGAAGCCGCTGTTCCAGGATAATGGCTCGGGCATGCACGTTCACCAGAGCCTCTGGAAGGACGACGTCAACCTGTTCTTCGATCGCGATGGCTACGCGATGCTGAGCGACACTGCGCGCTACTACATCGGAGGACTGCTCCGGCACGCGCCCGCGCTTCTTGCCTTTGCCGCGCCGACGACCAACTCGTACCGCCGCCTGGTCCCCGGCTACGAGGCGCCGGTGAATCTGATCTACTCGCAGCGCAATCGGTCAGCGGCGGTGCGAATCCCGATGTACTCGGATAATCCGCGCTCCAAGCGCATCGAGTTCCGCTGTCCGGATCCGACCTGCAATCCCTATCTGACGATGGCGGCGATGCTGATGGCCGGCTTGGATGGAATCCAGAACCGCATCGAGCCGCCGCCCCCAATTGACAAGGACCTCTACGAGCTGGAGCCAGAGGAGGCGGTGAATATCAAGTCCACGCCGGGCTCCCTCGCCGAGGCGCTGAACGCCCTGGAGGAAGATCACGAGTTCCTCCTGCGCGGCGATGTCTTCACTCGGGATCTCATCGAGACTTACATCGCCTATAAGCGTCAGCGTGAAGTCGATCCGGTCGCGCTTCGGCCCCACCCTTACGAGTTCTTCCTCTACTACGATGCCTGAGAGGTAATCCTTCGCATCGGTCGGGCATGGGAGGAGGAGCGCATCGGTGCGCTCCTCCTCTCGCGTATTTCTCCGGCTCGCTGACATCTCTGACGCTGCCGCAATCCAAAGAGATCTGGTATGATTCGTTGCGCGCCAGGGGTTCAGCGCGGTGTGCCGGTGCCGGGTATGGATATATCCCTGTTCCACTCCAGTTGAGGGGGACCGGCGAGACCCGCCCGACCTGACAATGGCGCGCCGTGTCCGGCCGC
Source organism: Chloroflexota bacterium (assembly GCA_035293685.1). Classification (GTDB taxonomy): domain Bacteria; phylum Chloroflexota; class UBA6077; order FW602-bin22; family CADDYW01; genus JADGGD01. Next base: position 9,976 of record DATGMJ010000217.1, on the reverse strand, counting down.
GGGGTGCGGCCGTCTAGCGAGGTGTGCCGATCATCGATGAACCGCGTACGACCGATCGCCTGACGATCTTTGGGGGTCGGTCTCATCCGGCGTTCACGGCCGCGGTCTGCGCTCATCTTGGCCATCCGGTTGGTCGCGCGCGTCTGCGAACGTTTTCCGACGGTGCGATCGAGGTCAAGCTCGAGGAGAACGTGCGCGGGCACGACGTTTTCATTATCCAGTCAGGCCATCAGGCCCCGAACGACTTCCTCATGGAGCTCGCCTTCCTGATCGATGCGGCCCGCCGGGCGAGTGCTCGCTCGGTGACGGCGGTTTTGCCGTATTTCCCATACATGAAGGGTGATAAGAAAGACGAACCACGGGTCTCCATCCGGGCGCGCGTTGTCGCCGATATTCTCGAGGCAGTCGGGGTTGATCGCGTCCTGACCATGGATCTCCATGCCGCCCAGCTCCAGGGCTTCTTCAAAGTGCCGGTGGACAACCTCTATGGTCTGCCGGTCCTGGCCCAGGAGGTCGAGGCAGAAGTGAGGGCGGGGATGATCGAGCAGCCGGTGATCGTGGCACCTGACGCCGGACGTGCCTCGCTGGCCCGGGCCTACCAGCGGCGGCTGGCGCACCTTGGGGCTGGCGTTGCCGTGGGGGATAAGGTTCGCCCCGAGCTCGACGAGAAGAGTGAGGTCACGGCGCTCCTGGGCGATGTCCGGGGACGCGATGCCGTGCTCGTGGACGATATCGTCTTCACCGGCGGCACCCTCTGCGGCATGGCCGACGAGGTCATGAAGGCCGGCGCCCGGAGCGTCCGGGCGGTGGTGAGTCACGGCCTTTTCACCGGCGGTGCGGTGGAGCGGATTAGCGCCAGTCCCCTGCGCGAGATCATCTTCACCGATACTGTTCCCTTGGATCCGCGAACCGCCGAGCAACTCGGTGACCGCCTGCGTCAGGTGAGCGTCGCCTCACTCTTCGCCGAAGCGATCCGGAGCGTCTTCCACCAGACCTCGATCAGTCGGCTCTTCACCTGAGTCTGGAGCATCCCGCTCTGGCGTTCATCTCGCCGTAGTGCCGTCAGACAACTGTTCTGGGCAGTGGACCGCGACTGTCCTGCTGGTCTCATGCATCGGTGCTCTCGTAATAGGCCATCCCGGCGCAGGCCTGGCAGAGGACAACCCCGTCCTGAATAACCTCTCGCTCGTTGTAGACCTCCTCCTGGCACCGGGCACAGATCGCACGCGCCTCCGGACGGCTGAGGAGGCGGGCCGACGGCTCCCGGAGACGGACCGGCTGCCAGACCAGAAGGCAGGGCACCGGCATGCGCTGGTAGCCAAGAAGATAGGCCTCCCACCGGTCACGGGCCTCGGGCGCATAATCGCGCGCCGCGGCGCGGGCGGTCGGATGCGGAGCGATGCGGAACGCCCGGTCGTGGTGAGTGTCGACGAAGGTTGCAGCGATCTTTCCATAATCGACAACCCGGAGGGTGCGGTGGCCAACCTGACAGCCGGTCGCGCTGGCTACGCCATCAACAAAGCAGCCGTCCATCTCGACGATGGCCAGGAGACGCTTATCGGATCGCGGCAGTTCCAGGCCGAGTAGCTCGGCGGCGAGCATGCCCATCCGCACGCCGAGCACCTGGCGTGGGCAGAGATGGGCGTGCCGTGCCGCGCTTGCTCGGAGGAGTTCCTCAAGTGTGGCCACTAACTCACCTCCTCGCGCCCCCGGTGCCTGCTCCTTGGGCCAATCAGCCGTGATCACCAGCGCTCGGGTCGGCTGTATCCTCATCGAGCGTTCCCCTTCAATATACCGCGATACCGCGTATCATTCGCAACCATCGAAGTTGCTCGGTGCCCCGGAGAAGGCTGGCTGGTGCGACCTGCCGCTTCGGCCGCCCCGGTCGGCTTCGCGGGGGGCGGTTTTTGTGATATAAGAAGCCGGGTCGGGCCAGTGGTCCTGATGACGGAGGTGGCTCGTGGTTCTAGGTCCCCATGGAGTGCACGCGGAGGCCCACCGACCGGTCGTTGCGGGGCGGAGGGGGATGGTCTGCGCTGGCCATCCACTCGCGGCGGAGGCTGGCGTCGCCATTCTCCGCCGCGGCGGTCATGCGGTTGATGCCGCGGTTGCGGTAGCGGCCGCGCTGAACGTGGTTGAACCACACATGTCCGGGGTGGGCGGTGACGGCTTCAGCATGGTGTATGACGCCGAGCGCGGTCGTATCCGCGTGATGAATGCGACCGGCCCGGCGCCCGCGCGCGCCACCCGCGAGGCGTACGTGGCTAGTGGAATCCCCATGAAAGGGATGCGGAGTGTTTCCGTGCCGGGCCTGGTCAGCGGCTGGCTTCAGATCCACGAGGCCTACGGGCGTCTTCCACTGGCGGCCGATCTCGCACCGGCAATCGAGCTGGCTGAAGAGGGCTTTCCAATCAGTTATAAGCTGGCGCAGGCCATCGCTGGAGATGCTGCACTGCGCGCATGTCCGGCCGCGCGGGCAGTCTTCACGCGCGATGGTCGTCCTCTCGCCCCTGGCGATCTCTTGGTTCAGCGCGATCTTGCCGAGACATTGCGGACGATCGCCGCGGACGGTCACGATGGATTCTACCGGGGACGCATCGCCCGGCTGATCCAGCGCTGTTCCGAGGAACAAGGGGGACTGCTGACCACTGATGACCTCGCCGCGTACCGGGCGTCCTGGGAAGAGCCGATCTCGATCGACTATCGCAGCTTTACCATTTACAGTGCGCCGCCCAATTCAAGCGGCCTCACCCTGCTTCAGATGCTGAACCTGATCGAGGCGGACGACCTCGCCACCCTCGGTCCCAACAGTGCGGCCGGTATCCACCTGATGGTCGAAGCGAAGCGGCTTGCCTTCGCCGATCGTGAGGCGTATCTCGCCGATCCGCGGTATACCGAGGTGCCGGTCGCGGGTCTGCTCTCGAAGGAGTATGCGCGTGAGCGGCGCCGCCTGATCGATCCAGACCGGGCCGCGAGCCTGGTGGCACCCGGTGACCCGTGGCGCTATCAAGGACAGGCCCCGCCGGTCGGGCGCGGACGGCGGCCGCCGCGCCCGACCCCGGAGGATACGACGTGCTTTGCCGTCGTCGATGGCCGGGGAAACGCTGTCTGCCAGCTCCAGAGCCTTCAGTCGGCCTTCGGGTCCAGCATCGTCGTCCCCGGGACGGGCATCCTGCTGAATAACCGCATGACCTACTGGCATCTCGATCCGGAGCATGTGGATTGCCTGGAGCCAGGCAAGCGGGTGCGCCATACCATGACGCCGGTGATGATCTTTCGAGACGGCCGCCTCGTACTGGTCTGTGGAACGCCAGGAGCGGACACGCAGGTCCAGAGCAACCTGCAGGTCATCACGCTGGTGCTGGATCACGGCTACCTGGTGAACGAGGCGGTCGAGGCGCCGCGCTGGCGTCACCTTCAGGATGGCATGGAATCGACGGTCCCGCACCGGTGTGCTGACGAACTCCTATTGGAGGAGCGCTTTCCGGTCGAGGTTCAGCGCGGCCTGGCTGCACGCGGCCACCCGGTCCGGCGAATCGGACCTTGGGAGGCGGTGGGAAGCATGGTCATGATCCAGGTCAGGCCAGAGACCGGCGCGCTCTTTGGAGCAGTGGATCCGCGGCGTGACGGCTACGCCGTCGGCTGGTAAAGACTGGTACAATATATGGACAATATATCGCGGCTATACTGGCTCTTCCGTGGGGCGGGTGGATCGAGCGGCCGCGGCGGGTAGTGGGAGATATTCACGTGCACGCGCGCATGATTCGGATTGCCCTGTCACAGCTGAACGCGGTGGTCGGGGATCTTGACGGCAACGCCGAGCGGATCCTCCGCGATGTCGAACGAGCTCGTGCGCTGGGGGCCGAGCTCGTTGTCTTTCCGGAGCTTGCCTTGACTGGCTACCCGCCCGAGGATCTCCTGCTCAAGCCCCGGTTCATTGCCGATAATCTGGCGCGACTGGAGGAGCTGGCCCGCCGGTGCGACGGTATCACGGTGGTTGTCGGATTCGTCGACGCACAGGCCGATATCTTCAATGCCGCGGCGGTCATTCATCAGCGGCGCGTTGCTGGCATCTACCACAAACGGCTGTTGCCCAATTACGGCGTCTTTGACGAAGATCGCTACTTCCGTCCGGGTGACGCGGCGCCGGTATTCGTTCTCGGCGATGTTATCTTCGGGGTGAATATCTGCGAGGATATCTGGTATCCAACCGGTCCGGCGGTAGCCCAGGTCCAGGCAGGAGCAGAGCTGATCCTGAACCTCAACGCCTCGCCCTACCATCGGGGGAAGAAGCGATATCGGGAGACGATGCTCGCCGCGCGCGCGGCCGATAACGTCGTCATCGTCGCTTACACGAACATGGTCGGCGGCCAGGATGAGCTTGTCTTCGACGGGAACGCGATGGTCTTCGATGAGGAAGGGCGTCTGGTGGTCGAGGGACCGCAGTTCGAAGAGGATCTGGTGGTTGCGGATCTCGACCTCGGTGCGGTCTTCCGTCGGCGCCTCCACGAACCCCGCCGCCGCAAGGAGCACTTGGCGGTGGGCGATCCCCTGCCGGCGCCCCGCATCTCCCTGCCGCGAACGCGTCCTACGCCCGCTCCCCTACCCGAGCGAATGGTGCGGCGGCTCGCGCCGCTCGAGGAGGTGTATACCGCTCTTGTTGTCGGCACGCGCGATTACGTCCGGAAGAACGGCTTTCGCACTGCTCTGGTCGGGCTTTCCGGGGGGATTGACAGTAGCCTTGTGGCGACGATCGCCGCCGACGCGCTCGGCCCGGAGAACGTGGTCGGCGTCTCGATGCCATCGCGGTTCTCTTCCCCGGGCAGTAAAAATGATGCCCGCGCGGTTGCCGAGAACCTCGGCATCCGCTTCTGGACTGTGCCAATCGAGCCGGCGCACGCTGCTATGCTCGCTATGCTGGACGACTATTTCGCCGGCCTGCCGCAGGGGCTGGCCGAGGAGAATCTCCAGTCGCGTCTCCGGGGCACGATCTTGATGACGATCGCCAACAAGTTCGACTGGATTGTCCTGACGACGGGCAACAAGAGTGAGATGGCGACCGGCTATGCCACGCTCTACGGCGATATGGCAGGTGGTTTCGCGGTGATCAAGGATGTTCCTAAGACGCTCGTCTATGATCTCGCCCGGTGGCGCAATGCCCGCGATGGTCGACCGGTCATTCCGGAGAGCGTGCTGACGAAGGAGCCGAGTGCCGAACTCCGCCCGGATCAGCGTGATGTGGATTCTCTTCCTCCCTATCCTGTGCTCGATCCCATCCTCCGTGCCTACGTGGAGGAGGACCGGAGCTTTGAGGAGATCGTGGCCATGGGGTTTGATGAGGAGACCGTTCGCCGCACCATCCGGATGGTTGACCGGACTGAATACAAGCGGCGGCAGGCCCCACCCGGTGTCAAAATCACCCCGCGTGCCTTTGGCCGCGATCGTCGTCTGCCGATTACCAACCGCTACCGTGGGGCCTAGCGTCCGGCCTCTGCCGCTTCTACGCCCGCCAGAGTTTCCACCACGCGGCCCGGCGTGGCGGCCGCGCCGGAGTCACCGCGAGGCCGGTACCACCCCCGACGAGGAGCGGGAAGAAGAGTTGTTCCCAGATCGGAAGCAAGCCCAGGACGCCGAACACTACCTGACTGGCGGCCCCGACGACCGCCAGGGCCAGGATGACACTCCAGTACGAGAGTGCTCGCCCGGACCGGCGCCAGAGCAGTCGCCCTAGGGCGTAGCCCAGAAGCAGACCGCCAATGAGGAAGCCAAGGCGAGGGCTAGTAACCAGCGGCATGAGCAGTCAAACGGTCTGCGGCAGGAGGGGGCTCTCCTGTCCCTGACGGTGTACGCTCGACGGCGAAGGTAACGATCCCATCGTCCGGGCACGGCACCTCGATGCGCTCGGCCCGCGATCCGGCCAGGCGGAGGGTGTGGAGCACGGGCAAGAGCTTCTGCAGGGCTTCGAGGCAGAGGCCGGACGGGGTACAGTGGCGGAACTCGAACGCATCCCCGGACTGGTGACCGGCCGGGCACGTCCCCTGCACCGCGGTCACGCTGATCCGGTAGGTGGGCTCGCTGTCCGGAGCGGCGACGCGGGGAGGACGCGCAGGACGAACGCGCACTATGCGTGCCGCCGCCCGGCTGATCGCCACCTCGCCGCGCGCCGTGCGCACGGTGAGTCCGCCGTCCCCGACTGCCACAATCTGAAGACGACTGCCCGGCACCAGCCCGGAGCGGGTGATCTCGTCAAGGGCGGTTGGCTCGGTCATGACCTCGGACCCGATATGCTCGACGACCAGGTCGACTCCCTCCGGCGCCCGATCGAGGTTCCTAGAGAAATCAGCGGCGGCACGATCGGGCAGGCCGATCGCATCGCCGTGCGGGCAGATTGTCGGGTCGCCGAGCGCGCGTTGCAAGCGGTCGGCCGCCGCATCGGATAAAGCGTGCTCGACCCGGTCAGCCTCGGCCTGGGCTTCGGTTACGTCCATGCCGAGGGCATCCACAAAGAACCGCTCGGCAATCCGCCGCCGGCGAAGGGTCCGCCGTGCTAGCTCACGGCCGCGCGGTGTCAGGGCAAGCTCTCGCCCCGGCCCGCTCTGGATGAAACCGGCGTGCTCAAGACGGTGCAGAGTCTCCGTGACCGTTGGCGGTGACACGCCGAACGCGCGAGCGAGTCGGGCACCGATAACGGGCTGCCCCTCTGCCTCGAGCGTCGCGATCGCGGCCACATAATCCTCGGCAACTCGCTGTCCACGCTCTTGCTCGCGCATCCTATTCCTCCGAGCGGCGTTCCGTGCTGGCCGCGCACGTGGGGCAGATGCCTTCGAAGTAGATGCGCGGGTGAAGATCCCCGTAGCTCGTGCGCGACCGCGCTCTCCGAACAAACTCGGCGAGATCATCCATCTCGAGGTCGTCAACCCGTCCGCAGAGGCGGCAGACAACGTGCGGGTGGGCTGACGGACGGCGTACATCGTAGCGCGTTGACCCCTCGTTCAAGTCGAGCGGCAGGGCTTCCCCGAGCTCCACCAGGACGTCAAGGGTGTTGTACACCGTCGCCAGGCTGACCGTCGGGAAATCCGCGCGCAGCCGGGCATAGATCTGGTCAGCGCTCGGATGGGAGGTGTCATGCGCGAGAAGCCGAACCAGTGCCAGCCGCTGGGGAGTCAGGCGATAGCCAGCGCTCTGCAAGCGTGCAATCAGCTCGGTCTCGCGATCGGTTGCCGCCTCGTTCATCATTGCCATGAATTGGTCTTACTTGAGAACTATTCTAAACACCATCATTCTACGGCGTGCCACGGGCCCTGTCAATGGTTGACCAGGGATTAGGTTTGGCTTATCCTCATGGGGGATTAGGCGATCCTAATGACCTGGAGACCTCGATCCGTCGGTCAATGGCATGGTCGTCCTGTTACTGCAATGGGAACAATGCCAGGAGCCGTGCTTCTCGGCACCTGGCGGGCGGAAGGGGCGCCGATGGCGCAGGAGCCGGCAGGCCGGTGGGAGATATCCTGACGTGATTGGAGGGCAAGGCATGCGGTTTGGCATGGGGCGGATACTCCTTGGGCTCATTCTGCCTCTGTTCCTGGCGCTCGGGGTGAGTTTGTATCCGTCCGTGAGCCGAGCGGCGGATGGCCAGACCCAGCGGCTGCGCGATCTCGCGGCCCTGCTCGATCAGGCACGCGGCGCCCTGGCAGGCGGACAGGTTGATACTGCGCTTGCCGCCTTTGATCGATTCCGTGATGGATGGGAGGCGGTCGAGGACGATGTGCGGGCGCGATCACTGTCTGACTACCGGGCGATCGAGGATGCGATGGGGGAGGTCCAGAGACGGGCCGCAATGCGGCCGGTCGATCGAACTGGACTTGACGCGGCTCTCGCGACGTTGGATGAATCATTCGACCGCTACCTGGGCACAGTGATGACGGGTGGACCGGAAGCGAACGCGCCCGCATCTGCAACGCCTACCGCTACCCTTGCTGACCTGGAGGAGTTAATTCGAGAAGCGCGGGCTGCGCTGCGAAACGGCCAGACGGCTGCGGCCCTGGTTGCGATGCGCCGATTCGAAGAGGCGTGGCCGAATGTGGAGGGCCAGGTCCGCAGTCGCTCGGGGGAGGCATACCGGGCGATCGAGGATAGTACGGTGATCGCCCTGGCCGCGCTGACCGGGCCCCGACCCGATCCGGCGACTGCCGAGCAAGCTCTCGCCGCCATTGATGGACGACTGACGCCGCTCCTCACCCCTGCGACCGCCTATGGTCCGCTGGATGCTGCGGCGATCCTTCTTCGCGAAGGCCTCGAGGCTCTTCTGGTCGTCTCCGCTCTCCTCGCCTTTCTGCGGCGGGCTGGTCACGCTGACAAGGGACGTTGGATCTGGGCGGGGGCTGCGGCGGGTATCGGCGTCAGCCTCCTTGTGGCCGTACTGGCCAATGTCGCATTCACCGCGCTCCTGACCGGTAGTAATCGGGAGATGATCGAGGGGGTGACTGGTCTTGCGGCCGCAATCATGCTGCTCTACGTGAGCTACTGGCTGCACTCCCGGGCGAGTCTGGGGGCTTGGCGGCACTATATTGAGAGCAGTACACGCGCGGCGCTGGCCCGGGGCAGTTTGCTCTCGCTGGGCCTCGTCGCTTTCCTGGCGGTGTTTCGCGAAGGCGCCGAGACGGTCCTGTTCTACCTCGGTATGGCGCCGTCAATCTCGACACCTCATCTCCTGATGGGGCTGGCGCTCGGGGCCGCTGTCCTGATGATCATCGGATCGGCGATCCTCTTCTTTGGTCTTCGCCTCCCGCTCCGCCCATTCTTCCTCCTTGCCAGCCTGCTGGTCTACTACCTGGGATTCAAGTTCATCGGAACCGGTCTCCATGACCTGCAAGTGGCCGGGATCATTGGCACGACGCCGGCACCCTATCTGCCGTCGAGTGACTGGCTTGGCATCTTCCCCACCTGGGAGACAACCGCCGTCCAGCTTCTGCTTCTGGTTGCCGGCGCGGCGGCAGTGGCAGTACTCCAGTGGCGTGCACGGCAGACGGCAGATCGCCTCCCTGCCTGAGGGAGTACGTGGTGCAGCCCGGTCGGTGTACCCCGCGGCTAGCCTAACCGGGGTACACCGACCGGCTGAGAGAAAGGCCGGTTCAGTAGCTGAAGACGACCGTCACCTGGGCGGTGATCGTCTGTTCGCCGGGTTCGACCGGGACCGCCTCGCTAGCGCTTGCCACTGCCCTGGGAGCGGCGAGAGGGATCGGGATGCTGACCGTCCCTTCGACAACCGACTCGATTCCGGAGATCTGGAGGCCGAGGGCGCTTGCCAGTGCCGCGGCCTTCGAGCGGGCATCTGCGGCAGCCGCGGCGAGGGCCTGGTTCCGGAGGCTGGTCTCGTCCTTGAAGCCAAACCGGACCGATCCGGCCATGTTGGCGCCGGCCTGGATCGCGGCGTCGAGGACGGCACCCGTCTGATCGATGTTCTCGATACGCACGGTCACATTATTCACCGCCCGGTATCCCTGAACGGTCTGGTTCTCTCCGATGATCGGTGAGAGCGATAGGCCGCTGGTCTGGATATCCCGGTCCGGGATGCCAGCTGCTTTGATCGCACTGATCACGGCCTGCATCGCGCGGTTGTTCGCGGCCTGGGCCTCCCGCGCAGTTGTTGCCTGGGTCTGGACGCCGGTCTCAATCGTGGCCTGATCCGGCCGTGCCTGAATCCGCCCCTGGCCAGTCACGGTGATGCCGTGTGTGCTCCCCGAGACGGGAGGAGCGGGATTCGCAGCCACGACGCTTTGCACCTGAACCGGGGCGGCTCGCACGGCGGCGGCCGGTCTTGCGCCTGTGGATGCCGGAGCCGGGAGGACGGCTGCGGCGACCGGCGTCGCGGTTGCAGCCGGCGCCAGCGCGGGGCGGTCGATAGCGCATCCAGTGAGGAGAGCGCCCGCGAGAGCTCCTGCCGCTACCAGCGTGAGAAGACGGGGGATATCGTCAA
>DATGMJ010000216.1:0-2198 GCA_035293685.1 Chloroflexota bacterium | reverse complement strand
CGCTACAATGCCAGGCGTCCCACCGCGCTGGCACCGCCGCCCGCGCGGCTGAATAGCCACGGTGCCGTGCTTTGTCACATCAAGGAGAAAGGGAGGAATGCGTCTACTCACGTTCACCGCCACCGGGCGGACAGCCGCGGGCCTGGAGGTAAACGGCTTCGTTGTGGACCTGGCCCGCGCGGCGAGCGCTTTGCCGACGGCGCGCACATCGCTCCCGGGCGATTTACGCGAGATCCTCGAGATGGGCGATGAAGCGCTGCAGACAGCGCGGCGGATCCAGGAATGGGTCGCTTCAGCTCTCACCGCGGGCCAGCGGCCTACCGGCTCAGACGGCCAGACGATCGTCTATGAGATCGGTCAGGTCAAGATCAATGCACCAATTCCGCGCCCCGGTAAGATCATCTGCCTCGGACTGAACTACGCCGACCATGCGGCCGAGAGCGGGTCGGAACTCCCGAAGTCTCCCCTCCTCTTCGCGAAGTTCGCCAATACGATCATCGGCACCGGTGACCCGATCATTCTCCCGCGCGCCTCGGAGAAGGTCGACTACGAGGCGGAGCTCGCGTTCGTGATCGGACGGCGTGCCAAGCACGTTCCGCTCGACCGGGCCATGGAGTACGTTGCGGGCTATATGAATCTGAACGACGTGAGCGCTCGCGATCTCCAGCAGGAGACCAGCCAGTTTTTCAAAGGCAAGAGCCCGGATACCTTCGCCCCCTGCGGTCCCTACCTGGTTACCCGGGACGAGGTTCCGGATCCGCACGGGCTCGATATCCGGTGCTATGTCAATGGCGAGCTCATGCAGAACTCCAACACGCGTCAGCTCATCTTTAATATTCCCTTTCTCGTCCATCACATCAGCCGGACGATTACCCTGGAACCGGGCGATATCATCTCCACCGGCACCCCTAGCGGCGTAGGCATGGCGCGGAAGCCACCGCGGTTCCTCAAGCCCGGCGACGTGGTCCGTGTCGAGGTCGCCGGCCTCGGCGTTCTGGAAAATCCGGTCATCGCAGAATCGGAGTAAGAAAACAGGGAGGAGGCAATATGCCTCCTCCCTGTCTCCGCAGATACACTGCCATCTCGTCGGGAGAGGTGGACCGTCTTTAACCGTGACGGCGCTTCCAGCGCTCCCGGCGGAGCCGCTTGCGGTACTTATGCTTATTCATCTTCTTGCGCCGCTTCTTGACAACCGAGCTCAAGCGCGATCTCCATCCCGGTTATTCTCTCACGGAGAGAGAATACGGATAGATTCCCTGGCTTGTCAAGGAGAGCCAGACGCAGCAGAGGAGAGGATCATGAGTTTCCTCAGCCACCTCGAGTGTTCGGCCTGCGGGTTAACCGTCGACGCTGACCGCCAGCAGTCCACCTGTCCATCTTGCGGGAAAGTCCTGCTCGCGCGGTATGACCTCGGCCGGGCTCGCGCCGCAGTGCGGCCGGCCGACCTCGCCGGTCGAGTGGCCAGTCTCTGGCGATACCGTGAGCTTCTGCCGGTCCGCGCTCCGGCGTACATCGTGACACTCGGCGAGGGATGGACGCCCCTCCTCCCAGCGCCCCGCCTGGGGCGGGCGCTGGGTTGCAGACGGCTATTGGTCAAGGATGAAGGGCTGAATCCCACTGGCAGTTTCAAGGCACGAGGGATGGCAGTGGCGGTATCGCGGGCCGTTGAGCTCGGGGCACGCGCTCTGGCTGTGCCATCAGCCGGGAACGCGGCCAGCGCCATGAGTGCCTACGCCGCGCGTGCCGGGCTCGCTGCCTACGTCTTCATGCCATCGGACGCGCCTCTGGCGAATCAGGCCACCTGCCTTGCCTATGGTGCCAACCTGTTCCTGGTCCGCGGCCTGATCAATGACTGCGGGCGCATCGTCCAGCGGGAGAGCCCGACACGCGGCTGGTTTGATCTTTCAACGCTGCGCGAGCCGTACCGGGCCGAAGGGAAGAAAACGATGGGCTACGAGCTAGCCGAGCAGCTTGGCTGGCGTTTACCAGATGTCATTATTTACCCAACCGGCGGCGGCACCGGCATCGTTGGGATGTGGAAGGCGTTTGAGGAGCTGGAAGAACTCGGTTGGATCGGATCAAAGCGCCCCCGGATGGTGAGCGTCCAGGCGAGCGGATGCGCTCCGATCGTCCAGGCCTACGCTAGGGGTGATACCCGAGCCGCACCCTGGCCGGACCCGCACACGATGGCCGCGGGC
>DATGMJ010000215.1:0-3023 GCA_035293685.1 Chloroflexota bacterium | reverse complement strand
CGATTTGCGGCGCGACGACCTGATCGCGGCCGGAAGTGTCAGCGCCAGTGACATGGTGCGGCTCATGGCAGAGGTCGGAGAGATCGCTCAGCAGTACGCCCGGCTGTACGAATCTTATGTCAATCGCACGCCGGAGCCTCTTCCCAGCGAGATGGAGGCCGAGCAGGCTCCGGGGCCGTCGGTCAACGAGGTTCTCTACAGCCTCATGAGCGAGCAGCAGAAGCTCGCCGAACTGACCCGGCTGGCCGGCCAGCTGCGGTACGCCGTCGAAGGTCGGGACCAGGGACAGATCAATGATCTCATCGCCGAGATTAAGACCTTGGGGCAGCATCTCCCATCCACCTATGATATCGACCGGTTCCTCGAAGCAGCCACGCGCCAGGGACCACTGGGAGACCGCCTTTCTGCGCTGTACCTCGATCGGTACTACAAGCTCGCTCAGGAGGACTACGCTGCCCTGGAAGAGATCGACCGCGAGATCGAACGCCTGCGCGGATCTCTTTAGCGCTTTTCTCTCTGGACGCCCCATGCCCATCGCCCATAGAATGGAATGCTAGCCGGAGGTATGGATGCCACTTTCTCCCGAGGAACTCCGCCCGCGTCTGCGTGGTGTGCTTGCCTTCCCCGTCACACCGTTCAATCAGGACTTCTCGCTGAACGAGGATGCCTTCCAGTCTCACGTGGATTACTTGATTCGTGCCGGCATGCACGCGATCGTCGCGGCAGGCGGCACTGGCGAGCTGTATTCCATGACGCCCGCCGAGCTCGTGCGCATCTACCGGCTGGCAGTCGAGGCAGCCGATGGCCGGGTACCGGTCATTGTCGGGGTCGGGTTCAACCTAGAGCTGGCTCGGGAGCTCGCCCGCGAAGGAGAGAAGGCCGGCGCAGACGCAATCTTAGTCCTCCCCCATTACTATGGGCGTGCCGAGGAGGCCGGTTTCTACGAGTACTATGCGGGCATCGCCCGCAGTGTGGGTATCGCGGTGTTCCCGTACGCCCGCGACGCGGCTGTCCTCGGACCGGAGCTGGTCGCTCGCCTCGCCGAGATCCCCAATATCGTCGCCTTTAAAGACGGTCAGGCCGACCTGCGGGCCTGGGCACGCATCCGCGATCGGGTGGGCAATAAAGTTGTCTGGCTCGCCGGCGTCGGCGATGATATGGTCAACAGTTATTTCGCTGCCGGCGCTGAGGGCTTCACCTCGAGCGCCGCCAATTTCATCCCAAGTGTTGTCCTGGAGTTGTTCCAGGCCGCCCGTTCGGGTGACTTCGCGCGCGTGAACAGCCTCCTGTGTCGGTGGATCCAGCCGATCTTCAATATCCGGGCCCGGCGGCGCGGCTATGAGGTCACGACGACCAAGGAGGCAATGAACCTGCTCGGTCGCTTCGGCGGCCGGGTGCGGCCTCCATTGGCTGAACTGAGTGAGACCGACCGGGCGGACCTGCGGGCCGCCCTGATCCAGATGGGACTGCTCACCTGACGTGAACGCGCGGCAGATCTGGCAGGCGGCCCTTGGCGAGCTCCAGGTGCAGATGTCGCGGCCGAACTTCGAAACCTGGCTCCGCCAGGCCGCCGCGGTTTCAATCGACGATCAACGCTTTGTTCTCCGCGCGCACAGTACCTTCGCGGCGGAGTGGATCGATCGGCGCCTTCGTCCGCAGATCGAGCAGACCCTTCGGCGAATTACCGGGCGTCCAATCGAGCTCGAGGTGATCGTATCGCACGCTCCCCGGGCCGGAGGAGCATCTGCTGTCGAGACTGCGCGGGCATCGAAGACCCGCTCGTCTCCAAACGACCAGCCGGCGGCTATCACGGCGGTTGCCGCCTCGCCTTCACCTGCCCCTCCTCCGCCGCTTCCCGCGGCTCCCCCCCCGCCGCCCGCGACCGGCGCGTGGGCGCCGAACCCGCTCTATACCTTCGAGACATTTACCGTCGGCAAATCAAATCAGACCGCCCACGCCGCGGCCCTGAGCGTCGCGAACGACCCGGGCCGCGGCTACAACCCACTCTTTATCTACGGCGGTGTCGGCCTCGGAAAAACGCACCTGCTTCATGCCATCGCAAACGTCGTGATGCGCAAGGGCCTGCGCACGCTCTATGTCTCCGCCGAGGATTTCACCAACGAGCTCGTCGACGCGATCCGCGAGCACCGGACCGATGAGTTTCGCCAGCGCTACCGAACGATCGAGGTCCTGCTCGTCGATGATGTCCAGTTCATCGCAGGCAAGGAGGCAACCCAGGAGGAGTTCTTCCATACTTTCAACGCCCTGCACAGCGTTGGCCATCAGATCGTCCTCACCAGCGACCGCCCCCCCAAGGCGATCGCTAACCTTGCCGAGCGCCTCCAGTCGCGCTTTGCCTGGGGCATCGCGGTTGACATCCAGCTCCCTGACCTGGAGACCCGGCGGGCCATCCTTCAGGCCAAGGCCGCGCGACAGCAGGTCAGCGTACCGGACGATGTGATCGAACTCCTGGCGACCTCGATCCAGAGCAACATCCGCGAGCTCGAAGGAGCGCTGAATCGCGTCGTCGCCTACAGCCGCCTGATGAACCAGCCGCTTACGATTAGTCTTGCCCGCGCGGCGATCGAGGACCTGGTCCAGAGTGCTCAGAAGCGCATGCTCAGCCCGTCCGACATTCTCGACGCGGTATGCCGCTATTACCGGGTGGATCCGCGAGCGATCCGGAGCAAAGCCCGCGACAAGGAGATCGTCGTGCCGCGCCAGGTTGCCATGTACCTCATGCGCCAGAAGACGCAGGCGTCCCTTGTTGAAATCGGCCGTGAGCTTGGGGGCCGCGACCACAGTACGGTCCTCCACGGCTGCGAGAGGATCCAGGCCGAGGCACAGGCCGATATCCAGCTCCGCCGCGACCTCGATGCGATCGAGGAAATCCTGCGGCAAGCGACGATGCGCTGATGAAGATGACACTGGGCCGCAGGCCCCTACTGGCACGAATGCAGTACCTTCACACCTTGCTGGTGCTTCATTCCGTTTCGCCGGAGCCCTGCCAGTCTTCGCGCTTT
>DATGMJ010000214.1:0-16965 GCA_035293685.1 Chloroflexota bacterium | reverse complement strand
ACTGCCCGCTCCTGACCGGTGATCTCTTCCGCTCGGTGATCGAGGCACAGCGCCAGGCCGGTGCGGCTATCGCGCTCGTGTCGTCAATCGTGGAGGATCCGCGCGGTTATGGGCGGATCGTCCGCGATCCGGACGGCGGCGTGCGCGCTATTGTCGAAGAGGCGGCTGCGACCGAGGCAGAGCGTGCGATCCGCGAGGTCAACGCGGGCGTGTACTGCTTCGATGCGGCCTGGCTCTGGGAACGGTTGCCGTCCGTACCCCGATCGACCTCTGGCGAGTACTATCTGACCGATCTGGTTGGCCTTGCCACGCAGGATGGTCGCCGGGTCTGCGCGGTGACCGCACCGCTGGAGATCACAGCAGGGGTCAACGATCGGAAACAGCTTGCCATGGCGGAGGCGGTGATCCGCGACCGGGTCCGCCAGCGTCTGCTGGAGGCTGGCGTCACCCTGGTGGATCCGGCGACCGTGTATGTCGATGCGACGGTCCGTATTGCTCCGGATACGATCCTCTATCCTGGGACGCTTATCGAGGGGAATACGGTCATTGGCCCGGGGTGTCGGATCGGACCGTATAGCCGGATCGTTGATTCGTGGATCGGAAGTTCGGTCACGGTTGACATGTCCGTCGTGGAGGGGGCGCGGGTCGGGGATGGAACCCGGATTGGCCCCTTCTCGCACCTACGGCCTGGTGCGGAGATCGGACCGCGCGTCGAGCTCGGTAATTACGCGGAGATTAAGAACGCACGGATCGGAGCCGACACCCGTATCCACCACGTGAGCTACATCGGCGATGCCGAGATCGGCGAACGGGTGAATGTCGGGGCTGGCACGATTACCGTGAATTTCGATAGTGAATCGGGGACAAAGCACCGGACGGTCGTCCAGGACGGCGCGAGCCTCGGAAGCGACTCGCTGCTCGTGGCGCCCGTGACGATCGGGCGGGACGCGCTCACCGGCGCTGGAGCCGTTATCACGCGCGACGTCGAACCAGGCATGGTTGTCGTCGGCGTGCCCGCGCGTCCGCTCCGCCGGCGCCGCCAGTCCGCTGGCTGACCCGATGAGGAGGATTCTGTTTGGACGGTGATGGTAGTAGTTACGGCGCCCTGGGCATCCTGATCCTGGCGACCTTGCTCTACCTCTTCGCTTCACTGGCTGAAAGTGTCGTTAGCGCGCTCAGTCGGGCGCGCGTCCAGCGCCTCGCGGAGCGCGACGAGGCGGCCGCGAACCGGATCCTCGACTTCGCCGAGCGGCCGGTGCGCTACCTCTCTTCGATCGCGGTGCTGAAGCCGGCCGCCCTGGTCGCGGCAGTCATCACCCTCTTGCAGATCTTCACCCACCAGGCGTTCCAGACGGACGCGCTTCTTGCATGGGCAGTGGCGGTTCTTGCGGCCCTCGTCCTGGGCTGGATCATCCCCCACGCCGCCGTATCGAAGCATCCCGAAGACGCCGCACTCGCCCTGGCCGTCCCCTTGCGAGTCTCTGCGTTTCTATTCGCCCCGCTGGCGCGCCTCGTGGCCGCGGCGACCAGCGGTCTGTCCAATCTGCTCGGGAGCGGTCCGGTGCCCGAGGGGCCGCTGGTGACCCCCGCCGAGCTGAAGGTTATGGTAGCGGCGAGCGAGGAGGAGGGCCTGATCGAGCGCCAGGAGCGCACGATGATCGATAACGTGCTCGAGCTGGAGGAGAAGACTGTCCGCGAGGTTATGGTGCCCCGGCCAGATATCGTGGCACTGCCCGCGGATACATCGGTGCGCGAGGCGATTGATACGTTCGTGCGCGAGGGGTATTCGCGCCTGCCGGTGTATCGCGGTACGATCGATGACATCGTCGGCGTGGTCTACGGCAAGGATCTCCTGCCGCTCACTGTCACCGATCGGCTTGGCAGCCCGGTGGGTGAGTTCGTGCGGCCAGCGTACTTCGTACCGGAGTCCAAGAAGGCCGATGCCCTTCTACGCGAACTACAGCAACAGCGCGTGCACATCGCGATCGTCGTCGATGAGTACGGCGGTACTGCTGGTCTGGT
Organism: Chloroflexota bacterium; assembly: GCA_035293685.1. Taxonomy (GTDB): domain Bacteria; phylum Chloroflexota; class UBA6077; order FW602-bin22; family CADDYW01; genus JADGGD01. Next base: position 14,943 of record DATGMJ010000214.1, on the reverse strand, counting down.
CACGATCGAGGACCTTCTCGAGGAGATCGTCGGGGAGATCCAGGACGAGTATGATACCGAAGAGCAGAAAATCGTCCGGGTCAGCGAAGACGAAGCCCTCGTTGACGGCGGCGTGACGATCGACGATGCGAACGAGGAACTCGGTCTTGATCTGACCGCGGAGGAGGTCGATACGGTCGGTGGACTGGTGCACGAGAAGCTCGGGCGGATTCCGGTGGTTGGTGATAAGGTGACGCTCGACCACGCCGTTCTCACTGTCGTATCATCGAGCGGGCGGCGGGTGACCCGGGTGCGCATCAATCGGATCCGTGAGGACGTCGATCCGGCGCCCTCCCACGTCCCTTCGGAGTCCACGGGAGGCCGATACCAGGGTGAGCGATCCGGACGGGGTGATTGACCGTGATGCCCTGCTCGCTGCGGCATGGCGGGCGCGCGAGCAGGCATACGCGCCATATTCGGGTTTCGCGGTCGGCGCCGCGGTGCTTGGGGCCTCGGGGCGCGTCTTCGCCGGGGCCAATGTGGAAAACGCCTCCTATGGCCTGACTATTTGCGCCGAACGGGTCGCAATTACCGCCGCTGTATCAGCAGGGGAACGCCGCATCGCGGCGCTGGCTGTGGTAACGGGAGCGTCGCAGCCGACCCCGCCGTGTGGGGCCTGCCGTCAGGTGTTATGGGAGTTCGGACCGGAGGCCGAGGTGGTCGTCGAGAATCGCCGCGGTGAGCGGCGGCGTTGGACGGCACGGGAGCTCCTGCCGGAGGCGTTCGACTCGGGGCGTTTGGCCTGATGACGCGAGGCGTCTCGCGCCGCGAGCTGGTTCGCATCGGAGTGGGCGGGCTGGCGGCGGCTTCCTCCGCACTGCTCACGGGTGATCGGTCGTTCTTCGAGGCGCAGCACCCGTTCGGGATCAGCCCGCCGGACCCTCGGACAGTGCTGGGGGTGCACACGCGTCTGACCGATGAAGTCGAGCCGTGGAAGATCGAGCGGACGCTCGACATGATCCAGCAGATGGGGGCGCGGTGGATCGTCGAGCTGTTCCCGTGGGCGTACATCGAGCCGCATCAGGGGGTATTCGATTGGGACCACCCGGATCTGGTGGTGCGAAGCGCCGCGGCGCGCGGCCTGGAAGTGATCGCTCGCCTGGACTTCGTTCCCGCCTGGGCCCGGCCGGCCGGCACGACACCACGCCTGCTTCCCCGCGAGCGGTTCCCTGATTATGCGAACTTCGTTGCTGCCTTTGCCCGTCGCTACCGGGAGGCAGTTCGCTACTTCATCATCTGGAACGAGCCGAATACTAGCTTTGAGTGGGGATTCCGTCCTGTCAGCGCGCCGTCGTATGTGGAGCTCCTGGCCACTGCCGCGGCGTCGATTCGCGCAGTCCACCCGTCGGCGCAGATTCTCCCGGCGGGCCTGGCGCCCACGATCGACCGGAGCGACCTCGCCCTGGAAGATCGCTTATTTCTCCAGCAGATGTATGATCTCGGTGCGGCGCGCTACTTCGACGCCCTGTGCGTCCATGCCTACGGCTGGAAGTTCCCGCCCGACGATCCGCCGCGCGCAGACCGGCTCAACTTCCGCCGGGTCGAGCTTCTCCGGGAGGTGATGGAGAAAAATGGCGATGCGGCCAAGCCGGTGCTTGTCACCGAGGCCGGCTGGAATGACAGCCCGCGGTGGACCAAAGCGGTGCGGCCGGCACAACGCATCGCCTACACCCTGGAAGCGCTGCGCCTCGCTGCCGCATCCTGGCCGTGGGTCCGGGCGCTGTGCCTCTGGGTCTTCCGATTACCGACCCTGGCTCACGACTACAACGACTACTTCACGTTCGTGGATACGAATTTTCGCCCAAAGCCGATCTACACGGCGGTAGCTGCGCACGCTGGCGAATGGGTGCGGACGGCAAATGGATCGGCTTCCCGCCTTCCTTGACGCTGCTCGAAAGGAGGTGCTAGACTTCCGTCAGCCGCTGGTAGGATACTGGCGCCATCTGGTCGTCGTGAGGCACGGGCGTGCCGGCCAAGGTCCGGCGCGCGAGAATCAGGAGGGCCGTAAACGTGTTTTCGGGTTGCCTGGTCGCATTGATCACGCCGTTTCGGGACGGCCAGATCGACGAGCCGGCGCTCCGCCGCCTGGTCGAGTTCCATCTGCAGAACGGCACGGACGGGCTCGTACCATGCGGCACGACCGGTGAGTCGGTGGCGATGACCGAGGAAGAGCAGCTGCGGGTCATCGAGATCGTGGTCGAGACGGTCAATCACCGGATTCCAGTGATCGCAGGTACCGGCACCAACAGCACCGCTAAGACGATCAAGATGACCAAGAAAGCCCGGGAGATCGGGGCAGATGGAGCACTTCTGGTCACGCCGTACTACAATAAGCCCACTCAGCAGGGGCTTTTCCTGCACTTCGAGGCCGTGGCGAAGGAGACCGATCTCCCGCTCGTGCTGTATAACGTGCCCAGCCGCACCGGTGTCAATCTCTTACCAGAGACGGTGGCCCGGCTCGCGAAGATCCCGACGATTGTCGGGATCAAGGAGGCGAGCGGCAGTATGGATCAGGTAAGCCAGATCATTGAGAGTTGCCGTCCAGACTTCGCGGTGCTCTCGGGTGATGACTCGCTGACCCTGCCCATGCTCGCCCTCGGCGCAGTCGGAGTAGTGTCTGTGGTCGGCAATCTTGCGCCGGCCGCGATGAGCGAGATGGTACGGGCATATCGCACTGGCCAGGTGGCGCGAGCGCGCGAGCTCCACTATCAGCTGTTCGATCTATGCCGGGCCATGTTCTTGGAGACGAACCCGATTCCGGTGAAGACCGCTGCCGGTATTCTGGGGCTCTGCTCGGACGAGATGCGTCTGCCGATGTGCCCGATGGGCGAAGCGAATCGGGCGAAGCTCGAGGCGGTGCTACGCGCCTCGCCGGTCGTGCGGCCGATGCTGGTGGCACGGTAGGCCCGAATGCCTCTGCGGCTTGTCGTGCACGGCGCCGCCGGTCGGATGGGACGAGAGGTGATCCGTGCGGCGGCGGCCGATCCGGCGTTCGCGGTCGCCGCCGCCCTGGTGCGGCCGGGCTCTCCCCAGCTTGGGCTTGATGCGGGTGTCGTCGCTGGAGCAGGGCCGCTCGGGGTTGAGCTCAGCGCCGATGTTCCAGCCGGGCTCGCGGCAGGTGATGTGGCGGTGGATTTCAGCACACCGGCCGCGGCGGTCGAGTTTGCGCACGCGGCAGCAGATGCGGGGCGCCCGCTCGTCGTCGCAACGACCGGGATCGCATCCGAGCAACTGGAGGCGGTGAAGGAGGAGGCGCGGCGGATACCGCTCCTGATCGCGCCCAACCTCAGCGTCGGCGTTAGCGTCCTGGCGCGGCTTCTTCCCGTGATCACGCGTGCCCTGGGGGACGACTACGATGTCGAGGTGATCGAGGTTCACCATCGACACAAGAAGGATGCGCCCTCCGGAACAGCGATCCGCCTGGCCGAGGCGGTGGCCGCGGCACGTGGGCGTGCGCTGGCCGATGTGGAGCGATATGGTCGGCGGGGGATCGCGCCCCGTACGCCGGGCGAGATCGGCATGCACGCGGTGCGGGCGGGAGGCGTGGTCGGTGAGCATCGTCTTCTGTTCGTCAGTGAGGGTGAGGAGATCGAGATCGCTCACCGCGCGTTCAGCCGGCAGACATTCGCGTTGGGTGCGCTCCGGGCGGCACGATTCCTTGTGTCCCGGCCGCCGGGCCTCTATACAATGGAAGACGTTGTCGGCTGATGCGTGTAGGGACGGTGCTGTGCACCGATAGCACAGTACTGTGATGTGCGGATTTGACACGGGGGCAGGGCAGGTTAGTGGACTGGTTCCGGTACCGGGGCGACGCGCTTTTCTGTGAGGAGGTGCCGCTCGCCGAGCTGGGCGCGATTCACGGGACACCGCTGTATGTCTACAGCGCGCGAACGATCCGCGAGCGATTCGCGGCGATCGAGGCGGCGTACGCGTCGGTCCCGCACCTGATCTGCTACGCGATGAAGGCGAACGATAATCTCTCGATCGTACGCATGCTCGCGGAGCGTGGGGCGGGTGTGGACATCGTCTCGGGAGGCGAGCTGTTTCGCGCCCGGCGGGCCGGCGTGCCGGCGGATCGGATTATCTTCGCGGGTGTCGGGAAGACCCGCGCCGAGATCGCCCACGCCGTTGACGAGGGGGTACTTCTTTTCAACGTCGAATCGGCGGACGAGCTCGAGGTCATTGCCGAGGTCGCGGCGGAGAGGCGCCACACGGCCCGGGTGTCAGTCCGGGTCAATCCGGACGTCGATCCTCGCACACATCCGTATATCTCGACGGGTCTCCGCAAGAACAAATTCGGCATCCCCTCTGATCAGGTCCTGGCTGTCTATCGGCGAGCCCGAGCGGCGCCATTCGTGGAGCCAATCGGCATCCAGATGCACATCGGTTCCCAGCTGGTCCAGGTGCAGCCAATCGTTGATGCCGTCGAGCGGCTCGCGGATCTGGTGCAGAGGCTTCGCCGCGAGGGGATTGATATCCGCTATCTCGACATTGGGGGCGGCCTGGGCATTCGATATCGCGATGAGAATCCCGAGGGCCCGGCCGTGCTCGCGGAGCGGATCCTGCCGACCGTCCGTGACCTGGGGGTCACGCTCCTGTGCGAACCGGGCCGCTTCCTGGTGGGAAGTGCAGGCGCGCTGTTGACGCGCGTGCTGTATCGGAAGGAGAATGGAGCGAAGATATTCATTATCGTGGACGCGGCGATGAATGACCTGATCCGCCCGGCCCTCTATGATGCGTACCACGAGATCTGGCCAGTCCGGCGCACGGATGAGCCGTCCGAGGTGGTCGACGTAGTAGGGCCGGTGTGCGAGTCCGGCGACTTCTTCGCCCATGATCGACCGCTTCCGCGCACGCAGGCGGGTGATCTCCTGGCAGTGCTCTGCGCGGGTGCGTACGGCTTCTCGATGGCCTCGACCTACAACGCCCGTCCACGGCCGGCTGAAGTCCTGGTTACGGATTCGACGTACCGCTTGATTCGACGGCGTGAAACCTACGAGGATCTCGTTCGCACGGAGGAAGGTCTGTGATCACCCGGGAGTTCGAGGTTGCCCGCCGCCTTGCCGCGTTGCCGCCCTATCTGTTCGTGGAGATCGATCGGAAGCGTCGTGAGGCGATCGCGCGGGGAATCGATGTGATCAATCTGAGCATCGGTGATCCAGATCTCCCAACCCCTCTACCGATTGTCCGTGCGCTCGCCCGGGCGGCCCGAGATCCGGCTAACCACCGCTACCCGGAATCGGAAGGGCTGGAGCGTTTTCGGCAGGCAGTGTCCGACTGGTATCGACGGCGCTTCGGGGTCGAGCTCTCGCCCCAGCGAGAGGTGCTGACCCTGATCGGCGCCAAGGAAGGCATCGGCCACCTGCCGCTGGCGGTGGTGAACCCCGGCGATATCGTCCTGATTCCGGATCCGGCTTACCCGGTCTACCGAGCCGGGACCATCTTCGCGGGGGGTATTCCCTACGAGATGCCCCTGCGCCGCGAGAATGGCTTCCTGCCGGATCTCAGCGCCATCCCGCGGTCAGTTCTGGAGCGTGCCCGGCTCATGTTCTTGAACTATCCGAATAATCCGACCGGAGCGGTGGCACCGGTCGCGTTCTACGAAGAAGTCGTCGCGTTTGCCCAACGTCACAACATCATCGTGGCCCAGGATAATACCTACTCCGAGATCTGCTTCGACGGCTACCGTCCCCCAAGCTTCCTGCAGGTCCCCGGCGCAAAGGATATCGGGATTGAGTTCCATTCGCTATCGAAGACGTTCAATATGACGGGTTGGCGGATCGCGTGTGCGGTCGGACGAGCCGAGGTGATCGAGGCCCTGCGGATGGTCAAGTCGAATCTCGACTCCGGGGCCTTCCAGGCCGTCCAGGAGGCGGGGATCGTGGCGCTCTCGATGGCCGAGGAGATCAGCCGCCGCAACAGCGCGATCTATCAACGGCGGCGGGATGTTCTGGTGCGCGGGCTCCGGAAGGTGGGCCTGGAGGTAGACGCACCCCGGGCAACCTTCTATGTTTGGCCGCGGGTCCCGCCGGGCCAGGACTCGGCCGGCTTCGTGGCAAGGCTGATCGAGACGGCTGGGATTGTAGCGACGCCTGGGAGCGGGTTCGGGAAAGAAGGCGAGGGATACGTCCGCTTTGCCCTGACCGCGCCGATCCCGCGGCTGCGCGAAGCAATCGGGCGGCTGCAGTCCGCGCTCGGCTGAGATCGGCATATATCTTGCCCTTTCGCACTGGAGCCGCCCGTCGGGAGTTGTCGGAGCGGCGCCCGAGCGCAGGCGCGCCGCCGGGGGGACACAATGGCGTGGCATCGGCAGACCCGGAGAATCCGCTCCTTTGTGGAGAGCGCGCTCTGGTGGCTCACGGTAGCGCCGTACTGCATCGCGACCCCGCTGGGCACGCTGGGTAGCCCGGCCGGGCGGCCGCTATCCCTGGGCGGCACGGATGAGCAGCAGACCGCGACGGAGCTTCTCGGAAGGCTCTGGGCGTTTCGCAGCCGCCTCCGTCTGGTTCGGACATTCCTCATTCTCCCTCGCTCCCTTCTCCTGGCCGCGCTCATTCTCCTCTGTGCCCGAGTAGTCCAGGTCGTCACGATGCGGCCGGTGTCGGCCTGGATCTACCTGGCCATGTTCCTGGTGGTCGCGTGGGGCCTCCACCTGGCCCTCCATCACCGGATCCCCTTCTTCGAGGTTGCGCGCCTGATCGACCGGCGGGCCGGCCTGCAGGCCCAGCTTGCCACGGCAGTCGAGCTGACGCAGAGGTATCGGCTCGAGCATCCCTTCTTCCGGACCCAGATCCGGCTCGCAACCCACCGGCTGCGCGAGCTGGAACCGAGTCAGGTTGTGCCTTTTGTCTGGCCCTCGGCCGAGATCAAGGGGCTCGCGGTCGTGGGCGCGCTCCTCGTAGCGGTCTCGGCGATGGGATCACTGGGGCTGTCCGTGCCGCGCCCGCGCGGCCCGATCGATACCGAGCTCGCGCGCCTGGCGAGCCAGGAGGCTCAGGCGCCATCCCAGTATGTTACGGTTGATCCCTCGGCTCTTACCCTGCAAGAGACCGGCGGAGCGCTCCCTGCGATTGCCCCTCAACTCCAGTCTCTGCAGCAGCAACTCCAGTCACAGGCGATCACCCCGGAGCAGTATCGGGCGCAGCTGGAGGAGATTCAACGGCAGATTCAGGATCAGGCAAGCCAGTCGCTCGCGGCCCAGCAGGCGTTGAACGCGCTGGCGGCGGCGCTCAAAGATTCGTCCACGACCCACGCGGTCAGCGATAGCCTCGCCCGGGGGGCCTATCAGCAAGCGGCGCAACAGCTCGCTGACCTGGGCCAGCAGATTGGTCAGCTGTCGCCGCAGGCGCGCCAGGAGCTGGCAGCAAGCCTCGCGCGTGCTGCCAGCGAGACCGCACGATCCGATCCAGGAATCTCGCGCGATGCCGGCCAGACGGCCGACGCCCTGCAACAGGGCGATACGGGCCGAGCCGGGCAGGGCATGCAGTCCCTGGCCTCCGATGTGCAGCGGGCAAGCAGCCAGATCGCGGCCCAGGCCGAGCTCGGCCAAGCCCTCCAGCAGATCCAGAGCAGTCTCGGCTCGCAGCAGGCATCCCCGGAGAACGCGCCGCCAGGCTCGTCGTCCGCGACGGCCGCCACACCCCAGGGATCCTCCGGGGCCGCCCCCCCGTCCGATACGGCCCAGCAGGCCGGATCCGCGAGCACGGGAGCGGACGCGAGCGCGCTTGATCAGCTCGACGGGTCCGGCCAGGGCGATCAGAACGGTGCTGGGTCGCCATCCAGTTCGGCCGGCTCACCCGCCGCGACTGCTCAGCAGATCCAGGGTGATCAGCAAAGCAACGCGGGAGGGGTTGGTAATGGTGTAGGAGCCCCCTCGCTCGATAGCCATCCGACACCGCTGGATGTATCCGGTGTCAAGCTGACGATTACCGGTCAGGCGAGCGGCCCTGGTAGCGGGGCCACGATCGCCGGTGATCGCTCGACGCCCCTGACCAGCCCCGATGACAGTACGATTACGGCTGCTGGAGGGGCAGCCAGCGGCGCCTCGAATGTCCCGATTGCGGTTCACCAGGAGAGCAATGTGGTGCCGCTGGAGATGAAGCCGGTCGTGCGCGAGTACTTCAGCAATGCAGGATCCTGAATCGTCTCCCTCGTGGTCGGCGCGCCTGCGGCGGATGCTTTCGTTCCGGGCGCGCGGAGTGGGTCGGTCCTCCGCGCGAGCATACGGGGTGACCGATGAGTCGGGGACAACGGCCGATGTCCTGGGGGAGTCATTCATCCGACGGCTCGAGCGATTGAATCTCATGACGCGTGGCCTCGTCCTCCAGGGACTGGCAGGCGAGCACCGGAGCCGCCGCCACGCCAGCTCAACCGAGTTCGCTGATTTTCGAAAGTATGTGCCCGGCGATGACTTCCGTCGGATCGACTGGAATGCGCTGGCGCGTCTCGATGCTCTCTTCCTGAAGCAGACCGAGGCAAAGGAAGATGTCACCGTCCACCTCCTGCTCGACTGCAGTCAATCGATGGACTGGGGGAAACCAAGCAAGCTAGCGTTCGCGCGCCGTCTCGCAGCAGCCCTTGGATTTCTCGCCCTGGCTCGTTTTGACGCGGTCACCGCGGCGTGCTTCTCCGATACGCTCCATGATCGCTTTCCGGTCGCACGGGGACGCGGTCAGATCTTTCGCCTGCTCAGCTATCTCGATCAGACACGCGCTGGGGGGATGACGCGCTTCCGGGAAGCGATGGAGCGCTGCTGCACCGGCACGGTGGGCGGCGGCATCGCCTTCGTGATTTCGGATCTCTTCTCCGAGGACGACTGGCAGGACGGGATTGCGCGGCTCCTGCGGGAAGGTATGGACGTTGTCGTGATGCAGATCCTGGCGCCGCAGGAAGTGCATCCGGAGGTAGACGGCGAGCTCGAGCTTCTCGACTCGGAAACGGGTGATGTGGTCGAGATCATCGTCGGGAACGAGGCACGCCGTGCCTACGAACAGCGGGTCCAGGAGTGGTGCACGAGCGTCGCCGAGTTCTGCCAGCGCTCCGAGATCGGCTATCTGTGTCTGGAAAGCGATGTGCCGCTCGAGGAGGTTTTCCTGAATCGGATGCGGCTTCGGAGGATTGTCCGATGACCCTGCTCCAGCCCGCCGCTCTCGGGGCGCTGATCGTCCTCCCCCTGATCCTCCTTCTGTACATCCTCCGGCCGCGGCATCGCCGGTTGATCGTCCCGAGCGTTCGTCTCTGGAGGCATCTGTCGAGCGACCTTGAGGGGCGGCCGCGCTGGCGTCTTCCACTCGCAAGCCTCCTGTTGTTCCTCCAGCTGATCGCGGCGGGGGCACTGGCCATTGCACTGGCCCGTCCAGCCCTGCCCGGTGGGATTGGCCAACACCTCATCCTGCTGGTCGACACATCTCCGACGATGCTGGCAACTGACGTCAGTCCGAATCGTCTGGCGGCCGCGGTCACACAGGCCCGGCAGCTTGTCTCGGAGCTTGGACCGGATGACCGGGTTACCCTGATCAAGATCGCACCGGTGTCGTCGATCATCGCGACGGGCGCGGGGCCGCACGCGCTCGATGCCGCGCTAGACCGTCTCGAAGTATCGCCGACGCGCGGGGATCTGCTGGGCGCGCTCGCGCTGGCGGCACAGACCGCCCAGAACTCTCCAGAGACGCATAATCGCGTGGTCATCCTGTCGGATGGTGCCTTTGACAGCGTCCCGATCGCCGATATCGGGACGATCTCTGCGGACGTATCATTTCAGCAGATCGGCGGGAGCGATGAGAACCAGGGCATAACTGCCCTGAGCGTGCGCCCGATGATCGGTTCGGTCAACCGCTATCTCGGCTTTATTCAGGTGGCGAACTTCGCCCACCACGACGCATCGGTGACAATCCAGGCGATGGCCGATGGCCTGCCGATCTTCCGCCGTGTGATGACCATTCCGGCGCGCCAACCGGTCGAGCTTTCGCTGTCGCTCCCCCAGGGAACGCACCTCGTGCGGGTCCAGCTGAGCGCGCAAGATCGGTATGCGCTGGATAACCAGGCAGATATTCTCGTTCCCGATCCCCGTCCGATTCCGGTCACCGTGGTCGCAGAGGATCCGTCGCTCTGGCAGAAGGCCCTGAAGACGCTCCCGTCGGTTGACCTGAGGATTCAGAGCCCGTCCTCGTACCGTCCGGACGATGCCGCAGTGACCATCTTCAACGGCTTCGTCCCGGCCCGCCTGCCGTCCGGCAGCATCGTACTGGTGGCACCGCCGCCTGGCAACCCGCTGATTCCGGTATCCGGTGTGCTCGCCCCGGCGACGCTCGTACGGGCGGACGAGGGCAATCCCCTCTTCGACTCGGCCGATGTAATTGGCCTGATCATCCAGCAGCCGGAGCGCATCGGCCCCCTCTCCTGGGCTCGGCCGATTGCCGAGACCGCTGCCGGACCAGTCATCTTCCAGGGTCAGCTTCAAGGCCGCCAGGCGGTGATCATTGGCTTCGACCCGGCCGGGACAGACTGGCCCGAACGCATTGCCTTTCCCGTGTTCGTCGCAAACCTGATCCAGGCACTCTCACCGTCCGCGTTCCCGCTCCAGATCGAACCGGGCAGCGTCCTCGACATGGTCCCGTCTCCCGAGGCGAAGACCATCGCATTTCGCCTCCCCAACGGGAAGATTGATCTCTTCCAGAACAGCGGCCGTCCGCTTCGGTTCACCGACACCGCCCAGCGGGGAACGTATGTCGTGACTGAGTTGAATGGACAGACCACGGTCGAGACCCACGAGTTCGTGGTGAGCAAGCTGGGGCTGGCCGAGAGCGATATCGCGCCGCGGCTGGACCCGCAGGTGCTGGCCCGCGCCGGAAGCCCCCCGGGCCGGCCGGTTGAGCACGATGTCTGGCCCTGGTTCGCAGGGGGCGCCCTCGCCGTGCTCACCCTGGAATGGATTATCTTCTTCCGCCGTCTCGCGCCGTGAGGAGAGGATGAGCCTGACATTCGATCGTCCGCTGGCCCTGTGGCTCCTGCTCCTGGTTCCGGGCTTCTATCTGGTGGCACGCCTGGGCATGACCTACCTGCCCCGGTCGGTGCGGAGCGCGGCTATCGTCGTCAGGAGCGCCGCAGTGATTGCTCTGGTGCTGGCGCTGTCGGAGCCGGTCCTTCATCGCCCGAGTAATCAGCTCTCGGTGGTCTTTGCCGTGGACCGCTCGGCCAGCGTCGCGGCGGCCGGGCAGAGCAGTGCGACTACCTGGCTCGAGGAGGCCCTGCGGGCTGCCGGTCCGGATGACCGGACGGCGATTGTCGAGTTCGGGGCCAACGCTGTCGTTCGCCGCACGCTGGGAGCCCAGGCGGCAACGACTGCTCCTTCTCCGACGCCGAGTGCGACTGACCTGGCCAGTGCTCTTCACCTTGGCGCCGCCCTCTTTCCTCCGATCGGCGCCCGCCGCATCGTCGTGCTTTCTGATGGACAGACCAACGCCGGCGATGCCCTTGCCGAGGCGCGTGCGGCCTCGCTCCACCACATCGAGGTAGACGTCGCGCCGATCGGGCCGCCGCCGGCACTGAAGGAAGTGCTGATCGACTCGGTTGCTGTGCCGAGCTACGTCCGGCTGGGGCAGGACTTCGAGGTCAGCGCGGTCGTCAACAGCACGACGGAAACCGAGGCCAATCTCGAGTTCGTCATGGATGGCGCAGTTGTTGCGCGAAGCACCCAGCACCTGCGTCCAGGCGCGAATCACTTTTCGATCACGCTCAAGGCAACTAAGGAAGGGTTCCATACCTTCGAGGTGGCGGTTAGTAGTCCCAATGACACATACAGTCAGAACAATCGATCATTCGCCTTCACGGTTGTCAAACCTGCCGGCAAGGTGGCGGTCGTGACCAGCGACCCTTCGGCGGCTGGCCCGATTGTCAGCGCGCTTCAGGGAGCGGGCATCGCGGTGGAGATACGCCCCCCTTCGTCGATTCCTCCGACCCTGCCCGCGATGAAGGCCTATGATGGCATCGTCCTCGTGAACACGCCGGCTTCCGCCTTCAGCCTCGATCAGATGAACTCGATCGCCGGCTTTGTCCACGACCTGGGACGAGGGCTGGTGGTCATCGGCGGCGATCAGAGCTACGGCCTGGGAAAGTACGCGGGCACACCGCTCGACAACATCCTACCGGTGCAAGGGGACGTACCGGGTAACGTTCAGAACGGAAACGTTGCGCTCGTCCTGGTGATTGACAAGTCGGGAAGCATGGACGAGAGCGAGGGCGGCGTCCGCAAGATGGCGATGGCGGACAAGGCGGCCCAGCTGGCGATCGGACTGCTCGCCCCGGAGGACGAGATCTCAGTCATTGCGTTCGATACCGAGCCGACGATGGTTATTCCGCTCCAGACGGTGGGAAGCCCCCAGCACCGCCAGCAGTTGTCCGACCGCGTGGGGAGCATCACTGCCTCCGGGGGTACGGATATTTTCAATGCGCTCCAGGCGGCCTATGGGGTAGTTCGGCAGAGCTCGGCGCGGTACAAGCACATCATCCTCATGAGTGATGGGAACTCGCTCGTCGAATCCGACTATAATCCTCTCCTTCAGAGGATTGAACAGGATCGAATTACCCTCTCGACCATCGCCATCGGGAGCGACGCCGACCAGAAGCTTATGCAGATGCTCGCCCAACGCGGGAAGGGCAAGTATTACTACACTGACCAGGCGGCGAAGATTCCAGAGATCACGATGCGCGAGACGCGGGTCGTGAGCGGTTCGGTGACGGTGACCTCGACCTTTCAGCCGAAAGTCGCTGGCCCGAGCCCCCTGCTTCAGTCAGTCGTGGCCAGCGACCTGCCGGATCTCGACGCGTACGTCGTGACAACAGCGCGGAGCGGCGCCCAAGTTGCCCTGCAGTCGGATCGCCGCGATCCGATCCTGGTGCATTGGAACTACGGCCTCGGTCGGGTTGTTGCGTGGACCTCTGATCTGACCAACCGGTGGGCCTCGGCGTGGCTGTCCTGGCCGCGGTTCGGGCAGTTCTGGTCGCAGGTGGTGAATTGGAGCTTGCGAGCGCCGAACGATCCGGATCTGGAGATGTCGTCAACCGTTCACGGCAGTGTCGTCGACTTTCGGGTCGACGTGGTCAATGATCTGGGGGTCTTCCAGGACGGCCTCGACCTGCGCGCGCGCGTTCCGACCACTGATGGAAAGACGGTCGAGGTTCGGCTGGGCCAGTCGCGGCCGGGGCGATACGAGACCGAGTTCAGCGTCAGCCAGCCCGGTGCGTACCCGATTGAGGTCGTACAGTACAGCGGCGGCCAGGTTGTCCGTAGCGAGACCGGTGGTGTCGTTGTCTCGTATCCGCCGGAGTACCGAGACTTCGGCATCAATGAGATGAACCTGGCGGCGATCGCCGCCGCGACCGGCGGTCGGGTGCTCCACGCACCTGACGAGAGTTACGATCGGGCTGGCGTTCAGTTCGAAGGTCAGGAGACCCTTCCGCTGTGGCTCTATCTGCTGGCCCTGGCGGCGACCTTGTTCCCGGTTGACGTAGCGATTCGACGGCTTCGGGTTGACCCGCTCGACCTGGGGCGGCGCGGCTGGGGAGGCGGCATCCGGGCGGTGCGGCAGATCGGGGCACTGATCCAGGCCGGTCAGGCGAAGCTCGCCGGGCGGATCCGGCGGGTTGTGGGATTTGCCCGCCCACCGATCGGCTAGCTGCTGTTCCAGAGGTCGGTCTGTACCGGTACGCGAGGCGGCGGCGTTTGCGCTCGGTGCTCGTGGTCGCTATAATTAAGAGGCGTGCCGAGGTAGCTCAGTCGGTAGAGCACATGACTGAAAATCATGGTGTCGGCGGTTCGATTCCGCCCCTCGGCACCAAAAATCTGGCGCCGGGACGGGGATTTCCGCCCGGCGCCTCTCCTTTCCTTGCTTCCCGCTGACCGGTTTGTCACCAAATTGTCACCAAACTTTTCACCCCAGGCGCAGCACCCGGCCCAGGACCGCCGCCGCCTCCTGCTGCATCGTCGGGGTGACGTGGGCGTAGATGTCCCCCGTGACGCTGACGCTGGAATGCCCCAGCCGTTCGCTGATGACCTTGAGGTTGACCCCCGCCCCCAACAGGAGGGTGGCGCTGGTGTGCCGCAGGTCGTGGAAGCGGATGCGCGGGACGCCCGCCTGAACGATCAGGCGGGCAAAATCCCGGCGGCACAGGTTGCGGTGGTCGATCGGGCCACCCCCCGGCAGGGTGAAGACCAGGTCGTAGTCGCGGTAGGCCGGGCCGAGGAGGAGCCGTTCTGCGTTCTGCTGGGCCCGCCACTGGCGGAGGATCGCTACCAGCCCCGACGGAAGTGGCACCGTCCGACGGCTCGTCGGCGTCTTCGGTGTCCCGAAGCGCGGCGCCGTGCCCGCCGCCTCGAGGGTCTGCTGGACGGTAAGGGTGCCCGCTGCCAGGTCCAGGTCCTGCCAGCGCAGGCCCAGTAGCTCGCCCTGGCGCAGGCCGGTGGCGAGCGCGGTGGCGAAGAGGGGGTAGTAGCGGCTGCCCGCAGTCCGAGCCGTCTCCAGGAAGCGCGCGCACTCCTCCGGGCTCCAGGTCTGGGGCGTCAGGCGACGCCTCCGGGGGGGCTCCACCGCATCGCAGACGTTCCGGGCGACCAGCCCCCATCGGACGGCACAGGCGAGGGCCCGATGCAGGGTCCGGTGGATGGCGTTCACCGTCGTGCTCGACAGGCCCGCCTGCAGCTTCTCCCGATAGAGCTGCTGGACGCAGGCGGGGGTCAGGTGGGTCAGGAGCAGCCTCCCCAGCGCCGGGAGGAGGTGCGTCCGGACCATCGCCGTGTAGAATGTGCGCGTGTGGGGCTTCTGAATCGTCGTCGCCACGTAGTCCTGCAGCCACCGTTCGCAGAACTCCCGGACGGTCAGTTTGCTTGGCGGGACGTAGGCGCCCTGG
>DATGMJ010000213.1:0-5383 GCA_035293685.1 Chloroflexota bacterium | reverse complement strand
CCACCTCTTGCTGGGCTCATATTGTAATTATACCCGCATAGATCAGGCCGCGCCCGTCGGCGGTTCAGGGAGGAGTTGCTATCCGCAGGCAGACTGGAGAGAGGCTCTCGATCGGCTGTCCGACTGGCGTGAGTAGTCCTGTCTGGGTATCGATGCGAAACGTGACGATCGTATCGCTGTCCTGGTTCGCCGCCAGGAGCCAGGTCCCCTCCGAGGTGATCAGGAAGTTGCGGGGCGTGCGCCCCAGAGTTGGCTGGTGGCCGATCTGGGCGAGTCGACCAGTTGCCTTGTCCACCGCGTAGATGACGATGCTGTCGTGCCCGCGGTTGGAGCCGTAGACGAACCGACCCGAAGGATGGACGTGGATGTCGGCACAGGTGTTCGGCCCGCTGAACCCCTCCGGCAGGGTCGAGATCGTCTGGACCTCCCGCGCCGTTCCCCGATCTCCGTCGTACGCCAGTACGGTAACGGTCGAGCCGATCTCATTGATAAGGTAAAGATAGAGCCCAGTTGGGTGGAAATCGAGGTGGCGGGGCCCGGATCCCGGGCTCACGCTGATAAACGGTGGGTCATTGGGAATAAGCCGCCCACGTTCCCGGTCGATCCGGTATACGAGCAGGCGATCGATCCCGAGATCAGCGACCAGTGCAAAACGCCCGTCTGGCGTGAGGTTGATCGAGTGGGCATGGGGGCCGCGCTGGCGCTCCGGGTCCACGCTCGCCCCGGTGTGCTGGATGAAATCGGACGCGGGATCAAGTCGTCCGTCATCCCGGATCGGGAAGACTGCCACGCTCCCGCCGCCGTAGTTGGCGGCGAAGGCGAACTGCCCGGATTGATCCACGCTGACGTGGCAGGGGCCTGCCCCGCGGGTGGACTGGCGATTGAGGAAGATCAGGTCGCCGGCCGACCAGTCAATCGCGAAGGCGCTGAGGGCGCCCCCATCGTGGTCATCGATCTCCGGGACAGCATTGACGGCGTAAAGGAACCGGCGACTTGGGTGGAGTGCCAGGAAGGACGGATTAGGGACACCCATCACCGTACGTACGCGCAGCAGGGTGCCGGTCGAGAGATCCAGCTGAAAGACATCGATGCCCTGAGCCCGACCGCGCGGATGCGGTGGGAGGGCGGTAAAGGTCCCGACGAAGAGGAGCATATCCCAGGCTGATCGGTCTCCCACGCCTGCCCTCCGTGTGCTCACAGCACCCGGGCGCCGAAGACCGATGCCCCGCCGTCCACGTTGAGGATAGTCCCGGTGACCTGTGCCGACTCGTCCGAGATCAGGTAAACGATCGCGTGGGCCGAGTCCTCTGGCGTCTGAAGACGCCCCATGGGGAGGTTGCGTCCCGCCGCCTCGAGCCAGGCCAGATCGTGCCCTTCGCTCGTCCGAAGGGCGATCTCGCCCTCGCTGGCGACCCAGCCGGGGATGAGATAGTTTACCCGAACCTGATCGCGGGCGTAGGCGCGGGCCAGGTTGCGGGTCATGGCGAGCAGGCCGCCCTTGGCGGTCGCGTAGGCGAACAGGTTGGGTGCCCCGCCCAGGCCGTGGATTGAGCCGACGTTGACCACGCTCCCGCCGCCGGCCGTGATCATCGCCGGGATGGCGTACTTACACATGAAGAACGGGCCCTTCAGGTTGGTTGCGAGCAGATCATCCCAGAAGGCCTCGGTTGTCTCGGTCAGCGTGGCGCGCGGGAAGATGCCCGCGTTGTTGACAAGGCCGTGGAGTGCGCCATAGTGGCTGACGGCCAGCTCGACTGCCTGGCGGCAGTCGGCCTCGCGTCGAACATCGGTCTGGCAGAAAAGTGCCTCACCGCCCGCCTCGCGGATGCGCCGCACCGTCTCCGCACCGTTTGCCTCGTTCCGGTTCGCAACCACCACGCTGGCGCCCTCACGGGCGAGGAAGATGGCGGCCGCTCGCCCGATCCCGGTGCCGGCGCCGGTCACGATAACGACCTTCCCCTGAACTCGTCCGGCCAAGCTGATTCCTCCCCTCCTGAAGTGACAAGCCGGGTCCGGCCCGGGCGCGCGCGCTGTCCTCCCGTGCTCGGCGAGCCCACCAGACGGCTCGAACGCGGGAGGATGGTCCGGGAAGAAGGAGCGCGGGCGGGCGACCCGTAGCTGTCCATGGCGGCCTCATGATGCTCATCCGGTACTGGGATCGTCAAGTCGGATCGGATATGCGGTCGCGGGCCCGGCGCTTTACGCGAGCCGGGAGACGATGGTATAATCAGGTAGCGGCACGAGCTAGCGTTGGGGCAGGATAGCTCAGCGGTAGAGCAGGGGACTCATAAGCCCTTGGTCGGGGGTTCGAATCCCTCTCCTGCCACCCCCTTCGGAGACCCGTTCCGATAGCGGGTTTTTCGCTCCCCTGTCGTCGCTCTTCCTGGCGGCCGGGCTGGCGCTCGCGATTCGGCGGCGTCGCCGCCCACCGTACGCCCTGCTGCTCATCTGGCTCGTCGTCCTGCTCGTGCCAAGCGTGCTGACGGATAAGCAGGTCCCGAACAACCTCCGAATCAGCGGCCTCGCGCCGGGACTCTTCGTGCTTCCTGCGCTTGGCGCGGCAGAAGCCTGGAACGCGTGGGATGCGAGTCAACGATGCGCTCCGGGGCCTGCCGGTCCTCCCGATCGCCGTCGCCACGCTCGCGGGAGGCGTTTTCACCGACGACGATTACTGCCGGCTCTGGGCGACTACGCCCGACGTCTCCTCGCTCTTCAACGCCGACCGCTGGATCGCGATCGAGACGGCGCGCCGTCTCACAGCTGAAACGAACGTCCCTCTCTCCGTCGCGGCGGGCGACGCCGACCAGCCGCTCCAGTGCTATCTCCGCGACGGCGATCCCGTCGCGCCCCATCTCCGTCTGTTCGACGGCACGCGCTCCCTGATCCTGCCGCCTGATGGCCAGCCTGCGACCCACGTCTTCGCGACGCGGGATCTGCCGCCAACGTCGCTGCGCCAGCGCTTCTTTCCCACACAGGCTGGGCAGCCAATCGCGACGATGCCGGACGGGCAGCCAATCGAGCTCTATCGCCTCCCGGTCGGCACCGTGCTGGTCCCGGAACGGCAGGTTCTGGTTCGCTTCGGAAACGACCTGCAGGTGATCGGGTTCGACCTGCCGCGCGATGCGACCGCCGGCGGCGCGCTCACTATCCGCCGGTCCTGGCGGCTGCTCGCCACCGATCCGCGCGAGCTCGCCGTCTTCAACCCGCTCGTCGACGCGCGCGGCCAGCGCCGTGGACAGACCGACGATCGTGCTCTCGCGCCCGGCGCCTGGCCCCCGGGCACGCGCGGGACCACGACCTTCGACGTGGTGATCGATCCCACGGCAGAGACTGGAGCCGACTGGCTCGACGTGGGCGTCGACGAGCGGGAGAGCCTGACGCGTCTGACTGCCTTTGATCGCCAGGGACGAGACGCCGGCGGGCGAGTCCGCCTCGGCCCGATCAAGGTGCACGGACGGGTAGCGCCGACGCCAACGCCAGAGATTCCACAGCAGGCCCGTCTCGCCGATCAGATCGGCTTCCTCGGCTACGGGCTGGATCGCACCAGAATCGCGCCCGGCGAGCGCCTCGTCGTCACGCTCCACTGGACCGCGCGCGGCTGGCCATCGCATGACTTACTTCATGCACCGGCTGGGTTCCGGCGAAAAGATCCAGGCTCAGAGCGATGCACCGCCGGACGACGGCCGGTACCCGACGTCGGTCTGGGACAGCGGCGAGGTGATCGCCGACCCTCACACGCTCAGACTCGGGACGAATGTGCCGGCCGGTCCGCATCGGATATCGGATCGAGGTCGGAATGTACGCGCCCGATACGGGGCAGCGGCTACCAGTTCGGCGACCACCTACTCCTCCGCACCACCCTCATCGTCACGTAAGCCATCGGGCACGTGGTGCGGTCGGCGCGGGGTGGATGCTCACCCGACGCCGAGGCCCAGATCCTTCAGAACGCTCGCGACTTTGGGGAGCGGGTCCTGCCAGAGCTGCTCGACCGTGAGGCGAAGGTCGGAGAGGACGCGGCTGCGGTACTCGCCGCGGTCCCCGCCAAAGACGAGACGGTACCGGCCATCCGGCCCGAGCTGGTAGAACTCCGCCTGCGCGCGATCTGGATCGATCAGCCAGTATTCCTCCACCCCCGCTTGCTCGTACTCGACGAACTTCTCGCCGCGATCCCGACCAATGCTCTCCGGCGAGACGATCTCGACGACGAGGTCGGCCGGCCCGTCCAGGTAGGTCGTCCGAAGGCGGTCCAGGTGCGCAGTGCGAATGAAGAGGATGTCGGGCTCGCGTCCGCGCTTCAAGGGCTCGGGCAGGCGCATCTGGAATGGCGCGCCCAGCACGACGCCGAGATCCCACGCTTCGGCCCAGCCGCCCAGGACTCGAATCAAGAACGTCGCCAGTTCGGCGTGACGCTTTGACGCAGGGGAAACCATCTGCACGGCTCCGTCGACCCATTCGGCCCAGGTATCCTCGTCGCACCAGGCGAGAAACTCCTCGTAGGTCAGCCCCGTGGCCGGCGGCTGCCGAGCGTCAGCGACCGTCGAAACGTCCGCGCTCATCCTCACTCCTGCACCGAGTTCACCGGACTGTCCCCTGTTCCTTATTGTAGCACCCGCGCAGGAATCGGCCGGGGGGCCGATCCGGCGCGGCCGACCTTGCTCGTTCAGCATCGCTGCTGCGGCACCAGCACCGGGAGATCTTTGGCCAGGCGTCAGTGAAGCTGAGTAGCGAGCCGAGCACCAGGTGGGGAAAGAGGCTTGCGACCGTTGGACGCGGCAAGCTCGTCCGCTGGGCAAAGGTGCCCGCACTCCTGAAGGGCATCACGAGGAGCAGTGATAGTTTTAGGCTACGCTGGCAAATATTATATATAGAATTTATCATGAAAGTATGAAACGACATGTCCGAAGCTAGACTTTATCCGTTTTAACAGTCGGTCAGGCTG
This sequence comes from Chloroflexota bacterium, assembly GCA_035293685.1. Lineage (GTDB taxonomy): Bacteria > Chloroflexota > UBA6077 > FW602-bin22 > CADDYW01 > JADGGD01. The sequence continues at coordinate 444 of DATGMJ010000213.1, read as the reverse complement.
CATAGGCCAGCGTGGTGGCGAAGCGTCCAAACACCACGCGCGGGATTTTGACCCTGTCGGTTTTGGGAGTCGGCCGTCTCGGAAAAGACACCGCGCCAGAAATGTTGATGCACCAGAGCGAGAGCATCGGCAAAAGGTGGGCACCGCTTTGTCGTACCAAGCGGCGTTGCGCGTGGGAAAGGCACCCGGATGCCCCAGTTGGTCGGCGACCAGGGGAAGTGGCCAGAAGGATCCCAAGAGTGCGGGCGTCGTGCGCGCGATCGCCACGTCCGACTATTGGCGTTGCGTTTCGATCCCCAGCGAGGTGCGCGCTTCATGAAAAGTGATATCCAGGCGCCAGCGCAAGACGAACCACTCGACGGCCTGCTGGGGTGCCACGGTCGGATCGGTCCAGAGCAACGCTTGGGGATCGAACTTCCCCTCGGGGTCACGAATCAACACCCA
>DATGMJ010000212.1:0-22288 GCA_035293685.1 Chloroflexota bacterium | reverse complement strand
GGCGATCATATCCCCCCAGGGCAACGCAGGACAGGGCGCCGGCGATCTCGAGTGCCTTTCGCCGCTTGCTCGGCGTTCCCCACTCCATGGAGCGGCTCACATCGATCAACAGGTGCACGGTCAGGATCTGCTCGGCCTCGTAGAGCCGAACGAACAGCTCGTCAGTCCGTCCGTAGACACTCCAGTCGATCTGCCGCAGGTCGTCACCGGGCGCGTACGCTCGAAAATCCACGAACTGGAGCGAGCTTCCCCGCAGCGCGCTGCGCCGCTCCCCCTGTCCGTCCCGCGCCAGGCGGCGCCGACTTACCAGCGTCAGCCGCTCCAGTCGGCGCTCGAGCGCGGGGGAAAGGGCCAGCACCTCAGACGCTGTCATCGTCCTTTCCCCGGGATGTCCAGCCCGCTCCGCATTTCCCGCATCGGTGCACCACCTTCGCCTTACACCTCCGGGGTTGCCGCCAGGATCGCATCGATGATCTGATCAGAGCTGACCCCCTCGGCATCGGCCTCAAAGTTGAGAATAATCCGGTGTCGGAGGGCCGGGTGAGCCGCTGCCCGCACATCAGCGAAGGCTACGTTCAGCCGACCTTCCAGCAGGGCACGGATCTTCCCCGCCAGCACCAGCGCCTGCACCCCTCGCGGACTGGCTCCATAGCGTACGAACCGGCGCACGGCCGGCGGGCTGTCCGGCGCATCGGGGTGGCTGTTCTGGACAATGTGCGCGGCGTACCGCAGGACCGGCGTCGCGACCGGCAGTTCACGGGCAAGCGCCGTCATGCGGAGCACCATCGGCCCGTCGGCGACCGGCGAGACCACTGGCGCCGGCGCGCCAGTGGTCCGTGCGGCGATATCCACCAGATCATCGAGCGATGGATAGCGGACGGTGAGCTTGAAGAAGAAGCGGTCGAGCTGCGCCTCCGGGAGGGGATAGGTTCCCTCCATCTCGATCGGATTCTGGGTGGCCAGGACGAGGAAGGGTTCCGGCAATGGGTAGCTCACCCGTGCGACCGTTACCCGGTGCTCCTGCATCGCTTCCAGGAGAGCGGCCTGGGTCTTCGGCGTCGCCCGGTTCACCTCATCAGCGAGGACGAGATGGGCGAAGATGGGCCCCGGCTGGAACTGGAATGTCTTGTGCCCCGCCGCATCCTCGACGATGATGGTGGTGCCGGTGATATCGGCAGGCATCAGGTCCGGCGTGAACTGGATTCGGCTGAAGTCCAGCCGGAGGACCTCACCGAGCGTGCGCACGAGCATGGTCTTCCCGAGGCCAGGTGCCCCCTCGAGCAGAACGTGCCCACCAGCGAGCACCGCGATCAGAACCCCCCGAACAACCTCCTGCTGCCCGACGATAACCGCGGCCAGCGCCTCTTCGATCTCCCGCGCTCGCGCGCGGAACTCATCCGGCGTCAGATCCAGATCCTCGTTCATTGCCCCTTATCTTCGCGCGGTCAGTCCCGTTCCGCGGCACGCGGAGAACGTCCGGGGACAGTCCTGGAGATACCATCGGCAGGCCGGTCCCGATCAGCGATCAGGGCGCGGCAAGCGAATCGAAATACTGTTTGACGACCTGCTTGAGATCCGTCGGCACCATGTTTCCATCAATGGCCTGGAGCGCCTGCTGTCGATAGGTCGGTAGGACCGCACGGTAATCGACCCGGGCGGTCCCGCCGGCGCCGGTCTGGAGCTGGTCCGACAGCCCGACCGTCCCGGAATCAGGCAGTTGATCGGTCGGCACGGTGACCTCCCGCTGGGCTAGCCCCTCGAGGTCGTGCGGGTTACCCAGGTGGTCGGCGCTACCGGTGCCGATGCCGCCGCCCTGCTGCCCCCCCTGCTGGCTTCCCTGGTCAGATTGCCCCGATCCACCGGCCTGGCCGGTGTCCGAACTCTGGCCCTGGGAAGAGGAGGTGCCACTGCCGGCGGCTGGGTCGGACGAGGAGAGCAGCGTGCTGAGCTGCGGCGCCGCCGCCTGCGCGGCCTGAGAGATCGCCTGCTGGCTTGCCTGGACCTCCGATCGCGCCTGAGCCACATCGCGCTGGGCCTGGGCTGCCTGGCCGAGCTGCCGAATGGCCTCTGCCGCCTTCTCCACACCCGAGGAGTCCCCTGTGCGCACCGCGCCGGCCGCCTGCTGCAGCTCCTGGGCCGCCGCGGTATCCGACCCGCGTGCTGCGTTACTCGCCGCCTGGAGCGCACTGGCCAGCTCATTCCGCTGTTCCGGCGTCAGGCTGCCCAACTGGCTAGCAATCCGACTCATCGCGGCGGCGGCTCCGGCTGGATCCTGCTGGTCGAGTGCCGCGGAGACCGTGCGGGTCGTAGCGGCATTGTTGAAGGCATCCGAGATGCGAGCAAGGGTCAGCGATGCATCCTCGCCGGTCTGGGGCGACAGCGCCGCGATCGCCTGATCCGCACGAACCAGGTCATTCGAGGCGCGTGCGGCCTGGCCGCTGTCGCGGCGCAGGTCCGCAGCCGCCTGGCGGAGACGGTCCGCCACCTCCTGGCGGGTAGTCAGATCGAGTGTAGTCGGGGCGCTATTCAGCTGATTCGCCACGCTCTCCAGACGCTCTGCCTCGGCGCGGGTCACCTGGGCCACCTGTGAGGATGGGGTCCGCAGCCCGGGAACGGACGACCACGGGATGACCCAGGGGAGGGCGGCAAGCACCAGTGCGCCAGCCGCCAGGGCCAGAGACCGCCGCGAGACCTGCAGTGGGTACACCAGAGATGGTCGAAACCCCCGCAGGTGCGCGACTGCGTCGGCCACCTGCTGCTCAGCCAGGGGGGAGATCGCGCTGCGCGCGGCCAACTCCAGCGCCGTCGTCACGCGCTCGCCCAGGCCGAGCCGACGGTCAATCTCCAGCGCCACCCGGAGATCCGGAGCTGGCTGGAGCCATCCGACCACTGCCGCGGCGACCAGCGCCACGAGGATTAGCGAGCCAGCCAGACCGGGGCCGGCTCCCAGCCCGAGCAGTTGGGCTGCAAGCCCAGCACTGGCCGCCAGGAGCGCACCGACCGTCAAGCCCCGCATGCCGAAGGCGACTGCCTCCGCCCGGCGCCGCGCCAGCGCGAACTCGATCACGCTCGCCCGGAGCTGCCGCCGCGGATCAGCCCGCGACCGCATCCGCATCCTCATCGCCCCTCCCCATCCGATCGCCGCAGCCGCCACGTCTTCACTGGATGCAGCGGCTCGACAATGACGCTGGCCAGCCACACCAGGACTGACGCCACAACCAGGTAGAGCAGGACATCAGCCGCCCACATGGGAGCGGTTGTCTTGCCTATTGCCAGAGCCTGGCGCGGAGATAGGAGATCCGCGAGCACCGTGCCGGCGAGGCCACTCGCCAGCCGCGATTGAGCGGACAGGAGTGCCACCAGCGGGTCCACCGCCAGGAGCGCACTCGCGGGTGCGCGCAGACCGGCGAGCACGAGCGCGGCGCCTCCCACCAGCGGACCGACCAGTATCGTTCCAAGGACGAGATAGCTGCTGACCAGCGCCGCGACTTCGGTCGTCGCCGCCGCCGAGCAGACCAGCGCTACTGCGACGATGAGAACAATCGTCGCCAGGAGGACCAGGCCTCCCGCGACTGCCTCCTGGCTCGCAAGCCCGCCGACCAGCCAGGCAAAGGAGAGCGAGGGCGAGCCGCCAGCCAGGACGAGCAGGAGCGGAACCAGACCGGCGCACAGCTTGGCTAGCACGACCGCATCCGAGCGACTGGCATCAGCCAGCAGGCGGTCCAGCCGCCCGCTCTGACGGTCTCGCACCAGCGCGCCAGCCGTGAGCGCTGGGCCGACGATCACGGCAATGATCGTGAACCACACCAGCAGAACGAAATAGGCTACCCCACCGCGGTGCTCACCAATCACCGAGGATAGCGCTGGCGCGGTGCTACTCGATGTCCACACCACTGTGGTCACCGCATTCACGGTGGCGGGAAACGGCGACCAGAGATCAAGGAGGAACACCCCGCCGGCGACGAGGCCGGTGGAGGCCAGGCCGGCCAGGGTGAGCGCCACATGCGGTGCCGCCGCCCGTGCGGCCTGGACGAGCTCCCAGCGAATCAGCGCCAGGGTTCTCACGGACGGTCTCCCCCGGCCGGGGTCCCGGTGATGCCCAGGCCAGAAAGGTGGATCCCCTGCGCGACCAACCACTCCGCTACCTCGGCGCGCTGCTCTGGCGCGACCGGTCCCCGAAAGGTGATGAAGTTCCCCTCGTGGCGGACATCGTCGATACCCGGCCGCTCGCGCAGTCGGCGAACCGCCACGATTGGATCGCCCAGGACCTCGATCCAGGTAAAGCTCGTCGCGGCGCGGACCGCCGCGGGCTCCAGCGAACCATCCACCAGCGGCACCACGACATCCGCCACCTCAGCGATGTCGCTCTGCGCCTGGCTCGCCAGCAGGAGGGTCTTCCCCATAGCGCGCAACTCTACCAGCACCGAGATCAACTCGCTTCGACCAACTTCATCCACTTCTGCCAGCGGCTCGTCAAGCAGGACGATTGGGGGATCGTGAACCAGCGCCAGGGCAATCGCCAGACGCCGACGCTGCCCGCGGGAAAGCATTTCAACCGGAGACTGCCGTTGCTCCACCAGGTCGACCAGGTCGAGCATCGATTCCGCCGCGGCGCGGCGATCAGCCCTCCCAAGGCCCCGCTGGGCCGCGACCATCAGCAGGTGCTCCATGGGTGTCAGCCGCTCGGCCAGCCCTGGTTCATCCGGTACATAACCGATCATCGGGCGGACCCGCTCCGGGTAGGCGAGCGCATCCCACCCGCCGACCCGTACGCGGCCCGCGGTCGGTCGACAGAGCGTGGCAACGATTCGCAACAGGGCCGATTTCCCGCTCCCGTTCGATCCGACGACCGCACAGGCCTGCCCCTCTTCTACTGTCAGATCGATGGAGCGCAGAAGGGATCGTCCCCCCTGGTGAAGCGCCACCCCGCGCAGCTCGATCGCCCGCCTGGTCTCCGCATTCACCGCCCGACCCCCCCGATCAGGAGCTGGAAGCGGGTGAACTTCACCGGCGCCGTGCCCGGTGCCGCAGTCGCGCGGTTCTGGAACCGCAGGCGTACGAGGCCGGTCGCCGAGAAGAAGCGGTCGGGATTCGGAATCGCCAGGTTCCCCACCGCGAAAGGCACATCATCCCAGCTGGCGGTCCGCCAATCATAGACCTGGAGCGCGCCGCTCACCGGGGACGTCGTCGCGGTAACGAGGGTGAGCGAGCGCACGCTGAAGCGCGACGGATCGACCGGGCTCGTGTACTGGAAGCCCACGCTGTCGCCTGCATTGACCTGGATGCCACTCGAATCAATCCGCGCGTTGTAGTTGGAGGTAAGATCCTGGCGATCGAGCAGCACCTCGGGGATGACCTGCATCCCCGCTGGCATCTGGAGCGGCAGGCTCGTCACGTAGAGGGTGTACTGGTGCGCCGGCTTGCCGGTCTCCGGATCGGACGCGGGATCGACCGCGTCATCGATCCAGCCGATCAAGCTCAGACTGCTCAGCTCGATGTGCCCGCCATAACTCTGCCACGGGTTGAGGGCCGCGCTCAGGATGTCAAACTTCGGATCGTGTGGACCGCGCGCATTCCGGACCTGGCCGGGGAAGAGCCGACTCACCACGAGAGAATCGTCCTGGGAGCCCACCGGCGAGCCGCCGCCCAGGCGCAGGTTAACCCCTGCGCTCCCGCCGGGCCGCAGATCGCCAATCCGCTGCACCGATCCACCCGCGACGATTGCCGCATCGTACAGGGTGAAAGACAAGTTATTCGTCACCCGCCCGGCGATATGGTCGCCCTCGAGGACAAGGCCGGAGCGCACACTGCCCGGGTCGCGCGCGTGACCATCGAGGGTGAAGCTGGCCAGGGCGCCCGGCTCCAGCTGGATTCCCTGGATCTGGGGCTGACCGCCCCCGACCACCCGGGGAACCGACGCGAGGCGATCATACTGACCGCGCAGACCATACGAGAGCGCTGGGCTCGCGACCAGGCTGTTCGCCGGGACGTTGAGCTGGTAGCGCTGGGGATGAAGACCAAAGACGCCGACGAAGCTGTGCAGGAGACCGGTCCCGCTGCCGTCCCAGCTTTGAATAATCGAGACCTGGTTAACAATCACATCACCCTGTCGGTACCGGTTGGCGTACGCGAGTGCTCCGGCCGTTGCCAGCCCGGCCAGCACCGGCACCGTCACCAGGGCCAGCTCCCGCCGCTTCAGGCGCGACAGGACAAGATAGTTCACCGGTCCCGCGACCAGGGCGAACAGAATCAGGCCCAGGAGCAGGCGCCGCGTCTCCGGGCTCGATGCGCTCGCACTGCGGATCAGCACCTCGCGCGGCAGGCGGCCCCAGCCGACCTCCTGGCGGAAGTAGGACGCGAAGGTCGACTCCGGCACCCGGCTGTAGGAGAGGATAGAAGCCCACAGCCGATCCATACCATTCCATCCCCGAAGGGGTCTCTGGGTAAGGGACAGGGCGAGCATGAAGACGGCCCCACGTCCGCGCTTCCCGACAACAAGCACAGGCTGGCTCTCATCAGCCGCCACCACTACTCCATCGGTCACCTTCAGGTTACCCGCCAGCCAGGGGCCGCCGGGCTCATTGGGAACCCCCACGTAGCTGGCCAGGCCGCTCAGCGACCGCAGGGGTGCCGTACCATCCAGGCGGGCCGGGAGTAGCGCGGGGGGAAGGCCGTCGAGAGTACTTGCACCGTTCGGCCCGGTGCCAATTGTCAGGATGCCCCCATCGTTCACCCACGAGGTCAGGGCGCTCTGTTGAAGGGGGCTTAGACCGCGCGTCGCATAATCACTGATGATGAGGCAGTCCAGGGAGCTCAAGAGCTGGGGGTTAGTGGGGAGATCCGGCAGGTCCAGGTGCACGATGCGGGGCTGACGCTGGACATCTCCGATGCTCAATCCGTTCAGGGAGTCGAAGGCTGTCTGGTCAGTCGAGAGGGTTCCACAGACGATCTGGGTCGGGTCGAGGCGCTGCAGCGGGACGCTCTGCTGATAGATCACCGCCCCCCGGGAGATCAGGCGCACCTGGAGACGATCAAAGAAGGGGGGGACATAAACGGCCGTGGAAAAATGCTTGCTGGAATGCTGGGGGAGCGTGACTGGCACGGAGTAGTCCAGGCTCTGTTCGGGTCCGATGCTCCCCTGGCTGGCCGGGCGACCGAGCACCGAGATTTCAACGCTCCCGGAGAGATTCGGACCGGCATTGGCCAGGAGGATATCAATCGGTGCCCAGCTCCCGGGGCGCACCATGCCGTCAAACCCAGGACGCACCGTCACCTGCAGCTCATTACTGGCGGCTGCCGGTAGAGCTGGCATAACCAGCGCCAGCGCGACGAGGACCGCGAACAGCCTTCTCACGAGCCTGGCCTCTCTGCCAAACGAGGGACGGAACGGCAGTGACTATTCTACGGTAGATTATCGCCGGGCGACAATCCTTTTTCTATTTTTGATTGCCGACTATCGTACCGCACCGGACGACCTCCGCGCCTGCCAAACAGGCCTCCCCAATCGGGCTATCCACGGCGTGGATAGCCCGCGCTGCGTGGAGATTAGATCACCTCCACGCGGGCATCGATTCGCCGTTCGTCAAGCTCGATGCCCAGGCCGGGCCCGGTCGGGAGAGCGATCGATCCTTTGTCGGGCGCGAGATACTGCGTATGGAAGTATTGCTTCGCTGGCTGAGCGCGGAGCAAGAACTCGGCCATGGGGCAGGTCGCGGGCGACTGGGCGGCGATCACGTGGACCGCAGCGTGAATGGAATGACCGTGGGGAACGACCGGGCAGCCAAACGCCGACGCCAGGGCACAGATCTTCACCAGCTCGGAAATGCCGCCGCACCAGTCCGGATCGGCCTGGATCACATCGACAGCCTGCGCCTGCAGAAGCTGGAGGAACCCCCAGCGGGTATACTCGTGCTCGCCGGCCGCGATCGGGACGCGGCTGGTCCGCCGGATCAGCGCAAGATCATGGAGCCGATCCGCCGGGACCGGCTCTTCGAGCCAGCGCGGCTGCAGGTCAGCGATCCGATCAAGCACGCGGATCGCATACGTCGCATCCCAGCCCATCCAGCAGTCGAACATGATCTCGACGGATGGTCCGACCGCCGCACGAACCGTGCGGACCAGCGCGATATTCTTTTCCATACCGGCGATGCCGTCGCCCGGACCGTAGCGGAAAAACCACTTCTGCGCCCGGAAGCCCTGGTCGGCCACCATGCGGGCCCGTTCGCACACCCGCTCCGGCTCCAGTGAATAGCCGAGCATTGACGCATAGCAGTCGACCCGGTCCCGGGTCGGACCACCGAGGAGGCGATAAACCGGCAGGCCAAGAGCCTTGCCCCGGAGGTCCCAGAGCGCGCAGTCGACCGCACTGATCGCCATCATCGCGTAGCCCTTGCGGGCATGCCGATCCTGGCGATAGAGGATATCCCAGAGCCGCTCGGAGGCCAGCGGATCCTGCCCCAGGAGAAGCGGTGCGAGCCGCCGCCGAATGATAACCGCCGTCTCCGAGAAGATCGGGCCAAACAGCCCGCGCACGCCCTCGTCGGTGTCGATCTCGACGTAGACTGCCTCCAGACGCGTCGTCGGGGTCTGCGGAACCGACCGGGCCGCGAACTCGGGGTAGATGTCGAGCATGCCGATCTGTCGCTCCTCGTTCGGCGGAATCTCGGCCGGCCCGGCGACCCGAAAACAGCGAACGTTCGTAATCTTCATGCATTCTCCCGACACGAGTCGATCGACCGTGCGGCCAATTATAGCGTCCGGTGTCTTTCCCGCGAACTGCCGTCAGGGGCTGTAGGCACGCGCCGCCACCTTGCCGGGATCAGCGCGGCCGACCCATCCGGGGCTGCCGCCGCCTTGCTCGGGATGCGACTGGCATGATATAGTGCCGTTCCGCGTCAGATCGTTCGAACGGATCCCCGGATGCGGGGGACGTCCCGGGATCGCATCCCGCGGGGGTACGTACTGTCTGTCCGGAGCAAGCGGACGGCGCGGAGTAGGGAGGGAATCGTGGAGCTGGCGGGCGCACCGGCGGAAGCACCGCTCTCAGCCGGATCGGAGGTCATCCGGTTCTGGAACCTGGAAGTCCCGCGGAAGCAGGTCGCTACCGAGATTCTCGCGGGCATCACGACCTTTCTCGTCATGGCGTACATCATCTTCGTCAATCCGAGCATCCTGGGCTTCGTTGGTGTCCAGGGCCTCGAAGGCAGGGGACTGCCATTTGCCGCGGTCATGACGTCAACCTGCCTCGTCGCCGCGCTGATGACGATTCTCATGGGGCTGTACAGCAACAAGGCCTTCGCGCTGGCGCCGGGGATGGGATTGAACGCTGTCGTGGCCTACCAGCTTGTTGCGACGCTCGGGCTCTCCTGGCCGGCAGCGATGGGGGCCATCTTTCTCGAGGGCGCCGTCATTACGATCTTGGTGATCACCGGTGTGCGGGAGGCCGTGTTCCAGGCAGTGCCGCTCGCCCTGAAGCGTGCGATCGGGGTTGGGATTGGTTGGTTTATCCTCTTTATTGGGCTCTACCAGGCCGGATTCGTCAAGCCAGGGCCAGCGGGCGTCCCGCTCACCCTCGGTGACCTCACCGGCACGCCAGTCTTCGTCGCGGTCGTGGGCCTGGCATTGACGACCTTCCTCTTTGTCCGGGGCGTTCGGGCGGCGCTTCTCCTCGGCATCCTTGCCGCGACCGCCGTCGCCACCCTCCTCAACTACGCATCGGGTCTCACCGCCTTCACCACGCCCGGCGTGGCTGTCCTGCCTCGTTCGATCATCAGCGGCCCGGACCTCTCGCTGATCGGACGGTTCGACCCGCTGGGCGTGTTTCTCAAGCTCGGGCCGGTCAGCGCGGTCCTGGTGATCCTTTCGCTCCTCCTGTCCGACTTCTTCGACACGGTCGGCACGCTCCTGGGCGTTGGCGAGCAGGCCGGCTACGTGTCGAAGGACGGGGAGTTCCACCGCGTTGACCAGCCCCTCCTGATCGACTCGCTCGCCGCGGCGGTCGGCGGCATCTTCAGTGCCTCATCGGCGACCACCTACATCGAATCCGCGGCCGGCATCAGCGTTGGCGGCCGGACCGGGCTAGTGGGAGTGGTCGTGGGGATCCTCTTCCTCCTGGCCCTGCCCTTCAGCCCGCTCGTGGGCATGGTGCCGAAGGAGGCCACGGCCCCGGCCCTGATCATCGTCGGCTACCTCATGATGACGACGCTGGGAGAGGGGATCGATTTCTCGGACGTTGAGGTCGGCCTGCCGGCCCTCCTGACGATGGCGGGCATGCCCCTCACCTACTCGATTACCAACGGGATCGGGGTCGGCTTCGTGACGTACAGCTTTCTGCGTCTGGCGCGGGGGAAGTCGGTAAACTGGATTATGGGCCTGATGACGGCGGCCTTCCTCGTCTACTTCCTCCAGGCCTTCCTTCATGCGCGCTTCGGCCTGTGAGCCAGACTGGAGCAGTCCAGATCGGCGAGGGGAGCGGCACGTCGTCGGGCAGTTCGCCAGAGCGCTTGACATGCTGCCGTGCGCAGATTATACTTTGAAATGTAGAGCAGTCCGTCGAGGACTGTTTTTCTGTGCCCGGGCCATTAGCTCAACTGGTAGAGCAGGCGACTCTTAATCGTCTGGTTGCAGGTTCGAGTCCTGCATGGCCCACCGCAACCCCGCGGCCAGACAAGTTGTGGCAGGCGCGGGGATTTTTCATTTCAACGCGGCCCTGCAGGAGTACCCACAGGAGTAGCGAGAACGTCTTCGGGCCGGCGAGGAATATCTGCCTGCATCGGGACACACGTGTCATCCGCACCGTCGGAAGGCAGCCGGGGGCGCTCCTCCTCACGGGATGCCCGAGGATCCCCGCGGTGACGGCCTGCCCGGGCCCGATCCCACGCGCCACGCATGATCCAGCAGCCCGTCGGCCAGCTGAATCAGCTCCTCTCGATACTCCAGCTCCGCCCACCACGAAGGGCACTCCCGGGCCAAGCGCTCCGCCCCACACCATGCGCCAGCCAGATTGCCCGCCATGCTGGCGACCGAGTCGGCATCGCGTCCGGCGTTCACCGCGGTCAGAATGACCGCTCGCGGATCGTCGGGGGATCGCAGGAAGCTGTACAGCGCTGCGGGGACCGACTCCAGGGCAAAAGCGCCGTTCCAGGTGTAGGCGAACACCGCCCGGGGATCCGGCTCGCTCAGGAGGCGCGGAAGCTCGGCGATGCGCTCGCGCAGGCGAATGGCTTTGCCGCCCGGCTTGCGTTCTGCGGTCGGCTCCGGCTCCAGATCAGCGATGGCACTGTCAACGAACCGTAAGAAGTCGGTCTGGTCGAAAGGGGCGGCAGATCCCGCCCTGCGTGCGCACCAGGCCACGCCCGCGGCGATAGCGACCGCCCCGGCCACGCCCACCGGATGGGTGTGCGTGGGCAGGGCCGAGAGGATCGCATCCTGGACGAGTGCGCCCGGTTCCTCATCAAGAGCGTGGATCAATCCAACCGGCGCCGCTCGCATCGCTGCACCGTTGCCGGCCGAATCGACAACGTGGCTGATGCGCCACCACGGCGTTCCACGCTGGAGGGCCAAGACTGCGGTGGTGGTCGTCACGCCCCGCCCACGCCCGACCGGAAGCCAGGCAATCAGGCGCCGGACCAGATCGGCTACGGCGAGGCGTCCACCGTGGGCCAGGAGGCTCCGGGCCACCTCCATCGTCAACTGAGTATCATCGGTGATGGTCCCACGCGGCCCCTCGCCCCGACCGGGCCAGGATACGTAATCACGGACTCCCTCTGCCCCGAACCGCCTCTGAATGTGCGCGGGATCCCAGCCCTCCACCGCACGTCCAAGCGCATCTCCTACCGCACCCCACAGCAGGCAGCCCCGAAAACGATCTCGGAGCACGCCCCTGGTCCACTCGCTGGATGGACGCCGGACAGGATCCGCTGGTTCCGACGGAGCCGCCCTCGACTGCTCCCCCTGTCCCATCTGTCTGGTTGCCCCCTCCCCCGCTGACACTTTACCGCCCGGCGTGCCCGGGGGCACCGATGGTGTCCCGAGGGCACATCTCCTAATCCTCGAGTTCGGCCCTTCCGACTGTCCGCCGCAGAGCGGCCGAGCGCAGCACCATCTCACACACGGCGAGCGTTTCCAGGTTCTGCCGTCCGCTGATGCCTGGCTCGATCCCTTCGCTGATGTATCGATACCAGTCGTCAATAACCCCCTGCTCGCTTCGCATGGGCGGCACACTCTCGACCGTCTCCGGCGGTCCGGACGGGGCGAACTGGCGAACCTCCCCCCGGGGCACCCACTCCCAAGTCCCGCCTCCGGCCGTCCGCAGAGCACCGCGCTCGCTCTGGATCATCCACCGATAATCGGTGATCGTCGCCTGGTGGGTCGTCTCGTACGTACAGACCGGTCCGGTTGCGAACTCGAGAATGGCACTCACCCCCGCGTCATACTGGTACGCTGACCATGGTGCATTGTGGGTAACTGCTGTCGCCCGGGCCACCGGACCGAAGAGGAACACCAGATTGTCGAAATGGTGGCAGGACATGTCCCAGACCACTGCGCCCGGATAGTCGAGCGTGCGCGGCTCTGGTCGATGACGGTGGTGGATCAGATCGATCAGGTGCGGTGTCCCATACCGCCCCGAGGCGAGCGCCTGGCGGACCGTACGCACCTCGGTAGTGTAGCGGTAGTTCTGGCTCACGCAGAAGCACACCCCGGCTGCGGCCGCCTCTCGAACCAAGGCCCGTGCCTCGTTCCAGTCCAGCGTCATGCCCTTCTCGACCAGAACGTGCTTCCGCGCCGCGAAGCCGGCTCGACAGAAGCGCGCATGGGTCTTGGTTGGAGTACAGATGACCAGCGCGTCCGCCTCGACCCGCTCCAGGGCACGCTCCACATCGTCGAAGCAGGCGCCTTCGCCAAGGCCGCTGATCGCACGGGCTCGGGCCAGATGCTCCGGCACCACGTCAACCAGGGCAACTGGCTCAAAGCGGGGATCGGCCGACAGAAGCTCGATCGGCCAGATCCCACGGCCACCGACACCAACGTGAATCGTCCGGATCACCTTTTGCCGCTCGCTCACTAGAGACCTCCCCAATTGCCCGGATGCGCGTGGATCCGCTCCTCGATGCGCTCCGGCGCCCATCCTCCATCTGCCACGATGACCCGATAGCGTAGGTCCAGGCGATCGCCCGGCTCCAGTGGGAGAATCTCATCGAACATGAATGAGCAGCTCGCACAAGCGTACGGCTCCGTCCGCACAAACCACTTCGTCGGGTAGCGCGGATTGGTCGGATGATCGGCGAAAACGATCGTCGACGTGTCCCCCGACCCATCGTGTCGACCGATGAAGGCAAGCCAGGGCGCCGCCTGTCCCATTACCGCCGGGCCCTCTAGACCGCCGCTCGCGAGGATCGTGCCGCCGGTGAACGAGCGGGGGCCGCGCCAGAACAGACCACCGTAGCCGGCCATCGGGCGCCCTTCCGTGGTTGGCGAGCCAAACTCGAGGCGTCTTCCTGCGACATTGGTCAGTGCGAAGGCGAGATCGAGGACCCAGTATCCCTCCGCCGGATCGATGACCGTCACCGCGATGCTCCGCCGCTCCGTCAGCCACGTCTCGCCGGCCGCGGTGATCCAAGTGAGCCGCTCGATCATCCGCAGGCCGCCGTGATCACTGGAAAGCGTCTCCCAGTCCTGGTGAACGATCTGACCGTTATTCTCCAGTGGCACGTAGCCCCGGCCGCGGACATAGGTCGGACCGCCCCAGAAGTTCTGGCCGGAGAGGTGGGCACAGGTCATCGCCAGGCCGTGATGCCAGGGGTGATCGTGCGGTCGGAAGATCGTGACCATATTGCCGGCCAGGGTGAACAGCGGATGGAAGTACGGTCGCGGGGACTCCCGCGCCTCCGTCGCGGGGGCATAGACGTACCGGACCAGCGGACGGTCCTGATAGTGCAACTCGATGTGGCTGGAGATGGCGTGAATCAGGGTCAGGGTCGTGCTCACCGGTGTCGACGGCCTCCTGCTGGCAAGAGGCGGCGCGGAGCACACCGACGACCGGGCAGGCGCGGCCGCGGCTCCACGCCGTGCGTGCCTTCGATTATTGCATGGACACGCTCCCACCGCGCAGTCCCAACCTGGGCGTCGGGAGCGGCGGGAGCACGCGCTCGATCCACCGGGCGATTCGGAAAAGCCGCTCCTCCTGCCATGGGCCGGCGACCACCTGGAGGCCGCACGGCAGACCGTCCACCAGTCCGACCGGGATCGTCAGAGCAGGGAAGCCGATCAGCGACCACGGCGCCTGGAAGCGCCGGTCGCCGGTGGTCGAGCGATCCGGCGCCAGGTTCGAGACCGTCGGCAGAACCAGACAGTCGACGTCTGTTAGGAGGGCCAGCATCTCCGCTCGAAAGCGCTGGCCAACCCGCCGCGCGCGCACATAGAGCGTGGCCGGGACCAAAGCACCCGTCTCAACCAGCGCACGCATGCGCGGCGCATAGTGATCGGCCATCTCGGCGTGCAGGGCGGCGTGGAACTCGGCCGCTTCGACTTGCATGATCGTCTGCTGGGCATCGGCGACCAGGCGTGGATCGGTGACCAGGCGAGCATGGCGAATCTCCGCGCCGTGCCGGGCCAGGAGATCGAGTGCATCCGATACCTGACTGCTCACCGGCGGTTCGGCCGCCGCGAAGAAGTCATCGAGCCGCAGACAGACCGGCGGCGGACCCGGATGGCGTACCGCGGCGAGGTAGTCACCGACACGGGCCGCTCGCGTCGCCGGGTCGCACGGATCCACGCCGGCCAAGACCCCAAGGGCGCGCGCGAGATCTTCCACCGACCGGGCGATCGGCCCCGGGTGATCAAGTGACCAGGCCAGTGGGACAATGCCGTGCCGACTAACCAGACCGTATGTCGGCTTGAGGCCAAGGACACCACAGTAGGCAGCCGGGCGAAGGATCGAGCCAGCGGTCTGCGAGCCAAGCGCGAGAGGGATCATGCGGGCGGCAACCGCTGCCGCCGAGCCGGAGCTGGAACCACCCGGCGTCCGCTCCGGGTTCCATGGATTGCGGGTCTCCGGAGGATCCGCGAAGGCGAACTGGGTGGTTACTGTCTTCCCCAGGATGATCGCCCCGGCCTGTCTCAGACGCGCAACCGTGGTCGCGTCCGCGGGCGGCACCCGCCCCTTCCACGGCTCAAACCCTGCCGTGGTCGGTAAGCCCTGGGCATCGTAGATATCCTTCAGCCCGACCGGAATCCCAAAGAGCGGCCGGGCAGACATGTCCTCGAACTGCCGCTCCAGCTCGCGGGCGCGAGCCAGCGCCCCAGCACGGTCAATCATCACCCAGGCCCGGACCTGCGGCTCGATCGCATCGATCCGGTCGAGCACGGCGCGCACCAGCTCAACAACGCCCAGGGTCCGCCGCCGAATCGCCCGCAGCGCCTCCGATGCGGTGAGCTCATAGGGGAGATCCGCGCTCACACCGTCTGTCGTCCCCTCCACTCTCTCGTTCCCTATCTATTCCGAGGTGAGGAAGGGGTCAGCCGCGTCTGGGGCGAGGCGAACCCCCTCCAGCCGGCCGAGCATCTCCGCTGTTGCCGCCAGCTCCGCATCCAGCGCCTGCGCACGCTCGGCCCCCCAGCGGAGCTCAGCCAGGAGGGCAAGCTGGCGTTGGATCCGTGCCGCGCGTTCGTGACTGGGCCCGGAGGGCTCCTGCATGTCCTTCTCCTCACAGCCGGGTCTGGTCGCGGAGCCCGGCCGCGGAGGTGGAGATTACTTCTGGCGCTTCTGGCGAAGAAACTCCTCGACCGCCCGGACGACCTCATCAGCCGGGGGAAGCTCTGGCGAACTCGACGGGTCTTCCGCGCTCGCCGCGGAGCCGTTCGCCTGCGGCGTCTGCTTCTCGCCGCGCTGAGCCTGGTAGAGGGCGATGCCCGGCATCGCGTGAACGCGCTGGACCGCCTCCTCGACGCTTCGCTCGAATCGCTCACTCGTGCGCTCGAGCTGGCCGAGATCCAGCCCCAGACCAAACGCCCGGTCGAGCCGCCGTACCAGCGCCAGTGCCGCCTTCGGGTTGGCCGTCGGTCCCAGGTAGGCCGGCACGCTCGCCCAGAGCGCCGCCACCGGTATCCTGGCGTCAGCCAGCGCCTTTCCGAGGACCGTTACGATGCCTGTCGGTCCCGAATAGGTGATTGAGCTCACGTCGATCTCGCCGAGGCGCCGGTGGAGTGAGCGCGGCCAGGCCCAGCCGCTCACCGGGGTCTCCTCGCGGTGAGAGACCGGCGCCAGGTGCGAACCGAGGGTGACGGCCATGCTCACCCCCAGCGAGCGGGCCAGCTCGACGATCTCCCGCACGAAGCCCTGCCAGCGCAGGCCGGGCTCTGTGCCCAGGAGCAGGACCGCGTCAAGGGAGCCGCTCGGATCACGGTGGGCATAGAAGGTATTGCTCGGCCAGGAGAGTTCGGAGCGACCGCTCTCGTCCAGCTTCACCCACGGACGAGAGGC
The DNA here is from genome assembly GCA_035293685.1 of Chloroflexota bacterium. GTDB lineage: Bacteria > Chloroflexota > UBA6077 > FW602-bin22 > CADDYW01 > JADGGD01. The sequence continues at coordinate 5,808 of DATGMJ010000212.1, read as the reverse complement.
GGTGAAATCGAAAAACTCGTCCGGATCAATCTCGGCGAACTTCGCCGCCTTCCACGTCTCGACCAGATGCTCGACAGCCATGGTGGCGCTACGACCAGCGTCATTCCAGCCGGCGAAGGCGGTGATCAGGATCGGACGGGTTAGGGAGGGATGTTCCCATTGGATAATCTGGCTCATGGGTCACCACCTCTTCCAGTAGACCGGTCACCGCTCGGGCCAACCGGCCCTGGAACGATCTTACGCCCGATCTGTTGGAACATGGTCTGAGACAGATTAGAAGCGCGCAGGAAAGTCCGGGAGCGCCGCCGCGCGGCCGGTCACCCGGGCGAATGCCGCGGCCAGCGAGGATTCGTGCGCCCTCGCGAGCCCTCCCTCGAGATCACGGACGGCGACACTCACCCCGTCCGACCGCCTTTCGGGCTCAATGGCGATCCAGCCGTCCACGCCCAGGCGGCAGAGATCGCCGGCGAGGCCCTCAACTGACTCGTCACCGCTGATCACCAGGGGAACCCAGACCCCATCCACGCCCACCGCGCGCGTTGTCCGATTAAGGGCCGCGAGAAGCTCAATCGGGGGCGAGGCCTTTCCCAGCACGCCGAAGACCCGCGTTCGCGACCCGATCTTCTCCGCCTGGTAAACCTCGCGCATCACCACGATCGGCAGCTGGCCCGGCGCCACCCGTTCGCCGCGTCCAAGCGTTGCATAGGTGAGGAAGCACGCATCATAGCGCAGAGCTACGATCCGACTGATCAGACCGGCCTCCCCCATAGCAATGGCAATCGTCGGGAGTGTCGCCTTCTCCAGCACCTCAATGACCGGCTGGTTGTCGCGGAGGTGGTGGGCCATGCCGACGACCTTGACGATATCAGCCCCCCGCCTCACCAGGTCGTCGGCGATCGCAGCGAGGTGGGCAGGCATTGCCTTGAAGTCGTGGAAGGAAATGATCAGCCGCGTCTGCCCGCGATCAGGAATCATCTCGACCGCATCGTGCTCGATATCGACGTAGTCGGCACCGAGATCGATCGCCGCACGGAGCGGGCGGATCCGTTCGGTCTCCGGGCCGCGATAGCGCCCCCCTTCCCGTTCTGGCCGGTTGGTCACGATCACCGGGCAGGGCCGATCGCGCAGCAGACGCCGCAGATCGTACTCGACCATGAAGTCGAGGCGAAGCTCGACGATATCCGCCACCGTGGCGATCTCACGCAGGGCGGCCTCGGCCTCTGCGGTTGTCCGGGCCCCCAGCGAGACGCCGATCATCCGCCGCGCATGCACGCCGTCCGAACTCCCTCGCTCGCTCATCAGTTCCCTCCGTTCCGCCGCGCTCAGTTCAGGGCCCGCGTATCAACGGCACGCCCGCTCCGGGCCGACTCGTATGCCGCCTCGATCAGCCGCTGGGTCGTCACCGCGTCCTCCCAGTCGGGCTTGCACGGGCGCCCGGTAATCACCGCGGTCAGGAAGTTCCGGAGCTGGACCTCGAACGGATCGACCTCTGGAAGGGGAATGACCTCCCACCCTTCCTCGTAACCGGTCTGCCGGCGGGTTGGGTCATAGCGGAAGCCAGCCGTCCGGTCCGCCCCTTGGAACCGCAGTTCGTTGAAACTGCAGATCACGCTTCCCTTCTCTCCATCGATTTCGAAGAAGGGCACTTCCTCGTGCTTGCGCCGCACCCAGCTCGCGAAGATGTCGCCCAGCGCGCCGGAGCGGAAGCGCAGGACCACCGCCGCCGCATCCTCGACCTCGACCGGGAAGCGGCGGCCCTCCGCGTCCAGGCGCTCCGGGAACGCGGTCAGCGTCTCCGCGTAGACGCGATCGATCGGTCCGAGGATGAAGCGCAGGAGGTCGAAGAAGTGGGCCATCATATCGTGGATGATTCCCCCGCCGGCCTGCTCCCTCTGGTAGAACCAGGCCGGGCGGTTCGTCACCTGCGGCGGCACAAAGTAGCCGAAGACAACCCGCACGTGGAACACACGCCCGAGCGCCCCCGCCTCGATCAGCTCCCGGGCCCGCGCGGTGCCAGCCTGAAAGCGCATGTTCTGGACAATCCCATGCTGAACACCGGCCGCCCGGGCTGCCGCGAGCAGATCCTCCGCTTCGGAGAGCTCGATCGTCAGCGGCTTATCGGTGAAGCAGTGCTTGCCGTGCTGGATCGCCCGTCGAAGTGGCCCGTAATGCAGGGCATTGACCAGGCAGTTGTCAATGATCTGGACATCAGGGCGCTCCAGGAGCTCGTCCATAGCGGTTGTAGCGATCGCGGTCTGGTACTCCCGCGCACACGCCGCGACCTTCTCCCGATCGCGGCCGTACACGGCCAGAGCGACTGGCCACCTTTTCCCATCAATGACCAGTCCATCCCGCTGGATCGCGGCCAGTGCCCTCAGGTGAAGGTGTGCCATCCGTCCGGTTCCGAGAACGCCCACGGTGAGACCGGTCCGCGGATCAAGCGGCTTGCTCATGCCCTTTCTCCCTCTCACCTCCGTCGTTTCCGCATTATAGCCGATTCCGGAGCACACGCCCGCGACACGCGGCGGCCGCGCTGGTTGACTCCAGCGCGGCGGCGCACGATAATCAGCCCGACGGGCGGCGCGACAGTACAGCACGCCGTTCCCCCGCGCCGGGAGATGCCGATGCAGCTGGCCATCTCGAGCTACTCCTTTCATCGCCTGGGGGCCGGTCCGGAAGGACCGGAGCGTCCATCCCTGGTCCACATGATCGAGACCTGCGCGCGCCTGGGGGTGGCAGGCATCGAGCTCATTGGCCTGCAGATCGACCGCACCGAACCTGCGGATCTCCACGTCCTCAAACAGACCGCCGCCCGCCACGGCGTCCAGATCGTCGCGGTCGCGGCCCACCACAACTTCGTGACCCCTGACCCGGCACGGCGCCGAGAGCAGATCGATGTTCTCGCCCGGTGGATCGACGTGGCTCACGAGCTCGGCGCCCCGATCGTTCGGGCATTCGGCGGCCGCTGGGCGACGATTCGTGATTTTGCCGCCTTCATGGCGGCGGGCGGTGAGGAGCCGCCGCTGGAAGGCTATCAGCCAGACGACGCCTTCCGCTGGTCCGTCGAGGCCTTCCGCATCGCCTGTTACTATGCGGGCCGCCGCGGCGTGACCCTGGCGCTGGAGAATCACTGGGGGCTCACCGGCACCGCGGACGGCGTCCTGAGGATCCTGCAGGATACCGCTTCGCCCTGGCTCCAGGTGGCGCTCGATACCGGCAACTTCAACTTCCGCCCCGATCCCTATGCCGAACTCGCCCGCATCGCCCCGTACGCCATCCTCGTCCACGCGAAGACCTACATCGGCGGCGGGCTCTACTACACACCCGACCTGGATTACCGTCGGATCATCCGCCTCCTCCGCGAGGCTGGCTTCGACGGTTACCTCTCGATCGAATTCGAGGGACGCGCGCATCCCGATCAGGGGATTCCGGAGAGCGTCGCCGCGCTCCGCCAGGCGATCGAGACAGCCTGATCGGTCCGCGCATTCGACTGCGCCGGCATCCGAAGAGGTCTGGCACCACCCGTGCGAGAGGTTCGAACCATGAGCTTCACCGCGCCGCTGCGCCTCGCGCCCCGCTATGCCGAAGTGCTCTGGGGGGGGAAACGGCTGGCGAGCGTCCTCGGCAAATCGTGTCCGTCCGACCGGGCCATCGGCGAGTCCTGGGAGGTCTTCGGGGCCAATCTGATCACGAGCGGAGGCCTGGCCGGCCGCACGCTCGACGAGGCCGCCCGCCTCGATGGCCCTGCCATCCTCGGCCGACGCGTCCTCGCGGAACAGGATGCCGCCGACGGCTTCCCCCTCCTGATCAAGTTTATCGACGCCTGCCTGCCGCTCTCGGTGCAGGTCCATCCCGATGACGCCTATGCCCGCGTGCACGAGAACGGGAGCCGCGGCAAGACCGAGGCGTGGTACATCATAGATGCCCCGCCAGGCGGCCGCCTGATCTATGGCCTGCGCGAAGGGATGGACGCCGCCCGCGTAGCCCGGAGCGTGGCAGAGAACACGCTTGCCGACAGCCTCGCCGAGCTGCCGGTCCGGGCTGGCGACGCCGTGTTCGTCCCGGCCGGGACGGTCCACGCGATCACCGCCGGGATCCTGCTCTACGAGGTCCAGCAACGCTCCGAGATCACCTACCGCCTGTACGACTGGGGCCGCGTTGGCCCAGATGGACGGCCCCGGCCGCTCCACGTCGAGAAGGCCATCGCGGCCATCCGCTTCCCCCAGCCACCACCCCGCACGACTCCGGCCCTTCGCGTCGCCACGCCAGACGGCGCCCGGATCTTCCTGGCCGCCTGCCGCTACTTCGCCCTCGTGGCACTCGAGGGGATGATCGAGGATACTACGGACGGCGAGTCCTTCGCGGCGCTGAGCGTAGTGAACGGCACCGCACGGCTCTGGTGGCAAGGCGGAGAGGAACAGATCGCCCGCGGGGAAACGGTCGTTCTCCCGGCCGGTCTGGGCGCCTATCGTCTCGCTATCTCGCCCGGGGGACGAGTGCTCCGCAGCACCGTCCCCGACCTCGCGCACGACGTCATTGCCCCGCTTCGCGCCGCGGGGTACCAACCCGATGAGATCAGCGCGCTTGGCGCCGTCTCGCCCTGATGCCGTACTGTCCCTTCTGCCGGGTCGCCTATCCTGACGGCATCACCCGCTGCCCGGACTGCCAGGTTCCGCTCGCTGACCACCTGCCGCCGCCGGAGCCGGAGCCGATCACCGTTGCCACTTTCCTCAACCAGCCCGAGGCAGAGATGTGGGCGGAACTACTTCGCCGCGCGGGGATCCCCTGTCTTGTCGCCGCGGCCGTGCCCGGGGCGAGCACGGGCGGCTACTACTCGGCTTTCGTCCCGCACCACATCCGCGTCCGGGCCGCCGACGTCGAGCGCGCTCGCGCCCTCCTTCCGCCGCTGGACCCCGGTTAAGCGGCACGGGAGGCCTGCGCGCCCGGGCCGAGCCGGGCGCGCGCGGCAACGTCAGGCGAGCCCGTGGTACGCGTCGATGGGCCGCTGGGCCTCGCGCACCCGGCCGGCCAGGACATCCTCCACCCGTACGGGACCACCGGCCCGAGCCGACTCGAGGATGGCGAAAGAGGCGGCGAGATCCCGCAGCCCCTGCTCGCCGCTCATCTCCGGCTGGCCGCCCCGCTCGATCGCCCGGAGGAAATCGTGAAAGCCGAGCGCGAAGCCGTCTGGCGTGCTGATCGGCAGCCAGCGCTCGCGCTCTTCCGGGGTCGTCTCGGTCAGGAACAGGTCGCGCACGTTCACCGGCTCGTGGCCATCGCGGAAGAGCCGCCCGCCCTTCAGGCACCCCTTGCTCCCATAGATCACCATCCCGTCGGGCAGGGCGGTCGGCTCGCCGTGGCCGGCCCAGGTGAACGACATCATACCGATCGCGCCGTTCTCAAGCTCGTAGGTGGCCATGAAGGCATCGTCCACGTCCGGCTGGATGGCCTCGAGTACGTTCCCGGCCGCATCGCGTCGGTAGCGGGTCTGCTCAAACGTCCGCGCGAGCGCGCTCACCGTGACGACCTCACCGCACAGGTACCGGACCCGATGAAAGAGGTGGACCCCGATATCGATCGACGGCCCGCCGCCCGCCAGGACCTGCTGGTGCCGCCAGGGTGTCTCGGCAACCACCTTATCCGGCGACCATTCCGGGGTGCCGATGCTGACCGACGCGACCATCTGGACCTCGCCGATGTAGCCGCGCTCGATCGCCCAGCGGGCGATCCGCGACCCTTCAGCGTAGCGCACGTTCTCGGTCACTCCCAGCGTGATCCCGTGCCGCCGCGCCGCCTCGACCATCGCCC
>DATGMJ010000211.1:0-5003 GCA_035293685.1 Chloroflexota bacterium | reverse complement strand
CTGGGCGTCGTTGCCCAGATGTGCGATGAAGTGGTGGTGATGTACCTGGGCAAGGTGGTGGAGCGCGCACCGGTGGACGACATCTTCTACGCGCCCCGGCATCCCTACACCGTTGCGCTCCTGCGATCTATTCCGCGCCTGGGGAGCGGCCGCAAGGAGCCCCTGGAGGTGATCCAGGGAAGCATTCCCGATCCATATGCGGTCGTGCCCGGCTGTCCGTTTCACCCGCGCTGCCCGCGCTTCATCACCGATCTCTGCGATTTCATCGCCCCAGAGGAGACGGCGATCGACGGCTCTCCCCAGCATACCGTCCGCTGCCATCTCTATCCAGGGAGCACGCCGCCCCGGGTAAGGGTGGACGGCGGCGCGGCGGCCGATGCACCGACCGCGGTGGATGGCCGGGGGTGAGCGGGGTGAGCCGATCAGCCGCACTGCCGCGAGCCGACGAGGAGAGAGCGTGAGCACGACACCGCCTGAGGCCAGCGGCCTCCCGCTTCCCGACTCCGATGACATTCTCCTGAGCGTCCGCGGGTTGAAGAAGTACTTCCCCATCCACGGCGGCATCCTGCGCCGGGTGGTTGGGCAGGTCAAGGCTGTGGATGGGATCGACTTCTACATCCGGAAAGGAGAGACGCTGGGACTGGTCGGGGAGAGCGGGTGCGGGAAGACCACCGCCGGCCGCACGACGATCCGCCTCTACGAGCCGACTGCGGGGGAGATCATCTTCAATGATCCTGAGCTGGGCAAGGTTCACGTCGAGCAGCTCGACAGCCGGGGACTGCGGCACGTCTGGAGCAATATGCAGATGATCTTTCAGGATCCCTTCTCCTCCCTGGATCCGCGCATGACCGTCGGACGGATCATCGCCGAGCCGCTGGTCATCCGCGGCCTGCTGAAGGGGAAGGCGCTCCAGGATCGCGTCGCCGAGCTCCTGACCATCGTCGGACTGCGTCCGGAGCACGCAAGCCGCTACCCGCACGCGTTCAGCGGCGGACAGCGTCAGCGGATCGGCATCGCTCGGGCTCTGGCGCTCAATCCCCGACTCCTGATCTGCGACGAGCCCGTCTCGGCGCTGGACGTCTCGGTTCAGGCACAGGTCCTGAATCTCCTCGAGGACCTCCAGCGGCAGTTTCATTTGACTTACCTGTTCATCGCCCACGATCTGAGCGTCGTCGAGCACATCTCGGATCGGGTCGCGGTGATGTACGTGGGCTACATCGTTGAGGTGGCACCGACGGAGGAGCTGTTCGCCCATCCGAAGATGCCTTATACCGAGGCGCTCCTCTCGTCCATCCCCCGGCCGGATCCCCGTCAGCGCATCCGCCCGGTGAAGTTGCCCGGCGACGTTCCCAGCCCGGCGAATCCCCCGCCCGGCTGTCATTTTCATCCGCGCTGTCCCTACGCCCAGGAGATCTGTCGGAAGGAGCGGCCTCTCCTGCGGCTGGTCGGGCCCGAGCACTGGGCGGCCTGCCATTTCGCTGAGCAGTTGAATCTGAAAGGGGTGCCGCGCCTGGCCAGCGTGCCGGCGGATCTCCCGCCCGGCCCGGCCGCGGGCACCTCGCGGGAGGGCGCGGCGTCGCGCTGATTGGGGGCCGCACGAGCGGAGAGATGGTGCCGCGGTACCTGGCCTGCTATGTGATGTTCGGGCTGGTGATCGTGCTAAGCGGCATTGCCTTCCTCGTCTGGCAGCATGCCGTGAGCATGCTGGTCGGCCTGCTCGACGCGGAAGATACCGCCAAGCCGTTCATCTATGCGGTCAGCATGCTGGCGGTCATCTTCGCCCTCTTTGCGGTCGTGATGATTGCTGAGCCGTATTTGCGCACCGGCGCCCGCCGCGGCCAGCTGGCTCGCCGCGCGGCGCGGATCGCCGGCTCGCTTGTCCTGGCGATCGCGGTGGGCCTGCTTGTCCAGGAGGTGATCTACCATCTGCCGGTGTGAGGGAGGGTCAGTGCAGACGGACCGGCCGCCGCTCCACGTGCTCTTCACGATGGACTGCGAGCCTGCAGGGACCCGCGCCGCGCCGGAGGGGCCGCGCGGGTGGGCCCAGAGTGCGGCGGCGATCGATGGCTTCTGCACACGCCTGCTCGCCGCCGGCTACCATCCGACCCTCTTCCTCTCGCCGGCCTGTGCGCGCGAGCACGCACCCCTGTGCGAGGAGGTCGGCGAGGCCGGGACCGAACTCGCCCTGCTGGTCCACCCCCGGTGGGTTCCCGGCGGCTTCGGTCACCTGCTCGGCCGCTATTCTCGCGCCGAGCAGAGGCTGATCGTGCATCGGGCGCTGGACGACTTCCAGCAGGCGCTTGGCGTGCGGCCAGCGTCGGTGCGCTCGGCCCTGTACTCGGCCAGCGACGAGACCTTCGGCGTCCTACACGAGCTCGGCTTCCGCCAGGGATCGCTCTCGAGCCCCGGCCGGCGGATCTCCCACCATGCGGCGGTCTGGACCGGCGCGGTCCCCGATCCGCACTACGTGGATGATGTCAGCCGCCTGCGCGCGGGATCGCTCCCCTTCCTGGAGATACCGGTCACGACAGACCCAACTGCGCTCCGGGGCGGCATCGCCGCCGACCTCGCCGTCGAGAACGGCACTGTAGAGGCGTGGCACCGCCCCCTGATCACGGGCGTGCTCCGGCGGATGGCGGAACGGGGCACCCGCTTCCGCGCGCTCTGCTTCGTGACGCGCAACCGCTTCGCCTACCACGACGATCGCGATCCCCTCGCCCGAACCCTGGACGGGATTCTCCGCCTGCTGGACGAGCTGGCCGAGCAGAATGAGATTGTGCCCTGCACCGCCGCCGAGGCGCACGCCCGCTTCCGGATGACGGATGGCGAGCGTACCCGCACCGCCGAGTCGATCTTCGAGAACAACCACGCGAGGTAGCTATGTCGCACCGAGAGCCGCCGCGCTTCACTGGCGTGCGCACCTACCAGGATCCACTTGGGCGCTTCAGCCTGCGCTTCCCCACCGACTGGCTCCGCTTTGACCTCCAGGACCGCGAGGGCGTGCGCTATGCCCCGCGCGCCGACGATCCGGATACCTGGTTTACGGTCTGGATCAGTCCGCTGGAAGAGCACGTCGTCGCAGAGGACCTGGAGATTCTCCGCGAGGGGGTCGCCGAGGGGCTCAGCCGGTTCGCGGAGTGCACCGTGCTCGAGTCATCCGAGGTTGTTCTCGGCAACCTGATCAAGTTCGAGCGCATCTTCACCTTCCGAGACGGAGATGCCCTGCGCAAGCGGAAGGTCTGGCTCCTCTACGTGGATACCTTCCAGATTGTCCTGACCTGGCAGGGAGCGAGCCCGGAGGAGTACGAATACTGGCTGCCGATGGCCAACTACGCCTTCGCGACCTTCAACCTGCCGGAAGCGCTCTGGTTTGCGACCGATCGGGATCTGGTAGGGTACTCGCGGAAGCAGCGGGAGGACTAAGGCGTTCGGGAACGCGCTGGAGCCGCGCAGTCTCTGCGGCTCCAGCGCCGGGCGCAGTCCTCGGCAAACCGGCACGGCTCTTGCTTTCCGCGACCGGGCGATGTTCAGCTACGCGATCGCGAACGCCTTTCGCCGCTGGGGTATCTCGCTCCTGGCCATCGCGGGCGTCGGGCTCGGCACCATGCTGATGACCGTCCTCATGAGCCTGAACGCTGGCCTCCACACTCGGCTTGCCGGGACTAGCCATCTGGCCGGCGAGATCATCGTCGCAGCCGCTGATGCCCCTCTCGGGGGTGCGCTCGCCGGTGGATCGCCGCTCTCCCTGGCGATGGCGCAAACGATCGGCCAGCTTCCGCACGTCGTTGCCGTGGAGCCTCGCGCAGTCGCGGCGATCCCGACAACCGCGCTGGCGAGCGTTCTCCCGACGGGCGTCCCTTTCATCGGGGTCGATCTCGGCGACCCCGGTAGCCCGGCGGTGACGCCGCCGGGGGATCTGCTGGAAGGACGAGGCGCCCGGGCCCCGAACGAGATCGTTGTCGGCGCCCAGGTGAACGCGGCGCTCCGCCAGCTGGGTCAGGGAGACCTCCACCCGGGCAATGTGGTGAAGATCTACAAGCTGAAGACGCGCGAGGAAGAAGACCTCACCGTCGTGGGCGTTTTCGAGACGCACGACGCGCTCACCGACGGCGTTATCTACGGGGATGTCCAGGTTGCCCGGGACCTGCTCGGGCTGGACAGCGATAAGGCAACCGCCCTCGACGTCGAGGTGGACGATGCCAGCAACGCCAGTGCTGTCGCGCGGGCAATTGCTGATCGGCTTCAGGGTACCCAGCCGCCGATCCAGACCTCTCTCCCCGGCCGCGGCCTGGCCGAGTTGAGCGGGGCGATGGGGTTGCTCGACGAGTTCCTCCTGGCGGGTTCGCTCGTCGCGGCGGGCGCGGGCGGCATGTCGATCTTCATCATCATGATGATGTCGGTCACCGAACGGCGGCGCGAGTTTGGAATCCTCAAGGCGGCTGGCTGGTCCAACCGCGACGTTCGGCTGGCAGTCCTGATCGAGTCGCTGATCCTGTCGGTCTTTGGCGCCGACGCGGGCTTTGCGCTGGGCGCGCTCGCCGTGGCCCTGTTGCGGCGGCTGATCGGGACGGATGTGGTCGTGATCACTCCCACGCTGATCGCTGAGGTTGCCGCCTTTACCCTGGTTGTCGGTGGCATCGGCGGCATTGTCCCGGCCCTGCGGGCCGCCCGGAGCCGACCGATCGAGATGCTGCGGGGTGGCTACTGATGGGCGATCTCGCGGTGAACCTCCGGCGGGTGACGAAGATCTACGGCCAGGGGCGCACCGCGGTGAAGGCGCTCGACGAGATCGATCTGGCGATCGAGCGCGGATGCTTCCTGGCGATCATGGGGCCGTCTGGCTCGGGAAAGTCTACCCTCCTGAACGTGATCGGCGGCCTGGATCGGCCCACGGCGGGTGAGGTCTACATCGGCGACCTGGAGGTGACCGGCCAGGACGAGCAGAAGCTCTACCTGGTGCGCCGCCACCTCGTGGGCTTCGTTTTCCAGTCGTTTCATCTGGC
>DATGMJ010000210.1:0-5700 GCA_035293685.1 Chloroflexota bacterium | reverse complement strand
CGACCGCGGGGTGTCGATCTCGTCCGGCGTGCTCCCTGGCTGGCGGGAGTGTAACACGGGCTGCTGGTTGTGACAATCGGATCGTTGACAGCCAGACGGTGCCGGCGTAGAATACGTCCCGGCCGATGGAATCGGCTGTTTACCAGCTGAATATGGTCCATGCCCGCGGGGGAGCGAGCAGCTGAGAGGCGGGGTCAAGCCCACCAACTCTTTGAACCTGATCTCGGGAAGCCGTACGCGGCGCGCCTGGCGTTGCGGGACGGAAGACGAGCGTAGGGAAGCGGGCGTTCTCACGGTCGGCGAGTCCGTGGCCGTGCCTCGATCGGTGGAGGCGAGCGGCTGACGGGTCCCTGTGACCGGTTCAACGCCATCGCGGCTGTCGAAATGCTCGCGGTGGCTTTTTTTTCATCTGGTCGCAGGCTTCCGGCAGACTCGCGATCACCGGATCGGGTTGCCGCTGGTTGAGTATGGCCGGGCCGCGGTAGCTCCCTCCTCCCTGGGCACGGATGATCAGGAGAGGTTCTGTGATGGATTCGCCGATCCAGTCCCCTGAACCTGGCGCGCGTGTGACCTGGAGTACGCGCGATATCGTCGTGGCGGCAGCGCTCGCCGTCGCGGTTGGCCTCGCGTTCATTGTCTACGATTGGATCTATATCCTGATTCGCGGTGTGCTCGGTCCTATTACCCAGTCGCTTGCCGAAGGGTTCTGGCTTCTCGGGGCTCTCCTCGTTCCCTATATCGTGCGGCGTCCCGGTTCCGCACTGATCGGCGAGGTGATCGCCGCAATTGTCGAGGCATCATTTAATCCGTTCGGCATCGGTGTCATCCTGGCGGGCGTCCTCGAGGGATTAGGGGCCGAGGTGGTCTTCCTGCTGACCGGCTACCGGCGGTTCGGCTGGGGGGTCATGGCCCTCGCGGGCGCGTTCGATGCGTTCGTCTTCTTCTGGACTTACGTCGTCTGGACGAATGGGTATCTTGTCCTCGCCGGTGGGCTTCCTGCGTTCCGGCTGATGCCATGGGTGGTGATCGGCTTTCTGGCTCTTGAGGTCCTGAGTGGGGCTGCCGCTGGTTGGCTTGCCCGCGCAGTCGGGGATGCCCTGGTCCCGACTGGCGTCTTCGATGGGTTCGCCATTGCCGCCCAACGCAGGCAGGGCCGATAGCGATGTCGACGCCCGCGATCGTCGTGGAAGACCTCTCCTTCTCATACCCGGGGCAGGTGCGGCCGGTCCTTGAGCACCTCTCCTTCACGGTCGCGCGGGGGGAGACGCTCCTGATCCTTGGCCCCGGCGGGAGTGGTAAGAGCACGCTTGCCCTGTGCCTCAATGGCCTGATCCCCCATGCCGTTCCCGGTGAGATGCGCGGCCGCGTTCTGGTGGAAGGCCGGGACACGGTGGCGACACCCACCGCCGAGCTGGCCCGGACGGTGGGGATCGTATTCCAGGATCCGGACTCCCAGTTCTGCATGCTTCGGGTTGATGATGAGATCGCCTTTGGCCTGGAGAACCTCAATGTGCCGCGGTCAGAGATGGCGGCGCGGATTCAACGAGCCCTCGATCTGGTCGGTATGACCGGCGCGGGCCGCACCCGGATCGATCACCTGTCTGGAGGGGAGCGCCAGCGGGTGGCCCTTGCCGCAGTCCTTGCTCTCGATCCGGCGATCCTCGTGCTGGACGAGCCGACGTCCAATCTCGACCCGGCCGGAGCCGAGGATTTCTTTGCGACCATTGGTCGTCTGCGCGCGCGGCGCGATCGAACGATCATCATCATCGAGCACCGGCTGGACTCGGTGATGCACCTGACTGACCGCATACTCGTTCTCGGGCCCGGTGGACGGAGGATCGCGCTGGGTCCTCCCACTGAGATTCTGAGTGTGTACGGTCGAACGCTCGATGAGCTGGGGATCTGGATCCCCCAGGTCAGCGAGGTGGCAAACAGGCTTCACCAGGCGGGCATTCATCCCGATCCGTATCCGGTGACCATCGCCGGAGCGGTCGAGGCGTTTCGACAGATTGTCGTGGGGAAGCCGGGCCGAGAGGGGGGCGCTCACAATGGGGATGCGCTTCCGAGCCTACCGGACGCGGTGGCGTCCAGCGCACTGGCGGCGGCGCGGCCCGCATCACCGCCAGTCGAGCGGAAGAGGGAGGCGCCGGTCGCGGTCGAGATCACGGGTCTGTCCTACCGCTATCCTGCGGGAACGCCGGCGCTCCACGAGGTCAGCCTGACCGTCCCCGCCGGGGCGTTTGTCGCGATTGTGGGACCAAACGGGGCCGGCAAATCGACCCTCGCCGCTCACCTCATCGGTAGCTTGCCGGCCCCGCGCGGCGTCGTCCGGCTGTTTGGGCGGGACATTCGTGCTATTCCATCCCGCGAGCTTCCGCGATTCGTTGGCTATGTCTTTCAGAATCCCGAGCACCAGTTCGTGGCACGCACCGTCTACGACGAGCTGGCGTTTGGCCTTCGCGTCCAGGGCCGCACGGAGTCCGAGATCGAGCGCATCGTCCAGGCCGTGCTCACCGACTTCGGTCTGCAGGACCATGCGGCGGCCAATCCTTTCACGCTCAGCCATGGCGAAAAGCGCCGGCTCAGCGTTGCGACCATGCTGGTTCTCGACCAGCCGATTCTCCTGCTGGATGAGCCGACCTTCGGCCAGGACCGTGCGAACACCCGCTCGCTGATGGAACGGCTGGTTGCCCTGAATCGGGCGGGGCGGACGATCATCATGATCACCCATGACCTGCGACTCGTGGCCGAATATGCCCAGGAAGTTGTACTCCTGGTCGAAGGCGCGCTGATCTTTCGCGGACGCCCGGAGCACCTGTTCGCTCGGACGGATCTTCTGGCTCGCGGCCGCCTCACCGTACCACCGCTTGTCCAGGTCAGCCGTGCGCTGGCCGCGGTGGACCCCTCGTTCCCGCTGACCGCCACGGTCGAGGACCTCGTGCGCTGTCTCTGCGAGCGGGCGGGGCACTCCCCGGCGGTCTCGTGTGAGACAGCCGGGCGGCTCGAGGCGCCCGCAGGCTCGCGGAATTGGCCGCAGGGAGGGGGCTGATGCCGTCTCTTCTCTATCACGAGGAGGATACTTTCCTCCATCGATTGAATCCCTTGACGAAGCTGGCGACGGCGCTCCTGCTGATGCTTGCTCTCACCGTGATCATCACGCCGGTCTTCTCGCTGTACGCGACTGCAGTGACTGTCGCGGCGATTGGGATACTCGGACGTGTTCCGCCCGGGCGCCTGGCCCGCCTTCTCCTCCCCGTCGCCGCGCTGTCTCTGGGCGTCGTCTGGACAACCATCGCCTTCTACGTGCCGGACCTGTCGTCTCGCTCTCGGCCGCTCTGGACGATTGGAGGGCTCGTCGTCACGGATCAGGGGGTGGCCTACGGTCTAGTTGTCGCGCTCCGCATGCTTGGCTTTTTCAGTGCGTCGCTGCTGTTCGTTCTCACGACCGATCCGACGGACTTCGTCCAGGCCCTGATCCAGAGGCTCCATCTGGGATATCGGATCGGTTACGGTGCCCACGCAGCCTACGGCTTCGTCCCGCTGTTAGATAGCGAGCTGGCGACGATCAGGGCTGCCCACCGCATCCGGGGGGTCGCCGGGGGAGGCGGACCGGTTGAGCGCTATCGGTACGTGATGAGCTTGCTGGTACCCTTGCTGACGGGAGCGGTGCGGCGTGCCGAACGCGTTGCCCTGGCGATGGACGCCCGCGGCTTTGGTGCCTATCCCTCGCGGACGTTCTATCGGCGCTCGACGTTCGGCCGGGCGGACCTGGCATTCGCGGTCGGCGCGCTGGTGCTGATCGGAGGATGCCTCCTTGTCCTGGCGCTGGTGGGCTGGCTCGGACGGCTGGTGCCGCCGATCTTCGGCTGATCACGATCCTGCCTGCAGGATACGGGGGAGGTTTGTGAGTGGAACGTGCTACCCGCCGCTGGCTGGTTATTCTCGTCGTGGTTGTCGCGGTTTATTTAGGACTCCTGGCGAGCCATGGGCTCCTGGGGCTTAAGGTCGTCCCCTGGTAATCCCGGACCGCGGTGCGCCTTCTGAACGGCGCGGGCTGCGACGAATCGGCGGTCAGCGAGCGCGAAAATAACGCGGAGGTAAATCGTTCATGAGCGAGCAGACATTGACCAGACCGGCAGAGCGACTGCGTACTGCAGCGATGCCAGTCTGGCGGCGGATCCTCGAGCATCCGTATCTTCGCGAACTGAAAGCGGGAACCCTGCCGGAGGAGACCTTTCGCTTCTACGTCCAGCAGGACTGGCTCTACCTGCAGGAGTTCACCCGCGCCGCGGCAATCATCGCCGGTCGGTGCCCGGATCCGGCGGTGATGAAGTTTCTCCTAGGCTGGGTCCAGCCGCTCGTGGATATGGAGTACCATTTCCATAAGAAACACGCGGCGCAGCTGGGCCTGGACTTCGACAACATCACCTGGACGATGAACGAAGCCAATTGGGCCTATACCCGCCACATGCTCGCCGCGGCGCATGCCGGGAGCACGGCCGAGGCGCTGGCCGCACTGCTCCCCTGCCCCTGCGTCTACACCTACGTTGGCCAGAAGCTCTCGGATGGACCGCGTTCGCCGAACCCGATGTACGCGGAGTGGATCGATTTCTACCGCCCCGGACCGGAGGGGTACCGTCCGCGGGTGGCGGCCCTTGAGGAGCTCTATGATCGGCTTGCCGCATCAGCCGACGCGGCGACGCTCGCGCGCTGTGAGCAGAACTACATCATCAGCAGTCGATACGAATGGTGGTTCTGGGATACTGCCTACCGTCGCCAGATGTGGCCGGTCTAGGCGGTGCTGCCTCACGCGTGCGGAGGTCTGCCGCGGCGTCTATCTTGATTACCGGACGCCGCGGCAGATAGCCTTCTCCGCGGAGGTACGGCTAGCGGCCGATCTTCTCGCGGTGTGCCCAGATCGTCCGGTAGGCTTCGGTCGCGGCCTTCATCATGAAGGCCGCGTCGTTCTGGCAGGCCAGGAACTGGAACCCCTGATCGATCCGCTGTACAACCTCCTCCGGACTGCCGCAGTGAATGCCCGCCGGCACCCCCACTTTCTTCGCGGCCCGCAGGACCTCGTCAATCAGGGCCGCGTGCTCGGCCGAGCCGCGTGCCTTGCCGTGGGGAATGCCCATGGACCAGGCCAGGTCGTTCGGGCCGATGAAGCAGGCGTCGACGCCCGGCACCGAGAGAATCTCCTCGGCGCGTCGAACTGCGTCGACGTGCTCGATCATCACTACTACCATGATCTCGTTGTTGGCTTCCTCAGGGTAGTCCGGCCCGGCCCAGTAGCGCCAGCGGCCGCCGCCCGCGCTTCGGATACCTTCCGGCGGATACTTTGCCGCCTTGACCGCGCGCTCGGCCTCCTCGGCCGAGCAGACCATGGGCACGACGATGCCCAATGCGCCTGCGTCTAGGACCCGCTTGATCTCCTTGGGGTCGTTCCAGGGAACCCGGCACAGCGGGATTGTCGGGGTCGAACCAATCGCGATAAACAGGTTCTGGAGCGTCTCCAGGTCGATCGCGCCGTGTTCGACATCGACGTTAAGCCAGTCCCAGCCCATTGACGCGAGGGCCTCGGCCGCGCAGACCGACGGCCAGTTAATCCAGACCCCTACGGCAGGTCGTCCTTCCTTCAGGAGCTTCTTTGCGGTGTTCTTGCGCATGGACCGTTTTCTCCTCGCATGTTTTCGGGTGCGG
>DATGMJ010000209.1:0-7332 GCA_035293685.1 Chloroflexota bacterium | reverse complement strand
CAGGGCGCGGCAGAGTGTCTGAGCATCGTCGTGGCCGGCCGCTCGGGCTGGCGCGATCGCTCCCATGCCGCCGGTGTTCGGTCCGGTATCTCCATCGCCAACGGCCTTGTGATCGCGAGCAGGAAGGAGCGGAACGACGACTCGATCCGACACGAAGGCGATCAGCGACATCTCCTCGCCTTCCAGGTACTCTTCAATGACGATGGTCTGTCCGGCCTCACCGAATACCCTCTCTTCAAGTGCTGCCACGATCGCTCGCCTTGCCTCCTCAGCCGATCGCGCGATAACTACCCCCTTCCCCGCGGCAAGCCCGTCTGCCTTGATCACCAGGGGAAAGCATTGGTGCCGTACGTACTCGAGCGCTTCTGCCGCACTGCTGAACGTGGCATGCGCGGCCGTTGGCACGCCAGCCGCGCGCATGATCTCTTTTGCCCAGCTCTTGCTCGACTCGATACGGGCTCCCGCGGCTCCCGGCCCCAGAACCGGGATCCCGCGCGTCCGCAGGCGATCGGCCAGACCAAGCGCAAGCGGCTCTTCCGGGCCAACAACGACCAACCCGATATCGTTCGCAGCGCTCCAATCAGCGAGTGCGTCTACCTGGTTCGCCGCGATGGGAACCGCTTCTGCTACTGCGGCAGTTCCCGCATTGCCTGGGGCGCAGAAGAGACGGCCCAGGCCTGAACTCTGCCGGAGCTTCCAGGCCAGCGCGTGCTCCCGCGCGCCACCGCCGACGACAAGTACATTCAGCGCTGACATTGGTCTCAATCCATCGCGTGCGGGAGATTCTCCCGCGGCCCTTCCATCGGCCTAGACTGATCCAGGTGTCTCGGATTCCCCTGGCGCATCAGGGAGGGCTACCCGGGTACTATTCCCACTGATTTCCAGGCGAATAGCACCGGCGCGCTCGGCGGCGAGAAGATAGTCCTTGAACTTTCCGAATCCATAGACGTGTTCGTCGAAGGACCCGAGACGGCGGACCAGCCGGTTCTTGATCGCGGCCGGCCCGGTCGTGGGATGGCTGGCATCGGTCGCCTCGCGCACGATCTCCCGGAGGATCGAGTAGCTCTCATCCAGGGATATCGGGGGACCACCAGCCGTCGGGGCTCCCCCGGCTGCCTCGCTCTCGCGTGCTGGCTCGCCCGTCTCCCCATCCGAGGATGATCCGTCCGCGTCCGGATTGGCTGTCTCAGCGACAGCCTCCGGGGTCGACGGCTTCTCCCCGCCTGGCTGATCGGCCGTGCGGTCAGAGGGGTCTGAAGCGGTCTCCGGCAGCCCACGTGCTGGCGAGGGGATCGCTCCCACGGTCTCGCTAATCTGGCTGTTTTCGGCCGTGCCATTAGTGGCCGGCGGATTCTTCTCACTGGCGCCCTGCTCGGCTGCGACTGGCGCTGTCGATGCCGCGGTCGTGGTCTGCCGTGCCATCTCGGATGCCACGCGCTGGACGAGCGGATGGTCATCAACCACGTGGCAGAGACGGACGCGGTGACGGGTTCCATTCACATCAATCTCGCGGGGCTCTCGATCGATCACCAGGATGCCCGCCTGGACAAGGCGATTCAGGGTTGATCGCGCATCGGCATCGGATGACCCTTCACTTCCTCCGGATCCGAGATGATTCAGCAGATTCGTCAGCACGTAGGTATAGGTCAGCCAGCGACTGCGGTCGCGCAGTTGCAGAATGAATTGGACGACCGATGGATCGATTTGACTATCTGTTTCGCGAGGTAGAGCAACCGCCTCGGGCGCTGCGGGGGCACCGGCCGCCGGTTCAGCCGATCCGCTCGAAGCGACCGCGGCACGAGCGGTGCCGGTCACCCACTGAACCGGTCCCACCTGAGAGGTGGTCAGCACTCCCGCCTTTTCGGCAGCGGCCAGGAGATCCTTGAAGCGCGAGAAGCCGTACCGCCTCTCGTTGAAACCAGGCATGCGGGCGATCAACTGATCCTTCAAATTCGTGGCGCGGAGGCGCGGTTTCCCGGCTGCCTCTCGCTCACGCAGGATCTCGGCGATCATTGCGAAGAGCGGTGCGGGATCGAGCGTCTCCTCGGGCGGGGGCGATGGGGGCGGAGGAGCGGGTGTTTCCGCAGGCGTTCCATTCGGTTCGGCCGATGTAGATGGAGCGGAAGCTACGGCAAGGGCGGCGGGGGCGCGCGCCGGGGCTGGGGAGCGGGGCGGCGCATGGCCCCCGGTATTCCGGTTCGCCGGTGCGCTCGTGGCACGCCGCTGGCCGCGAGCCCCGTGGACGCTCACCTCCGTCGGTGGATTCTCCGACGTCTCGGCAAGGTGGCGGTAGGGGATGTACTCATCGGCCATGTCGCGCAGGATCGCCGCCGCGAAATCCGGGCCGATCACGACCACGCGCTTTCCGCGGAGCTGGGCAAGGCGGACGATAGGAATCAGGTCTTTGTCGCCGGATACGAGGACGAAGACGTTGATCTCCGGCATCAGGTGGAGGGTATCGATGCAGTCGGTGACGAGGCACGGATCAGCCAGGCTCTTGCCGCGGGAGCCGGTGCCTCCAGTCTCGGACTCGAAGCGGAAGGTTGGTGCATAGATCGGTTCGATTCCTGCGCGGTAGACCGAGAGGCGGTCGCTACTCACGTTCCATTCGGCATAGGCACGGGCGACGAGGATGGTTCCAAAACGCTGGGCAGCCTTGACAATCGCTCGAACATCAGGAACGGCGCCAGAGAAATCGACGGCAGTGCTGATCGCAAGATTATCCCAGTCAATGAACAGGCCAACGTAATTCTCTTCCTGGCGAGGCATCTTTTCCTTCGTCCACAAGGTCGCGCGCCCAGCAAAAAAGGCCCAGCGCAACGTTCCCGCGGTCCACGCTGATCTCCCGACGTTGCGGCTGTGCCTGCTGGTGGCGCCAGGTATCGATGAGGCGGAGATCCGGGCCGCACAAACTGTACGGAAGCGCCGGATACGGCGCATGCCCTTGGGCAGAAATACGACGCTGCGCCAACAACCTCATTTAATACGATCATAACAGCGCCGGATCGGGGCCGTCAAGGCGGCCGACCGGTAATCAGACGTCCGTCCTGATATAGGGCTAATCGTACTGCTGGTGTATCGGCAGGGCCCGGTGGGAAACTGTAATCGCTGGTTGGATTGATCGGCTTCCAATCGGTGCGGTGATAGCGAATCAGGATCGGACCGGTTGTTCCATAGGGCGGGAGAGATTGGTCATGGAAGCCGATCTCGAGATACGCCTGCTGACCCCCTCGCTGATCCGGCACCACGCGAATGGTCACGCTGGAAGCGCCGATCTGGGCCCAGTCGACAGCCGCGGCCAGGCTCGGCGCCGGTTGAGCGACCCAGTAGCGGATCGTGACGCGGCCGAGAGGGATCTCTCGGCCGCTGTGATTGAGCAGGGTGATGATGAAGCTCGCGTTGGGAGCAGGGGTCGGGGAGCCAGCGCGATGGATGGTGAGCTCGATCGCCGGCCCTGATTGCACTGCCGAGCCGCTTGATCCCGGACGCGGCGGCAGGGCACCGGTCGTGTAGAGCTGGGTCTTGCCGGTGTTGACTGTCAGCCAATCATCCTGGAGGATTCCACCGGTGTCGGCGGAATCCGGATTGAGGGCCCAGCTGATGAAGCCGATCTGATGCGCGGTGAGGTACGCGACCAGGGCGCGGTGCCACTGGCCCTCAGCGTCGCTTCCCACGGACCGTCCGCCGAACTCGCCGAGGACGACCGGTGCACGGTCCTGGGCGGCGATGTATCCCCAGTGGGCATCCCAGACTCCGGGAAGATTGCGCGGAAATGTCGGATCACGAAACCAGCCCTGGGGATACACATCCGGACCGTAGTCATGCGGGCTGTACACCACCCGGTTCGGAAGGTTGAGGACGACCGGCGCGCGGGCTGCCCCAGCCAGGTTTCCTCCCCACCAGTACCAGTCGTTGCCGATGTGCTCGATCCCCTCGACGAAGATCAGCCAGTACGGGTTGATGGCAAGAATGGCATTGCCCGCGCGCTGTGCCGCCAGGCGCCAGTCCGTCGCCGGGTCGCCGGTGCCCCAGGTCGCCGGTCCGCGCGGCTCGTTTTCCAGGTCTGCTCCGATGATCGCGTCGTTTCCCCGGTAACGGCGAGCGAGGAACTGCCATTCGGCGATCCAGGCCGCCTCGCTGCGCTGACGCGTGTACCAGAGGTCGCTCTGGCCGGCGCTGGTCGGCCGGTGGCGGTCCAACAGGACGCGCAGACCGCGTTGTCTGGCCCCGGTGATGATGCGGTCCATCACCTCGAGACTGGTCAACCCGGTCAGGTCCGGATTGAGCAGGTAGTTGATCCCGGAGGGGCGGGCGCCTGGCTGGAAGATGTCATCGCTGAAGGGCAGCCGGAGCGTATTGAACCCGAGTGCGGCAAGCTGATCGAGGATTGTCTGCCAATTTCGGACCCAGAGGCCGTCCGGAGCCATAGCGGACGTCTCCAGCCCAAACCAGCTCACCCCGACAATGCGGATCGGGTGACCGCGTGCGTCATAGATTTCGTTCCCGCAGGTGTGCAGGTAGTTCACGCCAGCAGGGGGTGGGGGCACCGGTGCGGGATCATGCTGGCATGATCGATGAGATACGGCGCGAATCGACGGGGGAAGGGGCGTGGTCCCCGGACGGCCTGGCAGTTGCAAGAGCACGATGACGCCAGCGAGGAGTGCCAGGACTACCAGAACTAATCGGAGCTGACGTGAAAGCACGTGACGCATGGTGGAAGGGTAGTGTGCACGGGGCGTGCCTTGTCGGGCTTCCTCCTGCTACAATCGCCCCATGCTGAACAATCGCCGCGTGCTGATTCTCTGGCGAACTATCGCTGGTCCCATCCCCGGTGCGCGCCGACCGACGGTTCCGTTTGGCGCGGCCGCGCTATTCTACTGGGCGGCCCTGTATATCTATGTCCCGATCCTGCCGGTGTACGCCGAGGCGCTCGGCGCCTCGTTCACGATGATTGGTCTGATCGTGGCCGCCTATGGGGTTGGCCAGCTGGTTCTCCGTCTCCCGATTGGTCTAGCCTCGGATTGGTAGGGCCGGCGGAAGCCGTTCTGCGTAGCGGGGCTCCTGATCGCGAGCGTAGGGTGCGCCGTTCTCCTCGCGGCGCCCGATCCAGCCTGGCTTGCCATTGGACGCGGGATCGTTGGCGTGAGCGCTGCCACCTGGGTGACGCTCACTGTTATGTATTCAGACTGGTTTTCCCCGGAGCATGCCCCGGCGGCTATGGCCTGGCTCACGGTCCTGAGTGGAATCGCCCAGATGGCCAGCACCATCGGCGGGGGCTGGCTCGCCGAGACCCTTGGCTGGCAGGCGCCGTTCATCGTGGGTGCTGGCTTCGGTCTCCTGGGAGCAGTTCTTCTCCTCGGGATCCCTGAAGAGCAGCGGGCCCGGCGAGCCGACCCGCGCTGGTCCCGCCTGCTGGCGGCATGCACCACGCCGCGTCTCCTGATCGTGTCGGTCGTTGGCGCCCTGATCCAGTACGCCTTCTGGGCAACCACCTATGCCTTCGTTCCGGTCTATGCCCACCGCCTTGGTGCCTCTCGGACAGTCCTGGGCCTCCTGGCGAGCGGGGTGCTGGTACCGTACACGGTGGCGGCTCTCGCGGTCTCGCGGTGGATCACGCGCTGGGATGCCGTGCGCACCACGATGATCGGCCTGGCTCTCCAGGCGGCCTCGGCGGCGGTCGTCCCACTGCTCCACGATCTTCTCGCGCTGGGCCTTAGCCAGGCGGTTGGCGGAATTGGCCGCGGGCTTGCGATGCCAACCCTCCTCGGACTGAGCATCCAGACCGCCTCCTCATCCGAGAAAGCAACGGCCATGGGGGTATTCCAGGCAGTCTACGCGGTGGGCATGGTTCTCGGCCCGGCCTCGGCGGGCGTCGTGGCGGAGGCGCTGGGGCTGACGATCGCGTTTCTCCTTAGCGCACTGATGTGCCTGACCGGTCTCGCACTGCTGGCGATCGCGAAGCGTCGCGACGCCAGCTCCTGGTGATAAGGCCTGCCAGCCGATGGTCCCGGCTGGCGGTGCTAGCGGCTCAGGTGGCGGCAGGCGGGGGAAGGTGCTGATTGAACCAATCGAGGGCATGGCGGGCCACCTCTTCCAGAGCGCCCGGTTCCTCGAAAAGATGGGTCGCACCAGGAATGATGACCAGCTTCTTTGGGCCTGGAAGACGCTCGTAGGCATGCTCGTTCAGAGCAAGAACCGGCTGGTCCCGACTGCCAACGATCAGCAGGGTCGGCGCGGTCACCCGCGTCAGAGCGTCGGCGGCCAGGTCCGGGCGCCCGCCGCGCGAGACGATCGCCTGGACCGCCTTCCCCGTGCAGGCGGCAGCGACGAGCGCAGCGGCGGCACCGGTACTGGCTCCGAAGTAGCCGATTGACAGTGCCGAGAGATCTGACCGGGTTCGAACCCAGTCGGTAATCCGCTCGAGCCGCCGGGCCAGGAGTGGGATATCGAAGACAAAGCGTCGATCCTGCGCCTCCGTCTCGGTGAGCAGGTCTGGCAGAACGGCCGCGAAGCCAGCTTCGGCGAGCACGCGCGCCACATACTGATTCCGCGGGCTGAACCGTCCACTGCCACTGCCGTGTGCAAAGATGATGACACCGCGTGGGCGCCGCGGCCTTTCGATGAACGCGGCCAGGGTGACTGCATCGACCGGAATCTCGACCGTCTGCAGGTCACTCGGCTCCTGGGGAGTGGTACACATACGATCCACACCTCTGTCAGGGACAGGGTAGAGAACGCGAGCACAAGCCGTGCCCGCATGACCTCGATCCTGTTCGGCACGCGGCGTGCGCCGCACGCGGCAGGAGGTTGGAATGCGGGTGATTCAGGTCGCCGGTGCCTTCGCTCCTGTGCGTTGCGGTATTGCTCATTATACCGTGCGGCTTGCTGAGGAACTCGCGGCCGCTGGAATCGAGACGGCGATTGCCAGCATTGTTCTGGAAGGGGACGCGCGGGTGCCGCTGCTCCCTGTTCAGGGACGGTCCTGGGGGATGTTGGCCCTGATCAACCTCCTTCGCCTGGCGATCTCCTGGCGGGCAGACTGGCTCCACGTTCAATTCGCGCCGGGATCATTTGACCACCAGCGCACAGTCGGGCTCCTGCCGGTGCTCTCGCGGCTCGTTCCTGGGGCACCGCGGATCGCGGTCACGGCTCACGAGTATGGCGGCTGGGAGCTTCGGCTGCCGGGCCTCCTGCACGGGCCAGGGCGCCTGGGACTTACTCTTGCTGAACGCGCCGGCTGGCTTGACCGGGAGCTGATCACACTCCTGACGGCGAGCCATCTGGCTATCGTCACCAATCCTACACACCAACGCCGGATCGGCCGCGCATCTG
>DATGMJ010000208.1:0-2025 GCA_035293685.1 Chloroflexota bacterium | reverse complement strand
GCGCAAGATTCCCATGACCAGCCGATCATGCGGGTTATTCCCGCTGATCTCGCCGCCGCCCGACTGGCCGGGCAGACCGAGCGAGACCACGCCGTCGAGGGTCGTGACGAAGTTGGCGATGACGTATGGGCGCGGTGCGTGATGCGGGAAGCAAAGCTCGCCGTACAGCGCGGCCAGTGCGGGCGGCATAGGGACCGGTTCGCCCCGGCGCTCTTCAAAAAGGCACTGGAGCGGGGGAAGAGAGATCATCCGGGCAACCCGCAGGCTTTCAGGAATTCAGAGCGCAGGGCGGCGTTGCCATCATACTCACCGCGCCAGAAGGTGGTGCGGGTCAGAGGAGCGGCCTCGCGCACGCCCCGCATCTGGGTGCACAGGTGAGCCGCTTCAAGGTAGACAGCCACCCCGTGTGGATCGAGAAGGGTCTCCAGGGTATCCGCGATCTGGCGTCCCAGGCGTTCCTGAACGGTGAACCGCTTGGCATACATGCGGACCAGGCGGGTGAGCTTCGAGATGCCAATGATGTGCTCGTGGGCGATATAGCCGACGAACGCGCGGCCGTGAAACGGGAAGGCGTGATGTTCACAGAGGGCGAAGAAGGGAATCGGCCCTTCAATGATCTGACTCAGGCGGCAGTCCGGCCCCCCACGGCACTCGGTCTCGAACACGGTGAGGAGCTTGGGATCGCCTTCGTAGCCCTCAGTGACATCGTAGAGCGCTCGGATAAAGCGGCGGGGTGTATCACGCGTTGCGGGGGTGTTCAGGTCCATTCCGAACGCGCTGAAGATCTCGGCGATGTAGCCCTCGAATCGGCGCATCTGCTCGTCGGTGACCTTCCGTCGCCGCAGTTCCATCGCGTGACGGATTTCCTCATCATCCAGGTCAAGCTGAGTGAATGCCATCCTGCTTCTACTCCCCGTGCGACCTATCCTCGTTATCCTAAGCTGTGGACCAGCGCATTGGCAAGGAAAACAGGAGGAAGCCAGGCAAGATCGGCGGAGACGGAGACCGCGGGGAGGAGGCGCCTCACCAGCCACACCGGCTGCTGCGTTCTCTGGTAGACTGACGGATCAATCGACGACCAGCCCGCCGTCCACAGCGATAGTCTGGCCGGTGATAAAGCGCGCCCGATCAGAGACCAGGAACGCGACAACCTCGGCCACGTCGATCGGCTCGCCCAGACGGTGAAGCGGTGTGCGGGCCGTATACTTCTCTTTGGCTGTCGCGTTCATCGCGTCCGGCGGCACGGCGATCACCCCAGGGGCCACGGCGTTGACGCGGATGCCCGGTGCGAGCTGGAGGGCCAGAATCCGCGTGAGCATGATGACACCAGCCTTGGAAGCGGCGTATGGCGCGGAGACCGGGAAGCCTGGCCGCGCTGATCGCCCTCCGTCGGATGCAATGTTGATCACGACGCCCTGACCGTGCATCCGCAGGTAGGGAGTTGCGCCCTGGACAAGAAAGAAGGGCGCTCGCAGGTTCACCGCGAGCAGATCGTCCCACAGAGCAGGGGATACCTTCGCGATCGGTGCCGCGCTGTAGAGACCGGCGTTGTTGATCAGGACGTCCAGCCGTCCGAGTTCCCGGATGACCTCGGTAAGAAGGCGAGCGATATCTTCATCGCGCCGCAGATCCGCCGCGATGGCAACGGCGCGGACCCCGAGATCGCACGCGAGCCGGCCGATCTCGTCGGCTGTGGCGCGGGCGGTATGGTAGTGGAGCGCAAGATCGTATCCCCGTGCGGCAAGGATGCGGGCAATGGAACGCCCTATGCCGCTGGTCGCTCCGGTGATCAGGGCAGTTGGTCGCTCTGTCGCGGCCATGGAGTTTCTCCTACCTGGATCGCGCTGTGTGGTGGACCGGGCGATCCAGCGCATTGTCTGTGCCGGCCGTTCTCGAAGCGGCCGCCGACCATGCTACAATCGCGCTCGGTTCAGGGAGTATGCTAAGCCCTGCGCTGTCCAGCAACGGGGCAATGTACTGGCGAGGACATATCTGTGTGGGTGAGGAAGGGGTCGCGCCAGAACC
>DATGMJ010000207.1:0-17186 GCA_035293685.1 Chloroflexota bacterium | reverse complement strand
CCCCGATGCGCTGCACGTAGGGAATGCGATCGCGGATGGGGTCCATACCGAGCACGCGGATGCGCCCGGCATCCGGCGCGAGCAGGCCGGTGAGGAGCTTGATCGTCGTGCTCTTGCCAGCGCCATTCGGACCAGCGTAGGCGACGATCTCGCCGCGTCGGATCCTCAGACTGATGCCGCGAAGTGCCTCAACCCGACGGACCTGCGGGTGGATGAGGCCGCGGATGATATCGCGGAGCCGACCGGCCCGCTGGACCTGACGGTATACCTTCCAGACGTTTGACAGCTCAACGACGATGTCCGAATGACAAGTAGCGCTGGGAGCCAACGCGTCCATAGTGCATCAGCCCTCGGTAAAAGACAATGGCCGCGAGGCCGCTCAGGAGGACCGCGGCGAGAGGGGTCACGACTGGTGCGTACGGCGCCGGGTCGATCCCGAGGAGGGCGCGGCATGGATACCAGGCGACGAAGCCGGTGGGAAGCGCCGTGAGCAAACCTCCCAGCCAGATCGGCCCGAGCCCGTCGAGAGGGAACGGGGAGATCTCGCGCATAATGCTCATGGCCGCGCTGCTGATCTCCTCCGCCGCTCGTGGTGCCCAGTAGGCCACGCTCCCCCAGAGAAAGGAGAACGCCAGGGTGATCGCACAGGAGGCGAGAAGATTGATCGCGGCCAGGCCGAGCCACAGGGCGGCCGGGTGGAGGGCAAGCTGTCTGGCCGCCCAGAGTACCAGCGCGGCCCCTGGGATGAGCGCCATCGCGCCCGAGAAGGGAACGAATCCCTCGGTCAGGAGGGTGAGCCAGACCGGATGCGGTTGGATCAGAACGTGATCGAGCTGGCCGCGCCCGATTCGCCGGCTGATGATCGCGACGTTGAATCCGAAGAACATATCCTGGACGGCCCGGACAAGCAGAGCGTAGCCGAGCATAAAGACCACCCGCGGCTCCGACCAGGGACCGATGCCCTCGAAGCGCGCGGCAAGCAGGAAGGTCGTCGCAATCGTGCCGAGCGCTAGTAGCATATCGGAGACAAAATACGTAAGAAAGAAGCCGGGCTGACGCGTGATCCAGACCAGGTCCATCCAGGCAAACAGACGCCAGTGGCGCAGGATCGTGCGCAGGGTCTTTCCCATCGGCTTACCCGCCATAGCAGGCCAGCTTCTCCCGGTTAGCCTGCCATGCCCGGAGGGCTATTGCCCACAGGATAATGGCCCACCCGACCTGGAGCAGGATCAGGGTCAGGGGCGCGCCGGTGGCGGTATAGAGGCGGAGCGGCGCCGAGGCCATCGAGGCATAAGGAAGCCAGGCAAGAACGTCGCCGAGGCCCCACGGCATCAGCGCGAGTGGGACCACCGCGCCGGAGAGAACCATCGCCAGGGCGCCGCGGAGCGCTTCGATCCCCCACGGGCTCTGATCGAGAGCGACGATCAGAGCGAGAAACAGGTACTCGAGTGCAAAGCCGATCACCGCGGCCAAGACAAGGCTTACCCCGAAGGCGACGGCGGCTCGTGGGCTTGCTGGCCACGGGTTGACCCCGAGCGCTGGGGAGGCCAGCAGCAGGGGCATGGAAAAGAACACGAGGGAGAATCCCCAGCGCCCGACCGTTCTGGCCACGACCTGGCTTACCAGACGGGTGGGCTGGAGGAAGAAGGACGTGATGCTCCCCTCCCATAAGGCCATGATGAGGTCGGTGCGGCAGTTAAGGATATCGGCGAAGACCTCGGAGATCAGCGTATAGGTGAGGACCGCATCGGTAGAGATCCCCGAGACCGTGTGCGATCCACCGAGGACGGTACGCCAGAGCGAGAGGAGGACTACCACGCGCGCGAGACGGAGGAGGTAGTCGAGGGGGAACCACGGGCTATCGCCCGCGTAGGCGGCCGCGGCCATTGCCGCCGTCTTGTAAAATCGTCGGGCCGATCCGACGAGTGCGGTGATGCGAGGGAGCGGCTGGCTCCGCCGCGGCGGACGCCAGCCGGAACTCTCTGCCGCGGCCGATGCGTCGTCGAGCGCCATCACGCTCCCTTACCGTATCCGGTGAGAGTAGAAAGCTGGGGAAATCCGGGCAGACTGCCGAACCCCGGCTCGTCCACCAATGATACGTGATCCCGACTATCGGCCGCGAATGTCCCTGGCTTCCCGGTCTGCGGTCGGGGGAGGGGAAACAGGTATTCCGCCTAGCCGGTCCGCGCCTCCAGGCGCTCAAGGATCCGCTGGCGGAAGAAGTAGCAGATCACGTGGCCGATCTGCATGTGGACATCCTCGACGATGCCATAGTGGTTGCTGTCGACCACGATCCCGAGATCAACGAGCGTGGCAAGCTTGCCGCCGCCAAAGCCGGTCAGGCCGATCGTCGTCGCGCCGACCTCCCGCGCGTAGCGGATCGCGCGCAGGACGTTCTCAGAGTTGCCGCTTGCCGAGATGCCCAGAACCACGTCGCCCGCGCGCACGTACGGCCGAAGCTGGCCCAGAAAGACGCTGTCGTAGCCGACATCGTTGGCCCAGGCGCTCAGCAGGGGAAGATTGTCGGTCAGGGAGAAGGCGCGCACCGGCCGGGCCGGCGCATCCCCCCGATGCCCGAGCGCTCCCTTGGTCAGATCGGTGACGATATGCGAGGCGGTTGCCGCACTCCCCCCATTGCCGAGGACGAAGATCTGCTGATCATTCTCGTAGGCGGTCCAGAGCGTCTCCACCACTCGTGCCACGGCCGCAAGATCCAAGCGCCCCAGCGCGGCGGTGAGCACGTCGATATAGCCGCGGGCGAAGGTCTCGGGGTTGGTCATCGAAGAATCCATTGGAAACCTTCCTTCTGCCGGTCCACCCGCACCTGGAACAGCCCGTGCAGGGCGCGTTCCACTTGTTCTCGAACCATTCTGTCTCAGCCGTGCATCTCCCCTGGCGTCGTCGGCGCGCCGTCATCGCGGTGCCGCTGGCGCAGGGCCTCGATCTGACTCCTCAGATCCCCGACTTGCTGGGACAGAAAGAGCAGGTACCCAAAGAGCACGACCCAGACGATCGTATAGGCGGCGAAAAGATAGACCAGATTCTGCGCGGGCATGGTGCATTATCCTTCCGCTTCTTCGAGAAGCCGTTCAATCTCGTCACGCATGAGCTCGATGCGGAGTCGCTGACGCATCACCACAATGTAGAACAGGGTGAAGGCCAGCAGACTGATCAGCATCGTCACGAGCATCGAGGGGGGGAGACCGCCCTCTTCGATCACTGGCTGTGGATGGAGGGTCCGCCACCAGACGACCGACATCTGCACAATTGGGACATCGGCGAAACCGATAATTCCCAGGACCGCCCCGAAACGTGCTCCCCGGGCGCGGTCAGTCGTGTAGGCGCGGAGCATCAGGTAGACAACATAAATCACCCAGAGGATGAGAGTAGTTGTCAGCCGCGCGTCCCAGGTCCACCAGGTTCCCCAGATCGGCCGTCCCCACAGGGAGCCGGTGATCAGGACGAGCGTGGTGAACACGACGCCGACTTCGGCCGAGCAGCGCGCCAGGATATCCCAGTGATCGGCGCGGCGCCACAGGTAGAGAAGGCTGGCCAGGAACACGACGAAGAAGGAGAGGTAGGCCAGCCAGGCCAGGGAGACGTGGAAGTAGAAGATGCGCTGGACATCGCCCTGGACCGCCTCGGTCGGTGCCCAAAGGAAGGCCGTGTACAGCGCCGCCACGAACGTGATGAACAGCGCGCCCGCCAGCACCCAGTCGTACCAGGCCAGCGCCCGCCAGCGCGACTCGCTGCGCCGGTTGGCGAGCGGAAGAGACGTGACACTCATCGGTCACTCCTCCACGACATAATCGAACGCGACAAAGGAAAGGATACCAAAGATGAGATCGAATGCGACGAGCAGTTCGATCCAACCCGCCCGGCTGCTCGACGAGCCGCGCGTCAAAAGCAGGGCGGTTGCCTCGACCGCTGCGATGACCACCGGGACTGCGATCGGGAAGATCATAAGTGGAAGCATTACCTCCCGAGCGCGCGTGCTCGCCGCCATCGCCGCGAAGAGCGTTCCGACACTGGCGAGGCCGACTGTACCGAGGAGGATGATCAGGGCAAGCTCGGGCAGGGCGATCCCGATGTTGAAGAAGGTGACGAAGACCGGTAGGGCAATCGCCTCGACGACGAGCATAAAGAAAAGATTCCCCAGGAGCTTGGCCAGGTAGATCGCCCCGCGGTCGACCGGCGCACTGAGCAGACCGTCGAGCGCCCCCCGGTCCTTTTCCAGAATGAACGATCGCCCCAGGCCGATGATCCCGGCGAAGCTGATCGCGACCCAGAGGACGCCCGGCGCGACGGCCTCGATGGTGTCCACGCGGAGATCGAAGGCAAAGTTGAAGATGACCAGCACGAGCAGAGCGAAGACGACCATGCCGCCGAGCAGCTCGCGCGTCCGTGCCTCGGTGAGCAAATCCTTCCAGAGCAGTGCCCGGACCTGGCGTGCGAAAGAGCTCACCGGATCTCTCCCTCCCCCCGGAGCACCGCGGCGAGCACGGCAGGGGTCAGCTCACTGGCTGGCCGATCGAAGACCTTGCGCCCGCGCGCGAGAACGATCACGCGATCGGCGAGCGCAAGCGCGAGCTCGGGATCGTGCGTCGTGAAGAGCACAGTGCGCAGGTGCCCAGTCGCATCGTAGAAGAGTGACCCGAGCAGGGCGATCCCTGCGAGGTCAAGTCCAGTTTCTGGCTCGTCAAGGAGCAGAAGTGGCGGATCATGCACGACCGCCCGGGCCAGGGCCAGCCGCTGTTGGAGACCGCGCGAGAGGGTTCGGACGCGGTGTCCCGCCCGATCAGCGAGCCCGACCTGTGCAAGAAGCGCGTCAGCGCGACCGGACGGGTCGGGCAGGCCGTACAGGTGGCCGTAGAAGATCAGGTTCTCGCGTGCGGTCAACTCATCGTAGAGAAAGGTCTGATGGGCCAGGAATCCCACGTAGCGGCGGACAGCGCTGGCCTGGGATGGAAGCTCCAAGCCGCCGACGCGCACCTGGCCACGGGTCGGACGGACCAGGGTCGCGAGGATGCGCAGGAGCGTCGTCTTGCCCGCACCGTTCGGCCCGAGAATGGCCACCCGCTGGTTCCACGGCACGACAAGGTCAAGGCCATCGAGTGCGCGACGGTATCCGTAGCGCCGCACCAGCCCCTCGATCTCGAAGGCAAGATCGGTGGCGATAGACGGCGCGAGTCGGCTGGCGACCGCCATCACCCTGCTCCCGACTCGCCTGGCACCCCTTGACTGCCGAGGATGAGATCAATCAGGGCACGCTTCTGGCGAGCTCGCTCGGTCTGGTAGGACGCGGCATCGATCTGTCCTGCGGCAAAGAGATCGTCCAGACGGGCCAGGGACTCGAGCAGGGCCTGCCGCTGAGCCGTTGGGCTCGCCGCCGCGGCCGCGCGCGGCCGGAGGCCCAGCAGCAGGCCGGCGGCGAGCGCAAGGAGGATCAAGGCGATGCCGCCAATCTGGACGGCCCGTGGATCAAGACGGTTTGCCGGGACACTCGGCAAGCCGATCGCATCGACTGTGACGGGGGTGTTCGCGGCGAGATGATCCACCGCCAGGACGCGGTACGTCTGGCCGTTGAGCTGGACCGTTCCGCCGTCTTGCAGACGATCGCTCCGAAACTCCAGCCCCGCGTCTGGAGCGAGGAACCGCATCGTCGTGACCGGGTAAGGCAGGCTCATCTGTACTTCGACGACGCCTTCGGCGTAGCCGACTCGGTAGGTATAGACCACGGCATGCGTGCCTGGGAGGACCGGCGCCGTGCTGGCGATCCCCCCAACGACCGGTAGGAGGTGCGCCGGATCCAGCCCGACCTGCGGCTGGAAATCGCTCGCACCCTGGGGCAAGGGCAGACGCAGTGTCCGGGGCTGCACGCCGGGCACCGCCGCGCCGGGGTCACCGCGCAGGTCCCCAGTGTAGGTCCGATCGCCGGCGTTGGTGATGCTCAGCATCACCAGCAGGGTAGCTTGCTGGGTCGATGGGTCGATCTCACCGAGCAGCCAGTTCGCGCTGTCAACGCGGATCGCAGCGTCGCTGGTCGTGGTCTCATAGATGCGGAGGGTGAGGGGACCCGCACCGGCCGATGAGGCATCCACCAGGTATGGAATGCCGTGGTAGACGACCGAGACAACATCAGTCGCCCCGGCCTGGTCGGGCACATCGGCGAAGCTGAATCGCCCGGCGGCGTCGACAGTCGTCGAGCGGTCGAGCAAAACCTTGCCGTCCTGGCCCACCGCGCGCAGGGTCACGGTCAGGCCAGCCGGGACGTGCGCGCCAGCTGTCCCGTTTACGACGGTTCCCTGGATGGTGCGGGTCGTGGCCGCTGCAGCAGGAATAGCGGCAGCCGCGCTGAGAAGAAGGACGGTAAGGAGTGCCAGGATTCCGCGCCCGGCACCTGCCGGCAGTGCGAAATAGGGCTGTCGACTCATCGCTTCGCCG
This sequence comes from Chloroflexota bacterium, assembly GCA_035293685.1. Classification (GTDB taxonomy): domain Bacteria; phylum Chloroflexota; class UBA6077; order FW602-bin22; family CADDYW01; genus JADGGD01. The sequence continues at coordinate 10,742 of DATGMJ010000207.1, read as the reverse complement.
TGGCCTTCAGGGCCTCACCGCAGGAGGGGCAAAAGCGGGCCGTCAAGGGCACCTCCCCGCCGCAGGACGGGCAGAGGCGCCGCCGGGCCCGGATCTCCCGGATCTCACGCTCGATCTCGTCGTCGATCGCCGCGACCTGAACATCGATCGCGCGCAGGAGCCGGGCGGCTTCCGTCTCAAGACGGTTGCGCGTCTCGGTATAATCCTCGGCGCTCACCTTGCCAACCCGATAGTCGAACTCGAGTTCGCGCAGTTCGGCGTAGACCTGGTCGCGGCGCTGGAGGAGCTCCTCGGATACCCTGGGCAGATCGACCGGTGTCATCCTCTCTCCGCGCAGGAGAGGATAGAACACGAAGGCCGCGACCGCGATGGTCAGCACGACGGCGGCGGTAACCAGGATCGTCATCGCGTGCCCTCGAAACGCTCGAGGTCGCGTCGGACCTGCCGCCGGTAGCGGTCGAGCGTCGGATCATCGATCTGGAGATGCTCGGCAGACAGCCGCCCGCGCTGGAGGCTCTGGCGGAGGAAGATCAGGACAATCGCCGCACCGATAACCACGGCGAGGATCGGCAGGTACCAGACCGCCAGGTTGAAGCCCTGGCGCGGCGGCTCCAGCAGGACAGCCTCGCCGTAGCGGCTGACAAAGTAGGCCACCACCTGATCGGGCGTCTCGCCTGCGGCAAGCTTCTCACGGATGATGCCGCGCATCTCCTCGCAGAGCTGGTTGTCGCAGACGTTCAGCGGCAGGTTCGTGCAGACCGGGCACCCGAGCTGGCGCTCAACCTCCAGCTCCTTCTCTGCGAGCGGATCATCGGCGTATCCGACGCGGGGCACGGCCAGGCTTGCCAGGAGCGCGAGCCCGAGAGCGATGACCAGGCCGACTCGCTGCCACCGTCCCGTCTCAGATGGCCTCAACGTGGACCCCCTCGCCCACTGGTCGAAGTACCGGTACTCGCGCCGGCTCCCGGTCAGGCCAGAGCGTAATCAGCGCGCCAGCGAGGAGGACAGCGCCCCCGATCCAGAGCCAGAAGACCAGTGGATTCACGAAGATAAAGAAGCTCGCCGACCCATCGGGCTGCCAGCCGGCCAGCACGATGTAGAGGTCATCCAGCGGCGTACTCCGCAGGGCGACTTTCGTATTCGGCTCGGTTTCGAAGTTCACGTGGAACTCCTTGGCCGGCTCGAGCCGACCGGCGGGATGGCCGTCCTGTTGAATGTCCAGATCTACCCAGACTTTCCGATAGCCGGGGAAGGAGCCTTCCTGCAGATGACCCATCGTCAGAGTATAGCGGCCGATTGTCGTCGAGGCGCCGGGACGAAGCACGACATTCTTCTCAAGCTGGTAGAAGTGCGAGCCCACGACCGCGATCGCGATCAGGACGATGCCAATGTGGACAATGTACCCGCCGTAGCGCCGGCGGTTCGAGCGGATGACGTTTACCAGCGCCAGGGCCGGGTTCTGGCCGGCGCGCATCCGTACGCGTACGCCCCAGACGAATTCCTGCAGAGTGGTCGCGAGGACGAAGGTGCAGACAAAGAGGGCCACGTCGGCCGGTGCCTGACGGATTCCCGCGGCGAGCAGGAGGATCGTCGCGCTTGCGGCGATCATCAGGGGGATCCCAAAGTTGCGCCGCAGGGTTCGTGGCGAAGCGCGCCGCCATGGCATCAGCGGCCCAATGCCCATCAGGGCGACGAGCGCTAGGAAGAGCGGCCCGTCGACCCGTTCGAAGAAGGGGGGGCCAACCGTGAGCTTCACCCCCTGCAGGGCCTCGGTGACTAGCGGGAAGATCGAGCCCCAGAAGGTCGCGACAACGATCCCGAGCAAGATCAGGTTGTTGACCAGGAAGCTGGCCTCCCGAGAGAGGGCAGACTCGAACTCGTGCTCGCCGCGGAGCTCTGGCATCCGATAGAACAGCCAGCCGAGCGAGAACACAAGGGACAGCGCTAGGAACGAGAAGAAGTAGATGCCGAGCGGTGACTCGGCAAACGAGTGCACTGATGACAGAATACCGCTTCGGACGACGAATGTCCCGAAGATCGAAAGGTTGAAGGTGATGATGACCAGCGCCAGGTTCCAGACCTTCAGCATGCCCCGGCGCTCCTGGATCATAACGGAGTGGACATAGGCTGTCCCGACAAGCCACGGCATCAGCGCCGCGTTCTCGACCGGATCCCAGCCCCAGTAGCCGCCCCAGCCCAGCACGTGATAGGCCCACCACATGCCGAGGAGGTTCCCTGCTCCCAGGACAGCCCAGGCAAAGAGCGAATACTTGCGCGTCGCACGAATCCACTCGCTCCCGAGCTGGCCGGTGATCAGCGCAGCCATGGCAAACGCGAAGGGAACCGACCAGCTCATGTAGCCGGCCAGTAGCACTGGCGGGTGAAGGAGCATGCCCGGGTCCTCGAGGAGCGGGTTAAGCCCGAGCCCGTTCGGCGCAGTGAACGGCAGTCGCTCGAAGGGATTGCTGACGAAATTGAGCATCAGCAGGAAGAAAGCCTCGATGGCCAGCAGAATCGCCGTGACATAGGGCATCAACGAGAGATTCACGCGTCGGTTTTGAAGGACCACGATCCCGAGGTAGATCGCCAGACCAGTTGCCCAGTAGAGGAGCGATCCTTCCTGCCCGCTGTAGAACGATGCGATCGTCAGCGGGAGGCTCATCTCCCGGCTGGAATGGGCGGCGACGTAACGGACCGAGAAGTCGTGGGTGACGAAAGAGTAGACCAGGACTGCCGCCGCGATCGCCATGAGGATGGCTGTACTCCACGCGGCGTGTCGCCCACTGGCTAGGAGGGCTGGATCGCGCCGGAGGATGCCCAGCACATTGGCAAGGATGCCGTAAATGGTGACTGCCGCCGCGAGGAGCAGGGCCACCGAACCCAGATCGGCCATGCTAGCGAACCGGCACCGGCGTGGGGATCTCCGCGGTAAACTTGGACGGGCACTTGGCGAGGAGCGTGCTCGCCTCGAAGACGCCAGCGGCGCTGTAGTGACCTTCGACGACGACCTGGATGCCCGGCCCAAAGATGTCCGGCACCACGCCCCGGTAGACGACCGGGAGCGACCCGCCGTTATCAGCGATCGTGAAGCGAATGGTCGCGTCGGTCGCTGATCGCTGGATCGAATTCGGCTGGACAACCCCAGCCACCCGAACTGCCTGTCCCGATGGGCCCTTGGCGCGAAGCTCGCTCACCGTCAGGTAATAGACGGTCGTGCTCTGGAAACCGGTAATGATCAGATAGCCGATCGCCGCGATGACAACCAGGGCGACGGCCATCACGCGCATGGATCGCAGGCGCCCAGGCGAGTCCGGCTCCAGGCGGCGCGGAGTACCCGCCACGAAGGGCCGCTGATCCGCTGTCAGGATGCGTTCACTCACCGCAGGAGGTCCTCCAGGGTTCCGATCATCTGCATCGCATCCACCGGGCCGGTGAACTTCCGCGCAATCGTTCCGCTGCGGCTGATCACGTACGTCTCTGGAAAGCCGACGACGCCGTAATTGATCGAGACCCGACCGCCCGGATCGGGAGCCATCGGGTAGGTCGTCTGGAACTCCTTGATGAACGCGCGCGCATCGTGATCGTTATCCTGGACATCGATGCCGAGGAAGACGACCCCGCGATCGCGGTAGCGCTCCCAGAGCGTCTGGAGGAGCGGCTGCTCATCCCGACAGGGGGCACACCAGGATGCCCAGAAGTTCACCACGACAACCTTGCCCCGGTAGCTTGCCAGATGCACCGTCTGGCCGTCGAAGGTGGTGAGTTGGAAGTCGGGTGCGACCATATCCGGACGGGGAACGAGCCCCGCCTGGAGCCGTTGCGTGGTCAGACCGTAGAGGAACAGCGCCAGGAGGAGAGCAACCGCCAGCCACGCCACTAGCGGAAGTGCACTCAGCCGGGCAGGCGTTCTCGACGGATCTCGCGCGATGCCGACGTCGGCCAACTCTCGTGACAACCTTTCGACTCGACCATAGGGATATTAGTGGCAGGCCATGGGGTTTGTCAAATAGCAGGCCCCGTCAGTACGGCGGAAGATGGAGGAACCACCGCGCGCCCAGGAAGTTGCTTCCCACTGAGATGATCAGAAGCACGATGAACAATGCTCGCCACCCAATTCCGAGTGGACGGCGCAGGCCAAGCGCGGTGAGAATCAGCAGGAATGGCGTGAAGTCGAGCGAGAAGCGGTAGCCGTACTGGTACCAGCCGGTGTTGTAGTAGAGGAGATCCGGAAGGGCGACCAGGATCGTGCTGGCCCAGGAGGCCGCCGCAAGTAGGGTATCCCGCGCCCGGGGCCAGCGCAGTGCGAACAGCAGGGCCGGTGATACTGCCCAGAGCCCGGTGCCCTCCGGATCGAAGCGCAGGGGAAAGGCAAGCCCCAGCAGGGACAACTCCGGCAGGTGCAACTGGCCCAGGAACGCAAAGGGGTTTCCACTCAGGATAAGCCAGACCGCAGGGCCGATCGGACCGATGATCGGCGGTGTGATCAGGAAAGCGGCCAGGTTCCGGGGGAGAAAGTGGAGGCTGAACAGGCCGTAGCGCGCGCGATCAGGTGCCAGGCGCGGAGCAATGCGCATGGCGAAATAGCCGAAATCGAGGGGCGATCCGAAGCGCAGGGCATTCTGGCCAAGCAGGAGGATCAGAGCCAGGACCGACGGGGCGGCGAACGCGACCAGGCGGCTAGCTAGTGGACGCCAGGACCGGTCGCGGCGCAGGGCGCACGCCAGCCAGAAAATGCCGCCAAGCACCGTCGGTGTTCGGGCGAGGAATGCGGCGGCTAGGGCAGTGCCCGCGACGAGTGGACGCCCGCGGCCGGCGCATTCGATCAAGTAAAGGAGCATGAATGTGACCGCCACGACGTGGGCGGTGTACCAGACCGTACCGGCCACAGTCGCGTAGAAGTGGACCGTTCCAATCCCGAGCAGAACCGCGATTGCGATCGCCGCACGCCGGTAGACCGGAATGCCTGACGGCGCGGCGAAGCCCGGCCGGGCGAGCCGCCGTACCAGCAGGTAGGTGAGGGCAACGTTGAGCGATCCCAGGACAATCGTGAAGATCACATCATTAAAGCCCGGGCCGACCAGGGCCACGAAGGGGAGCATCAGGAACGCGGGCATCGGCGGGAAGGAAACGTAGAAATGGCCCGCGAATGGTGTAATATCGCCGAGGCGTGCCGCACGCGCCGGGTCAATCCAGAGGTGTCCGTGGAGCAGGGCATCGGCCAGGAGAACAAAGTGCGGCTGTTCGGACTGCTGACCAATGCGCGACCCGTCGGTCCATGCATAGACAAGGAAGGCCAGGAGGGCCAGGACCGCCGCGATAATGTGGTCCCCCGCGGACCGGGCACCGGTGCCGATCGCGGTGTCTGAAGTGTGCGAGCTAGCTTCGACACGTACTGTGCGCGTAGTATTCACGGCGGATGGCCCTCCTTCCCATCCTGTTTCGCGCCCGTCTGCGTGCGACGGCCTACAATTCAATTCCTGGACTGACCGCCGGGTTAGGGTAAACGATCCCGCGGTCGATCGGCAAGCTTCGCCCGTGCGGTTGCCAGCGCCAGGTGTTATAGGCCGCGCATGGGAGAATCGAGGAACAGCTCCTCGCTGGCCAGGGCGCACGAGAGGAGCCGCGATGCGTCACGCGAGGGATGGGGGGCTCCGACCGGCGGCGCGATGCGAGTCCGACCGGCGTCGGTTGCCGGAAGCCGGTGGTTGAATCTGGTTGTTCAAGGGGGTAGGAGCGGGGTGAACGACTATGCGCGAGAGCTCGCGGGGGCTCGCGAGCTGGCTATTCAGGCGGGTGACGTCCTCGTCCGCTATTTCCAGACCGATCTCAGCGTTGAGATGAAGGGCTGGGCGGATCCGGTCACCGCCGCCGACCGGGAGTCCGAGCGGCTGATTCGCAGCGGCCTGCAGGAGCGCTTCCCGTCCGACGGTATTGACGGGGAGGAGGAGCCACCGGTGCGCGGCTCCTCCGGCCGCATCTGGCTGATCGATCCGCTCGACGGCACGGCTGACTTCGCAGGCGGTCTGCCGATCTTCGCTGTCGTTCTCACCCTGATCGAGGCAGAGACACCCGAGCGGCCGCTAGTCAACGTGACGTATGACCCGATTCGCCGGGAGCTGTTCCACGCCGTGCGCGGCGGCGGGGCGTTCCTCAACGATCGTCCGATGCGGATGCGCCCGCGGAAGGATTTGGCATCTGCCCTGATCCATGTTGACTTTTTCTGGCGGCGTCAGGAGGCCTGGCAGACCAGCCTGGAGCTGGCGCGGCGGATCACTGCGGTCGCCCCGCACGTCCGGACGCTCGGCTCCGCTGCCCTGGCCCAGGCCTACGTGGCCGCCGGCCGGCTGGATGGCTACGCGAAGGTTGTCAGCGGCCGCTATGATATCGTGGGTGGGAACCTCCTGATCACCGAGGCGGGAGGCATCGTCACCGACCTGGCCGGTCGCCCATGGCGCGCCCGCGGGAGCTTGCTTGCGGCACCGCCCGATCTGCACAGTCAACTGCTCTCCCTGACCCGGGACCTGGAGCTGTCCTGACCCGGCCCTCGGCTTGACGATCATCCGTCCGCCCGGTATCGTGGGCGGCAGACGCCCCGCCGCGGATGCCCGGCGTGCCGTTCCGGGTGGGATGCACCGGGAGCAATAGAAGCGGCAGGGAAGAGTGGAGGGGATCATGCTGCGGGTCGGTCTCGTTGGGGCCGGGAATATTGGCCGCGAGCATCTGGCGTGTCTTCTGCAGCTCGATGAGGTGCGGGTCGTCGCCGTCGCCGATCCGGTCCTTGATCTCGCCCGTGATCTTGCGAATCGGGCTGGCGCGACCGCCTATGCCGATTACCGCGACCTTGTCGGACTGGTCGACGCAGTGTGGATCTGCACGCCGACCTTCCTGCACGCGGAGCAGACGATTACCTTCGCCGAAGCGGGTGTGCACGTCTTCTGTGAGAAGCCGATCGCGCTCGATCTCGCCGGGGCCGACCGCATGATCGCGGCGGCCCGCTCGGCCGGGGTTCAGCTGATGATCGGGCACGTAATCCGGTACTACCCGGAGACGGTGCTCCTCAAGCGACTGGTCGAGGAGGGCGAACTCGGCGAGCCCGTCTTCGCCTTTGGTCGGCGGCTGATGGCCAGCGCGGTCGAGAAGCATGCGGGCTGGCGGCGTGACGTGCGGCTCTCCGGTGGTCTTGCCATGGACTCGGCGGTCCACGAGGTCGACACGGTTCGGTGGCTAGCCGGTGAAGTCGCCACGGTGTACGGACGCGTTGTCTATGCCGATCCTTCCTACCCCGAGGTCGATACCGATTTTCGCGCGCTTCTTGGACTGCGTGGGGGAGCGACCGGGGCGGTTGAGTTCAGCATTCATATGCCGTTTCGCGACTGGTCGTGGGGGGTTGTTGGAACGCGAGCGACTGCCGTCAGCCCGCGGCGTGGTGAGGTGCGGGTCGCGCGTCTCGGCGAACGGGAGGAGCGGGTGATCGGCGTGGATCCGATCGTTGACCCGGCCTCGCGCGTCAACCAGATGATGCTGGCCGAGAACCGTGCCTTCGTCGAATCCATCCGGCAGGGCGTTCCTCCGCCGATTCCTGGTGAGGAAGGGCGGCGGAATCTGGAGGTTATCCTCGCCATCTACGAGTCGTCGCGCGAGGGGCGGCCGCTCGCCCTCTGAGCGGCTCCTGGACAGCGGCGCGCAGCATGATGGGGTCTCTCTGAAGCATCTCCCGGGTTGGTGGGACCGGGCCAGAGCATCCGGCGCGCAGTCCCCCGCCCGTTTCTTGACATAACTATTCCCCTGGAGTACGATGCCGGTCCGGCTTGACCTTGTGGTCGGCCGCTACCACAGGTGAGGTGTACCTTTGTGTTCCGCACGACGCGCAGACACGTGCTCCGGGCCGCCCTGGTCGGTGTGGTGGGAACGGCCATCGCGGCCTGTACTCGGGCAGGCTCGTTCTCGCCGGTCCCATCAGCAGCGCCGGGGTCGGCCAGTTCGACTGGTGGGAAGAGTGCCGCGCCGGTGACGATCACCCACTGGGACTGGTGGGTCACCCAGGGGCCAACGATTGACCAGGAGATCCGTCTCTTTCAGGAGAAGTATCCCCGCGTGACCGTCCGCAAGACGACCCAGGTTACGGACCAGTATCCCAGCCTGCTCCAGCTGGCCGTGAAAGGGGGCACGGCCCCTGATGTCTTCCTCATCCCGGGCACGCCGGATCTGATCGAGCAGATCGGCCAGGGATGGCTCCGGTCGCTTGATCAGTGGGCGACAGCGGAATGGCGCGCGACCTTTCCACCGCAAAGCTTTGCCGAGGGATCAAATATCTTCCAGGGGAAGCTCTACACCGCTCCCTTCGACGGCCCATCTCCCTGGCTCCAGCTCTATCTGAATGATCGCCTCTTCCGGCAGGCCGGTCTCGTCGATGCCCGGGGGAACGTCCAGGCGCCGCGCACCTGGGCCGAGGTCAGTGCCGCCGCCCGGGCGATTACCCGAGCTGCCAAAGGCGATGCCTTCGGCTGGGGATTCGGCGATAAGCAGAAGTTCGTCCTGCCCTGGCAGATGATGATGTGCCAGACCAGCGGTACGCCCGATGCTCAGACGAGCTTCGATCTCCGGACCGGTACCTATACCTGGGCTTCCAATCCGGTCTTCCTCGACTGGATCACGTTCTTCATGGGCATGAAGCGGGATGGGCTGATCGTTCCGGATGTGATGTCCATCGATGATGAAACCGCTCGCGTCCACTTCGCCAGCGGGCGCTTCGCCATGCTCATTGGAGGGGTCTGGGTTCAGAGCGGCTGGACCAAAACCAATCCGAACTTCACCGAGTATACGGTGGTTGGTCTGCCGCACGAGGGGCCGGTGCCTACCAGCTACTTCTACCGAACGCCGGGGGGGGTGGGCTTCGGCATCGCCAGCCAGACGAAGCTTCCCGATGAGGCGTGGCTCTGGTTCAGCTGGCTCAACTCGAAGGAGGCAGCGATCCGGTGGGTCCAGGCTGGTCAGGGGGTGCGCGTCTTCCCTGAGGCGAACAAGCTCGAATATGCGCGAACGAAGCCGTATCGGGAGTATATGCAGGTCGCGCTGGAGGGCACACGGCTGGCCCCTGCGCCGAATCTGCGGCATCCGACGATGGATCAGGTCAAGCCTCAACAGACCCTACCAGATATTCAGGGCATCCTGGAGGGGATCTACACCGGTCAGATCAGTGACTGGAAAGGGGCGCTGCTGGATCTGCAGAACCGGCAGAATGCAGCGTTTGCCGCCGCTATCAAGGATGCCCAATCGCGCGGCATCGCCGCCGACCCGGCGTGGTGGCGGGTTCCGGACTGGAACCTGACCCGCGATTACGTCCAGATCTAGTCGCTTCGGAGACGGGCTTGGGCGGGGCATCCCGCCCAAGCCCGGGATGTCGCAGGAGAAAGGTTCTCGTATGGTGCCACTCGCCGCGCGAGCCGGTCAGGTGTCGCTGGGGTCCGGGATCCGGAGGGCTTCTCCTTACCGTTTCCTCCGGCGCCACGGCTGGTCGTATCTATTCCTGATCCCGCTGTTCGCGCTGGTCCTGCCGTTCGTGGTTTATCCGCTCATCGCGTCAGTAGAGATCACCCTCTATGATTGGGATGGGATCGGTCATCCGACCCGCTACGTCGGGCTGGATAACTTTGCGCGGGTCATCCACGATCCGCTCTTCTGGAACGCCTTCGCGCACACCTTTGAATACGCGGGCGTTCTCGTGCCGATCCAGCTCACCCTTGCCCTCGCCCTGGCACTCGTGCTGAACAACCCGCGCCTGCGCGGTGCTGCGGTCTACCGGGCGATCTACTTTGCTCCCGTTGTGACCTCGGCAGCGCTCGTGGGGATCGTCGTGAGCCTGCTGTTGACGAGCGTGGGGCAGTCGCTCAATCATGCCCTCCTCCAGCTGGGCCTGGTTCGCGAGCCGGTCGACTGGCTGGGCAGTCCGACCCTTGCCCTGCCGACGATCATCGCCGTTGGTATCTGGCATACGTTCGGCTACAACCTCGTTTATTTCCTGGCCGGACTTCAGTCGATCCCCCGGGAGCTCTTCGAGGCCGCCGCAGTGGACGGGGCGAACGCCTGGCAGCGATTCCGGTATATCACCGTGCCAATGCTGCGTGAGGTCGGCGCGGTTATCCTGTTTCTGGCGATCCTGGGAAGTCTCCAGGTATTTGACCTGGTGCTGGTGATGACCGGCGGCGGGCCCTACTACGCGAGCGAAGTCGTCTCGACCTACATCTATCGCTTCGCCTTCACGCCCGCGGCCGTGCAGGCAGAAGCGAACGTCGGCTACGCCTCGGCGGCGGCCTTCCTCATGGGGCTCCTGGTCATGGGGCTGACCGCGCTGCAGTTCCTGGCGGCGGGGGTTCTGCGCCGGCAGCGGGCCGAGGCGGCCGGATGAGAGCATCGCGGCAGGCCGCGATGCCGATGGATTGAGGAGGGGGCACGAATGGCGGTGAGCCTCGTCGGGCGGCGTGTGCCGGATCGACCGCTTCGGCGGCTTCCGATGCTCCTGGTGCATCTGTTCCTGATCGGGCTGGGGTTCCTGTACCTCTACCCGTTCCTCTGGGTGCTGGCGAGCTCGTTCAAAAGCCCGGGCGAGTTCTTCGAGGCTGGACCGAGCCTGATCCCTGCGGCCCTGCGCTGGGATAACTACCGTGATGCCTGGAACATCGGCCACTTCAGTACGTACTTCCTCAACACTGTCATCGTCGCGGTGAGTGTGACTAGCCTGGTCA
>DATGMJ010000206.1:0-8709 GCA_035293685.1 Chloroflexota bacterium | reverse complement strand
GTCGGTGAGGTCGTGCGGGCGATCGAAGAGCGGCGGGATGCCTTCGGGGGTCGGCCAGCGATCGGCGGCCGCGCTGGGAGCGGGGTGATCTATCTGACCTGGGACATCCCCGAGAGTGACGGAGGGGACGAGCCGCTCGCGACGACTGCCCGCGCGATCGAAGCGCTGCGAGAAACGGGTCGGTCGCTGGAAGGAAGCCTGGTCGTTGAGGAGTGCCCGCGGGCGCTGAAGGATCGGCTCGACGTCTGGGGGCCGGTGGGGCCCTCATTTGCGCTGATGCGCCGGCTGAAGGAGGCGATGGATCCCCGGGCGATCCTGAATCCAGGGCGGTTCGTCGGCGGCATTTGAAGCACCGCGGTGAGCGGCCCCGGGCGCCCGCGGTATCGAACCAGGCCGGCAGGATGGAGAAGCGATGGCGATCGAAGTACAGCCAGATGGGCGAACGCGGTTTAACTTTGTTGATCGCAGCCTGATCCGGGCGTGCGTCCACTGCGGGATGTGTCTGTCCTCCTGTCCAACGTACAAGCTGCTCGGCTCGGAACTCGATTCGCCCCGGGGACGGATCTACCAGATGCGCCTCCTCCACGATGGGCAGATCAGGGTGGACGATCCGAACTTTCGCCTGCACATTGATCGGTGCCTGAACTGCCGGGCCTGCGAGACGGCCTGTCCGTCCGGCGTCCAGTACGGACGACTGCTCGAGGCCGCTCGCGCGGTCATCCCCCCGCGGAACGCGACCGAGCGACTGCTCCGGGCAGTCGTGCTGAACCGGGTCTTTGCCTCGCCGGCCCTTCTCGATGCCCTGGGGCTGGGCATGCGCTTCTACCAGAAGAGCGGCCTGCAGGCGGTGGCCCGTGCGAGCGGCCTTCTCGATCGGCTGCCGCTCAACCTGGGCCGCCTGGAGGCCCTTCTGCCGCCGATGCAGGGTGGGATCGTGAAGGCCGCGCTGCCGCCGCTCGTTCCAGCCCGCGGTTCGGTTCGTCACCGCGTCGCCCTGGTCACCGGCTGTGTTCAGGAGCAGTTCTTCAGCCTCACGAATGCGGCAACGGCGCGGATTCTCGCCATCAACGGGTGCGACGTCGTGGTGCCGCGCGGGCAGGCGTGCTGTGGCGCCCTGCACGTTCACGGCGGCGAGCACGAGATGGCCCGCGTCCTGGCCCGGCGCATGATCGCGGTGTTCGAGCGGACGGGAGCTGACTACTACATCGTCAACGCGGCCGGCTGCGGCTCGACGCTCAAGGAGTACGGCACCCTGCTCGCCGATGACCCCCAGTGGGCGGAGCGGGCGCGTGCGTTCAGCGCGCGGGTGCGCGACATCGCGGAGTTTCTGGCAGCCATCGAGCTCAATCGCGACTTCGGCGAGATTCGCGCGCGCGTGACCTATCAGGATGCCTGTCATCTCCTCCACGGGCAGAGGATCAGCAGTCAGCCGCGCGAGCTGATCCAGATGATCCCGGGGATCGAGCTGGTCGAGATGGACGAGGCGGATACCTGCTGTGGGAGCGCGGGGGTGTACAACATCACCCAGCATGACCTTTCCATGCAGCTCCTCGAGCGGAAGGTCACACGGCTGGCGGCGACTGGCGCAGAGATCGTCATTGCCGGCAATCCTGGCTGCTTGATCCAGCTGGCCCACGGGGTCCGCCGACACGGCATGCGGATCACGACGATGCACCTGGTGGACCTGCTCGATCAGGCCTACCGGCTGGGGCAGGCGCGCGAATAGGAGCGCCGCCGGGCACCCCTGCAGGGGAGAAGCCTCAGGCGAAGGACGCGGAGCCGGCGTACTGCTGGAGCATCGTCGCGCCGATGCCTCCCATGGCGCAGATCCGGGCGTAGAGTTCCCCGCTGGGCTTAACGGTCCGCTTCAGCGTGTCGTAATCAACGTGGATGAGACCAAAGCGGAGCCGCCGTCCTTCCGACCACTCGAAGTTATCCAGGGCCGACCAGTGCAGGTATCCCTGGACCTTCACCCCCTCCTGCATAGCCCGGTGGATCTGCTGGAGGTGCGTGATCAGGAAGGCCGGACGGAGCTCATCTCGTTCATCCGCCACCCCGTTCTCGGTGATCAGGATCGGCTTGTTAAACCGGGCCAGGAACTTGAGGACGCGGTAGATGCCCTCCGGATAGATCTCCCAGCCGGCGGCCGTCTTTGGACGGTCCGGATGGGCGAAGAAGCTTCCGAAGTAGCTTCGCGGATAGCGGAGGTCGAAGGTCGCCATATCGCGCGAATAGTAGTTGAGCCCGATGAAATCGAGCGTGTCCTGTCCTTCGGGGATGGCACCGCGTCCGAAGGGGAACTGGAAATGTCCGTCCAGCATCGAGAGGAGGACCGCCCGATTGAACAGCGCCTCGCCGGTCCGCGCGACGAAGTGGTCGAACGGCAGGATCGGCCGATAGGGATCGAAGACCCGGAGGTGGTGCGCCACGCCGATCTGGACGTCCGTCCGGGGGCTGTGTTCCCGGATCAGGCGGGCCGCCCGCGCATGGCCGAGGATCATATTATGCAGCACGCGGGTCAGTCGCCGAAGACTGCGCTTGCCGGGCGGCCAGACCGCCTCAAAGTAGCCTTTCGTCGCGTACACCACCGGCTCGTTGATCGTAACCCAGTAGCGGACGAGGTCTCCGAAGGCGTCAACGGCGCGGGCGACGTAGCGTCCAAAGGCATCAACGACCTCGGCGGTCTCCCAGCCGCCCTTCGCGCTCAACCAGCGCGGATTGGTGAAGTGGTGGAGCGTGACGACCGGCTCGATGCCGAGCCGCCGCAGGTATTCCAGCACGTCCCGATAGTGGGCGATGGCATCGGGATCGAAGAACCCCGGCGTCGGCTCGATGCGCGACCACTCCAGTGACAGCCGGTGGGCGTTCTGGTGGAGCGCCGCGAGGAGGTCGAAGTCCTCGCGATAGAGTCGGTAGTGATCGCAGGCCAGCCCCGAGCGAGAGCCATCCAGGATCCGCCCCTTCTGCTCCCACTCCCACCAGTCGTTGTTCGTATTGTTCCCCTCGACCTGGTGTGAGGCCGTTGCTGTGCCCCAGAGGAATTGATCGGGGAAGCGGAGAGCTGCGCTTTCACGTTCCTGCCGCATCGTCTGCCCACACCCGTGCCGTGGAGCCGCGCCGCCGCTGACGGTGACCAGCCCGGGGACGAGACAACCGCCCCTTCGCGCATGGCCCTGGCCTGTTCTATCAGCCCCGGTCTCCCGGACATTCCGGGGGTCATGCGCTTGTGCGAGCCCTCGTGGTTCGTGCCCGCTCAGGATGAAGTCACCGCGACGGGCTTTCGAAAATTGATCGTATAAGCGATGAAGTCTCCGAAAGTCTCGAGTGGCTCGAAGCCCGCCTGCTCACCATACGCGGCCGCCTGCCCACAGAGGGGATAGGTCGGATCGCTGATGATCTCGCTGATCGAGAGCCGGGCAGCCGGCCGCAAGACTCGCCAGATATCCTGCAGGGCCGCCCGCACATCGGCCAATCGCCCGAGCGACGAGACCAGACACGCGGCATCGAAGCTCTGATCAGGAAATGGGAGCCGCTGGCCGTTCCCGGGGATGACGCTCGCATTCTCGATCCGCGCGGCGGCGAGGTACACCCGCGCCTTCTGGAGCCCCTCTGGATCGAGGGCGACCGCCTCGACCCGACCGGTGGATCCCACCGTTTGCGCGAGTGCCTCGACCAGGGGACCACTCCCCGGGCCGATGTGCAGAACGCGCATCCCGGGCCGCAGGCCAACCCGTCGGGCGACCGTCGTCGGACTCAGGAACTGCTGGCGAATCGGCGCATCCAGCATCAGCGCGAGCCGCGAGAGCAGGCGAGTCGGGACCAGCCGATAGAGAAGACGAATGACGATCTGAACGAGAAACAGGACGACCAGCGTCCCCACCGCCAGTCGACCGAGGGTCTGGGCCGCGACCCGAACGGTTGGTGTCCGCCGGTCGGCAAGGAATCCCAGGCTCGAAGGTGTCACTGATGCGTCCCCGGACAATCCACTTGCCTCACCATGATTCTAGCGCCCTGCCCCGTTCTGTCAACACGACCCTCGTCCTACCCCGTTCGGGCCACCGGCCGAGGCGTCGGGGCGCAGTCCACTGCGGTCTAGCGCGTTCCGTCGGCCGACGCAGTCACCGCGAGACCGCCGTGAGCGGGATAGCCGTCCGCCCGGCCAGCGTCTCGTTCAGGCTTCCAGAGCGCAGGCCTTGCAGATCGAGCGTGACGTAGTGGAAGCCAAGCTCCTTGAGCCGCCGGACGACCCCTTCGAGGACATCGTCCTGGAGGAGACGAGGCATATCCGCGCGCGGGATTTCGATTCGGGCGATGGTGTCGTGATGGCGGACCCGCAGGTGGCGGAAGCCGAGCTGACGCAGGTACAGCTCGGCCTGACCGATCTGTCGGAGTTTCTCGATCGTCACGCGCTGACCGTAGGGAATCCGGGAAGAGAGACAGGGGGCAGCGGGCTTGTCCCAGATGGCGAGGCCGCGCTCGCGGGCGAAGAAACGAATCTCGGGCTTGGTCAAGCCGGCTTCCTGGAGAGGGCTGCGGACCCCGCGTTCGTGTCCGGCCTGCATGCCCGGTCGGAAGTCGCCCAGGTCGTCGGCGTTGGAGCCATCCGCGACCCAGGCGAGGCCGCGCTCGCGGGCGATCGCGAGAAGGTGGGTGAAGAGGTGAGCCTTGCAGAAGTAGCAGCGGTTGGTTGGATTGCTGGCGTACCGCTCGTCCTCGATCTCGTGGGTCTGGATCTCAAGGTGCGGGGCCCCGATCTGCCGCGCTACTGCCGCGGCCTCGGACCGCTCGTACGGCGCCAGGCTCTCGGAGACGCCGGTCACAGCGAGAACGCGTTCGGGGCCGAGCGTCTCCAGGGCGACGGCAAGCAGGAAGGTGCTGTCGGTTCCCCCGGAGTAAGCGATCAGCACGCTCCCCATCTCGCGCAGGATTGCGACAAGCCGGTCGAGCTTGGCCCGGGAAGCAGACAGGTCGGTCATGGTGGGCGCCTCGCGGTCAAGAGGAATCGGGGAGTAACCCCCCTTGATTATGGCACGCCGCCCGGCAGGGATGCAACCGGACGCGGCGGGATGGGAGGCACCAGCGGCTGATACCCACCGTGCTAAAGTAGTGCAATACCGTTCGGATGGCCGGCCGGGGAATTATCCCGCTCGCCATCCGAATGGTCAGGAACTCGTCATACGCAGAGTGACGCCCGCGCCGAAAGCTCGAAGTAGCCGGCTGCGCAGTCCGCGCTCTGGTGCCGGAGGTTCGATCCGGTACAGTACGGAGGCGCTCACCGGGCGGGAGACCTGACGGGTAGCGCCGCCCAGGCAGCAACGAGTAGCAGGAAAACGACCAGCGCAAAGAGGGTCAACATCGGTTGTGCTCCTCCAAGTTCCCACCTCGAGATCTCGCCATACGGTGCTCAATTCCGCTTCAAAGCTGGTAGGCCAGCTCGCCGTGCTGGCTGGTATCGAGGCCGACCCGTTCCTCGTGCTCGGGAACGCGCAGGCCGACCAGCCGATCCAGCACCTTGAGGATCAGGAAGGTCGCCGTGCCCGCGTAGGCCCACGTCGCCAGGACGGCGATGATCTGGATGCCCAGCTGGGCTGGGTTGCCGTAGAGCGCCCCGTTCGCACCGGCCGCGTTCACCGCGACCGTGGCAAATACGCCGGTCAGGATCGCGCCCAGCGTGCCGCCTACGCCGTGGACGCCGAACACGTCGAGCGCATCGTCCACGCGCAGGCGGGGCTTGAGCTGGACGGCACAGTAGCACGCGATCCCTGCCAGCAGGCCGATCAGGATCGCCGCCGGAACGGTCACGTAGCCAGATGCTGGCGTGATCGCCACCAGGCCAGCGACCGCACCGGCGGCCGCGCCAAGCACGCTGGGTTGGCCTTTGTGCCACCAGCTCATGGTCATCCAGGTCAGGGCTGCCATTGCTGCAGCGGTGTTCGTGACCACGAAGGCTGAGACGGCCAGGGTTCCGGCCGCGACCGCGCTTCCGGCGTTGAAGCCAAACCAGCCGAACCAGAGCAGGGAAGCTCCGAGGACGGTCATTGTCGCATCATGCGGCTCAATCGGCTCCGCGCCGAGCCCAAGCCGCTCGCCGAGGACGACCGCCGCCACCAGGGCGGCCACGCCCGAGCTGATGTGCACGACGGTGCCGCCGGCGAAGTCCAGTGCGCCGAGCCGGTGGAGCCACCCGCCGGTTGACCAGACCCAGTGGGCGATCGGGTCGTAGACGAAGGTGGCCCACAGCAGGCTGAAGAAGACGAAGGCCTTAAAGCGCTTCCGCTCGGCAAAGGCGCCGCTGATCAGGGCCGGGGTGATCACCGCGAACATCATCTGAAAGAGCATATAGGCCTGGTGGGGAACAGTCGGGGCGTAGTCCTTGTTCGGTTCCAGGCCGACGCCGCGCAGGCCAAGCCAGTCCAGTCCGCCGATGATTCCCCAGTGGTCAGGGCCGAAAGCGAGGGTGTAGCCCCAGAGCACCCACTGGACGCTGATCAGGCACAGGACGAAGAAGCTGTGCATGATCGTCGCGAGGACGTTCTTTTTGCGAACGAGGCCGCCGTAAAAGAATCCCAGCGCGGGCGTCATGAGCATGACCAGGGCACTGGAAGTGAGGATCCACGCGGTGTCTCCCGAGTTCATCTCCCTACCTACCCATCAAACGCGTTCGCGCGACCGCGCGAACCCGGCCGCTGTGGCCATGGCAACAATACGCCGGGGGAGAATCCATCTGCTACGGGCCCGGTGCCAGAAGTCGAGCGAACAGCATTTGTGCTATAAGCACAAAGGATCGAGGGGCACCGAGGCCCATCGCCGCCGCTCCGGTCGATCTGGCTCGCTCAGCGGGCCTGGTTCCGCCCGGGACGCAGGGACTGGAGATGCTCGAGGAAGGCGACGAGAATCGGCTCGGAGATGGCGGCGCGGGCGCTCTCCCAGAACTCGTCGGCCCACGGGCGGCCGTCGGGATAGCGCCGTTCGTACTCCAGCGCCTGCATGGCCATCTCGAGCTTATCGAGCTCGCGGAGGACCCGGGCCTCGCGGCTCGCGCCCGCGGTGTACTCCCGCCAGAGGGCATCGAGCGCGGACGCCTCGGGCAGTGCCGCGATAATCGCGCGGAACGCAGCGGTTTCGCGCCTTCGCTTCTCCGCCGATCCGATGCGGTCGGCTGGCGTGAGATCGCCGACGCGGGCCTCGGCAAGGTCGTGGAGCAGGGCCAGGCGGATCATGCGGTCAGCGTCCAGGCCAAGGTGAGAACCGACCAACATGGCGAGGAGCGCGAGCCGGAAGCTGTGGTCGGCGACGCTTTCCGGATCGGGAATGCCGACCCGGACCCAGCCGGCGCGCGCCAGGTGCTTGAGCTGGCCGGCTGCCTCCAGGACCGGCAGTAGGGAAGCAAGGAATGCGCTGTCCGACGTGCCGCAATCGCGCGATGACGAGGAACTCACGGTGGCGCAAGACCTCCTGGCGGAATTCTCCGGCATTCGCCGCGCGTCGAGTCGCGGCAGGAACGCGACCGGGCAGAGCCGCGCGGGGGCCGGAGAGTCTCATGAGAGAGGCGATCCCTACCCCGCGCTGCATTCCGGATTCCTTCGGGACGACCCCAAGAGCCCGGCGCTCAATATGTATGCTACACTGGCAGCAGGACTGGTGGCCGGCCGTCTGCACTCCGGTTGGGTGTGCGGGGTAAACCCGTACGAACACATCCGGGTTTATTCCGACACCGCGCGGATGCGCTGATGGCTATAATCGCTGGTCGGACGAAGCACGCCGAGATTGGTGGCTGGCACCGATGCGAAGGGTGGGTCCTGGACGGTCGCCTGACTCCTTCAGCCGGCTGGCCGGGCATGGATGGCGGTTCCCGCGCGCGATCCCTGCGGCTGTGCGTCTCACCGCAATGGGTGGCGGCCTGGCCGGCGGTCTCCTCCCGCGGGCCGCGTTTGCCGCGGCGCGGTCGCCGTTCAGCCCGTCCTCTCCCCAGGCCCGGGAGATTGCCAGCCTCTTCTGGATCCTGATTATCGTTGCCGGCGTGATCTTCGTTGGGGTCGTAGGGGTTCTCCTCTACACTGCTTTTGCCCACCGGGAGCGGCCGGGACGCGTTCCCTCCCGGTTCACCGGCAATACCCGCGTAGAGATCGCCTGGACCGTCAGCCCGGCTATCCTCCTGGCGGTGATCTTCTATCTCACCGTCCGTACGATGGGGCAGGTATCCGCAGTAGCCGGGGATCCACTGGAGATTCGCGTCATCGCGCACCAGTGGTGGTGGGAGGTCCGGTATCCTGCCGAAGGGGTGGTGACAGCGAACGAAATCCACGTGCCGGTGGGCGAGCCGGTCCTGATCCACCTGGAATCGGCCGATGTCATCCACAGCTTCTGGGTGCCCCAGCTCGCCGGCAAGACCGACGCAAACCCCGGCCATGTCAACGATCTGACGTTCACCGCCAGCGAGCCCGGCGTCTATCTCGGCCAGTGCGCCGAGTTCTGCGGCGTTGAGCATACCTGGATGCTGATCCGAGTTGTTGCCGAGCCGCCCGCCCAATTCCAGGACTGGGTAGCGGGCCAGCAGCGCCCGGCGGGGACCCCAACCGGCCTGGCGCTCCGGGGGAAGCAGGTCTTCGATCAGCAGGCGTGCGGGAGCTGTCACACCATCGCCGGGACCGCCGCGAATGGGGTCGCCGGACCGGATCTGACCCACGTGGCCAGCCGGGCAACCATCGG
>DATGMJ010000205.1:0-6397 GCA_035293685.1 Chloroflexota bacterium | reverse complement strand
GGGGCACCGCGGATCGCGGTCACGGCTCACGAGTATGGCGGCTGGGAGCTTCGGCTGCCGGGCCTCCTGAGCGGGCCAGGGCGTCTGGGACTTACGCTCGCTGAACGCATCGGCTGGCTTGACCGGGAGCTGATCACGCTCCTGACGGCGAGCCATCTGGCTATTGTCACCAATCCTACCCACCGGCGCCGAATCGGCCGTGCATCTGCCCGCATGGCGGAAGCCCTGCACCTGGTTCCCATCGGACCGAATGTCGAGCCAGCTCTGGCGCGCGGTCTGTCATCCTCAGACGCGCGCCAGGCCCTGGGTGTCGAGCGCGATAGGCTGATCATCGTCTTCTTCGGCTTCATTCACCCGGTGAAGGGGATCGAGACCCTGCTCGAGGCTGCGGCGATCGTTCGCCAGGCCTTGCCGCACCTCCGGGTCTGGCTCATTGGCGGTGTGCACAGCCTGGCGCTCCGCGGCCGCGAGGCGGACTCTTACGAGACGGCCGTCCGACGGGATATTGACCGCCTGGGCCTGACCGAGACAGTGGTACTGACGGGCTATCTTTCTGATCAGGAAGTGGCAGTCCGTCTGCGCGCGGCCGATATCGCCGTTCTCCCGTTTAATCGCGGTGTCACGCTGAAGAGTGGCACCCTGATCACCCTTCTGAGCTTTGGCCTGCCGGTCATCGCGACGTCGGGCGGAGATCTCCCCGGTCTGGCGCACGGTCAGAACATCTGGCTCGTGCCGCCGCGTGACCCATCGGCGCTGGCCGCAGCAATCCTCCATCTGGGCCGAGATAGCGGGCTAAGATCGCGGCTCGGCGCGGCTGCTGCCGTACTCGGCGCCGCATTCTCGTGGGAGACGATCGCGCGCCAGCATGGGCACCTCTACCGCACACTCGGGCGCGCGGTCGTGTCCTCCTGAGGTCGCGGTATTCCGGTCGGTCTGTCCCGTTGGCCGCAGCCGGGCCGCGATCAGGCGTGGCCGTGGCCGGCCTTGCCACGCAGGAGCGACAGGCCCATGGCGACAAAGCAGAGGATGATGGTCACAGTATAGACATCGTGGAAGGCGCTGGTGAACGCGGTAATGCCATCCGCGCCGGCTGACGTGTAAGCGGTCACGCGGGCAGACAGCAGAGTGCCGGCGAAAGCCACGCCGCTGGCCAGGCCCAGGTTGCGTGTTGTTGCCAGGATGCCACTTGCCACCCCAAGCTTATCCCGCGGGGCTGCCCCCATGATCGCGCTATCGTTCGGGACAATGAAGAGCCCCATCCCCAGGCCGACGAGGAGAAGCGCGACCATTGCCGGCGGATAGCCCGCGCCAGGTACCACGCGCGTGAGAATACCGGCCCCGGCGGCCGCAATGATGAGGCCGATCGGGGCGAGCACGTGTGAGCCGACGCGGTCCGAGAGTGGGCCCCCGATCAGCGAGCCGACGGCAAGGGCAATCGGCAGGGCAGTCATGCCCAGGCCGGTCCGCGTAGGCGAGAATCCGAGCGCCTGTTCCAAGTAGAAGGGCATCAAGAATGTCACCGAGGACATGGCGGCGTAGGAGAATACTTTGGCCGCGTTCGCCCCGGCGAAGACGCGGTGGCTAAACAACCGCAGGTCGATCGTTGGATCAGCCGCCCGGGCTTCGACGAGAAGAAACAGGAGCACGCCGACGAGACCGGGGATCATGAGGTATCGGAAGGACGCTGCACCGGGCTCGCCGGTGAAGCCGCGGGTCAGGGCGAGGAGGATGCTTGCCAGCCCGACCGAGAAGAACAGCGCGCCAGGAATGTCAAGCGATCGGTGGCTCGCCGTGCGCGGGGGATCGCTGATAATCAGATAGGCGAGGCAGAAACCAGCCAATCCGATTGGGACATTGACATAAAAGATGGACTGCCAGCCAAGCCAGCTCTGGAGAAATCCGCCGAGGGTTGGGGCGATCGTGAAGGCGGCCGAGACTGATGTCTCGAGGAAGCCGATGGCCATCCCGCGACGCTCGCGCGGGAACACGGCCGTCACCAGCGCCATGCTGTTCGCAACGAGCATGGCTGAGCCAATGCCCTGGAGTATCCGGAAGAGGATCAGCCCCAGCGCACTGCTAGCCAGCCCGCAGAGTGCCGATCCGATGATGAATACCGCAAAGCCGCTTACGTAGATGAAGCGCCGTCCGAACAGATCGGTCACGCGGCCGAAGGTGCCCAGGGTACTGGTGGCGGCGAGCTGATAGGCGATGGCCACCCAGCCGATCGTCGGGATGTCTACCCGGAACACCCGGGCGAGGAGCGGCAGGGTTACGTTCACGATACTGCTGTCCATCGCTCCCATGAACGTGCCCAGGCAGACCGTCCCCAGGACGAGCCATCGGTAATCAGCGCGGCCGCGAAGCCGCTCCTGAAGAACGCCGGACAGCGCCATCAGTCGAGCCGCACGTACTTCTGGAGCTTATCGTGGCCGGTGACCTCGCTCACGTAGATGTCACCGTGTGAGTCCACCCAGATGCTGTGGGGCGAGTCGGTGAACTGATCGTCTCCGGTCCCTTTAGAGCCCCAGCGTGCCAGGACCTCGCCGTCCAGGGTCATGATGGACACTTGCTGCTGTCCCTCGGCCAGGTACAGGACGTCATCCTTGATGAAGATCGCCATCGGAGACTTAAGGTCGCTCCATTCGCCAAGGTAGGTGCCACCGCGATCGAATATCTGAACGCGCTGGTTCTCTCGGTCGCAGACCAGGACCCGATCGCGCGGATCCACGCACACATCGTGGGGAAGCGCGAACTGGCCTGGGCCGCTTCCTTCCTCTCCCCACGACTGCTTGAGCTGCCCATCGCGCCCGAACCGGTGGACCCGTCGCTGGCCATAGCCGTCCGACACATACATCTCGCCGTCCGGGGCGAGCACCGCGCGTGTCGGCTGATTGAACGGCTGACCCGGAGGCCCCGGGCGATTCGGCGTGCCCCAGCTCTGGAGAAGCTGTCCATCAAGCGTCCAGCGGGTCACGAGGTGGGTATCGCGATCGGTGAGATAGATTTCATCTTGTGGAGAGATCCAGATGCCGTGGGGGTGCTTGAACTGGCCCCTTCCCCATTCCCCGAGGAACCTGCCGTCACGATCGAGGACGATGATGCGGGGATCCGGTGTTCGGTTGAAGACATAAACCCGGTCGCGCGAGTCCGTTGCGACCCCGGAGACGAGGCCAAAAGCGGCTACGCCGTCGGGACCGCGTCCCCACCGCTTCTCCACTGCGTATGTGAAGCGCCCGTGACCGACGATCGCGCGCGTATCCATTCGATCGATCCTCCTTGCCGGGGAACGCACCCCGGTTCACCGACGACTCTACCACACCAGGGGCTGATATTCTCTCCGCTCGCGGGACGGCTGCTTGCGAACACCTTTCGATAGTCGTTCCTCCGATCAGACGGGTCCTGCGCTTCCGCATACCCGCTGCACCAGCCAGCAAGGCGCGTCCGCACCTAGCTTAGACGTCGGCGACGCTGCCGTCGGCGAACCAGGCCCCGCGTGGGACGCCCACCGGGCGGGGTGGACTGGCTGCAATCGCATCCTCGTCGAGCTCGACGCCGAGCCCCGGGCGCTCCGGTACGACCAGATGCCCTGCCTTGACTGGCCACGGCTCCTTCAGGACGCGATCGCGCCAGGGCTGGCTGTGGACGTATTCGAGGATCTGGAAGTTGGGAATGGCCATAGCCAGATGCGCCGCCGCTGCCGTCGAGACCGGGCCCTGGGGGCTGTGCGGAGCTACCTGGATGTAATAGGCCTCGGCCATCGCCGCGATCTTCTTGCACTCGGTGATCCCACCGGCATGGCAAAGGTCCGGCTGGATGACGTCCACCAGACGCTGCTCGAGCAGGGGACGGAAGTCCCACTTCGAGTACAGGCGCTCGCCAGCTGCCAGGTCCACCGCGGCGCCGGCCTGGCGAAGGGCTCGAAGGCCCTCCAGATCGTCCGGCTGGGTAGGCTCCTCGAACCAGAAGAGGCGGTACGGCTCGAGCGCCTTCATGAGCCGCACCGCAGTGCTTGGCCGGCTCCGCCCGTGGTTGTCGATGAGGATATCCACGTCGGGGCCGACGACCTCCCGCAGTCGGGCCACACGTTCGGCGAAGGCGGCGATCGCCTGGGGCTCGGCGAGGCCAGTATCGCCGGCCCAGGCGCCGGTTTTGACTGCGGTGAAGCCCGCTTCCAGATCCCGCTGGGCGTCCTCGACCATCTGCCCTGGATCATAGATGCCGACGTGGGTGTATAGGCGGATTCGATCGCGGGTCGGGCCGCCGAGGAGGCGGTATACGGGCAATCCCGCCGCCTTGCCGCGGAGGTCCCACATGGCCTGGTCGAGCGCGGCGAGAGCGGTATTCAGGACAACCCCGCCGCGCCAGAAACCGTGGCGGAACATGGCCTGCCAGTGGTGCTCAACCGCCGTGGGGTCTTTCCCGATCAGATACTCTCCAAGCTCGTGAATCGCCGTGCGGACGGTCTGCTCCCGTCCCTCCAGCGTGCCCTCGCCCCAGCCGTGCAGCCCCTCATCGGTCACAAGCTTGACAAAGACCCAGTTGCGTGGTGCGCCCCACATCTCGAATGTCTCAAGACCGGTGACCTTCACCCCTTGCTCCTTCCTGCCCGTGCGCATCTCTCAATATTGGGTTGAATGGCCTGGCGGGCTCAGGCCGTTGCCGATCCGCTTGACGGCGTCGTAGGAGGAGATTCTGTGGGCTGGCCTGTGCTCTCGCTCCGGGCCCGCTCCTCGCGATCGCGCAGCCAGCGATGGATCTCATCGAGGGCCGGCGGTGCGATGTAGAAGACCTGGATATCCTTAGGAAATTGAATGGCGTGGTCTTCCTGGATCAGGAGGACCGCTGACTCACCGGGCTTGAGGGTTTCATCAATACGTCGGGCCATGGTTTCGTAGCGGCGCCGGGTGGCCTCGCGGTAGGCATTCAGGACAGTATCGAGCACCTTGCGGCTGGTGAGACCAGCCATCAGGCAGCGCTGCCAATCAACGCTCTCAGCAAAGAGATCGGCGTCCTCGAGCGCTTCCACGACAGCGTCCCCCTGAAGGTACTCATCGAGGAGCGCGTGACTGCGTTTGCTCAGCTCCTTGATCATACGAGCCCCCTCCTCACCAGACCGGTAGACCCCCTCATGGTAGACGCGGCGGATCGGACCGGTCCGCTCGGCGAGCCGTCGGATCTGATTGCGGACGCCAGCCCAGTACCGCTCGAGCATACCGACGTAATCGGCTGGCGGCTCGGCGGGCGAGAAGACAAGGGGTACCAGAAAGATCTTTCGCGTGCCCGCGAACGACTCGGCGGTAGGGCGTTCAATTCTCCCCAGCTCCTGCGACATTGATGGTGCTCCGTTGTGGTCGTCGGATGTCACCCGACGCGCAGACCCGCGTCGAAGGTGCTGCGAACACATGCATCATAGTGTGCAATGCGCTCCATTGCCACCACTGCCTGCTGACTACCTGCCTGATCACTGGCCGCTCGGTCAACAGCGCAGGACGCGATCTCGCCGTGACCCGTCGTTGATCGTCTTCACCTGCTCAACACTCGGTCTGGCGGTGCCATGCTCATCAGGCAGATGGGTCCTCGCCGGATATCCGGGCAATGGCTAGCTTGGAATCACCGGGTAAATCGGCTGCTGCCAGCGCGAAAGTCAGGACTCTCCCTCGTACGCGGCGTCTTTCTCGAATGGGTACAGCGGACGGCGGCGGTGGCGGTAGGTGAAGAACGAGAGATCGGAGGTGGTCACGCCCGGTGTGTTGACCAGGATAATCCGTGCGGCGATGGGCTCATAAGCGGGGCGCGGCGAGACGACGCCTTTGGCCACGATAACCTTCTTGGTCTCTGGTCGAATGCCTAGTGAGTACATCTGTTCGATGCTGGTATTGCCGATGCGGCGGCTGGTCAGGACAAGCGTGTGGTCGTCGGTCGTTTCAAGGACGACGGTGATACCGGCGTTGAAGTAGCGTCCACCGCCGTGGATCGGTCTCGTCTCCTCGAAGTGCCCATCTGAGATAAGACGGACGCGCCCGGTTACCTCGATCGGTTCGCCGTGGAAACGGTCGGTCTTGCCTCCGACGTGCAGGGTCACGACCGAACCGACACCGGCCGCGACGCACCGAGAGACGGCCTCGGGATCGAAGAGCGTCTGAAGGTAGCCGCGGACGCCGAGGCGTCTGGCTTCGGCCAGGAGGATCGTTGAGTCGCCTGGACCGCCACCGCCGATATTATCGCCGACATCCATCAAGACGACCGGTCCGCGCGGTGCCGTGGCGGCCAGTTTCAGCGCCTCGGTCGGTGAGGGCGCGTCGCCAATGAACTGCTCACGTCGCTCCCAGGCGCGCCGGGCCAGCCAGCGCGCGGCAGCGCGGGCTGCTGCCGGGTCGCCATCGTGAATGGCGAGGAA
>DATGMJ010000204.1:0-4512 GCA_035293685.1 Chloroflexota bacterium | reverse complement strand
GGACGCCTTCATCCTCTGGTATAACACGCTCGCTCAGCCCGTCGATGACGTCGTGGCCTGGGCACGAAGCCAGTTCGGCGACCCGATCAAGGGCCTCGAGCTCGCCAGTGTCATCGAGGGGAAGTGGTGGGCCGTGCCCTTCTTCACGCGAGTTGGCGGCTTCTGGGCACGTAAGAGCTGGTACGATGAGATCGGCTTCGATATCACCGCCAACCACGACCTCCAGGAGTGGGCCGACGCCTCGATGAAGGTGACCGACCCGGCCAAGAAGCGCTGGGGATGGGGTCTGACGGTCAACAAGTCCGGTGACGGCGAGACGAACGTCTATACGCCGGTTTTCGAGGCCGGTGCGCGCTATACCGACGAGACCGGCGAGAAGGTGGTTTTCGAATCCGACGAAGCGATTCAGGCATTCACCTGGCTCAAGGACATCTACTCCGGCGACAAGTACGCCAAGATGCGGCCGCCCGGCCTCGACTCCTGGACCGACACCTCGAACAACGAGAAATGGATCGCCGGAACGATCGGCTTCACCAGCAATGCGGGAACCCTCTTCGCTCAGGCGGTCAAGCAGGTGCCGGATATCGGCAAGGATACCTACCTCGTCCCCCAGCCCATTGGCCCGGTCGGCAAGAAGCAACAGCTCACCAGCGCGGGCGGGGCGACCTTCAACCTGTTCGCCGGGGCGAAGAACCCAGACGCCGCCAAGGCGGTAATGGAGCATCTGCTGGACAAGTCGATCCAGAAGCAGATCTGGTCCACCAGCGCAGGCTATGCCTGCCCTGCCTACAAGTGGGGGTGGGATGAGCCAGAGATCGTCAATGGCCCCAACAACGTGCCCAAGACATTCGAGAAGATCGCCTACGGCGAGCAGTTCTTCGCCTGGATGCCCGGCCCTCAGCCGCGCCTCTGGATCAACGCGATCGGCAATGCGGTCGTTCTGACCAGTACGATGGCGAAGATCCTGACCGGCACCCCGATCAAGGACGCAGTCCATCAGGCCCAGCTACAGATTCAGCAACTACACGACCAGTACCAGGGCAAGTAGCATCAATGCCTTGGCCCGGTCGGGCGCCCAGGTCGATCGACCTGGGCGCCCGACCGCGGCCCGACCCCCGGCGTGTCCGGGGTGGAGCACGTAAGGAAGAGAGGCAGTGCCTTGGCCAGGGAAGTTGCAGTACACGCAGCGGTCGGGCAACCCACCCGCCCCGGCTTCTGGAAGCGCGCGGATCAGGTGCTGGGGCCGGACTGGCGGGTCGCCTGGCTGTTCTTCGCCCCTACCCTGATCCTCCTTTTCGCGCTGGTCGGCTGGCCCTTTGTCCAGGGGCTTTACCTGAGCTTTACCCGCACAATCGGCTCGACTGTGACGATTGGCCCGTGGGTCGGCTTCCAGAACTACATCGATCTCCTGCACGACCCTGATTTCTGGTCATCCCTCTGGATCACCGTCCAGTTCACGTTCTGGGCCGAAGTCTTCAAGCCAATCCTCGGGATTATCGCTGCGCTCCTTCTCCACAACATCAAGCGCTATCGCTCCCTTCTCAGCGCACTGATTCTGCTCCCATGGATCGTCCCGAGCGTCGTCCAGGCGCTGATCTGGCGCGCCTTATATGATCCGATCTTCGGCGCAATCAACAATATCCTGGTCGCTCTGCATCTGACCGAGAATGGAGTGGCCTGGCTCGGTGATCCAAAGTCCGCCCTCTGGGCAGTCATCGCGGTCAACGTGTGGGCCGGGATCCCGTTCTTCACGATCACCCAGCTCGCGGGGCTCAAGTCAATCGACCCAGAACTCTATGCCGCCGCAGCGGTCGACGGTGCCAACGCCTGGCAGCGCTTCCGGTACATTACCCTCCCCGGCATCGCCTACACCCAGATCGTCGCCTCGCTCCTGTCGACGGTCTGGACGATGAACAACTTCGGGACGATCTACATCCTGACGACCGGCGGCCCACTTAACTCCACTCGAGTGCTGGGTATCCTGACCTTTGAGCGAGCTTTCAACTCCTTCAACTTTGGATCAGGCGCCGCAATCTCGCTGATCCTTCTACCGGTTTTCGGCTTCGTGATCTGGGTGCTCGCCGCCTATATGCTCGCTGGTACGCGCTCGAGCGGCGCCGATGTGACCCCTCTGCAGATCCGGCTCGTGTCCCCGATCGTCCGTCCGATTGGCAAACTGTTCAGCCTGCTCTTCGACGCAGGCGAGGCGGTCTTTGGACTTCTCGGGAAAGCCCTCCGAATCATCTCCGGTCGGGGGCCGAACGAGCCCGCGCTGGGAGCGCATGCAGGTCGCCTGATCCTCCAGGGCATCTCCTTGATCGTCCTGGTCCTGCTTCTTCTATTCGAGCTGACGCCGTTCTACTGGGTTATTATCTCCGCATTCAAGACCGACGAGCAGATCTCCAAGCTCTACTCGCTCTTCTGGCCAAGCCCCTGGTCCCTCGTCCAGGTCCGGACGCTCCTCGGGCAGACCGATTTCCTGCTCTGGTATCGGAACACCGTCCAGGTCGCGGTAGTTGCTACGATTATCGGGGTGCTTGGCTCGGCGGCCGGCGCGTATGCCCTGGCGCGCCTGCGCTGGCGCGGCTCACACCTCATGTCGAGCCTGATGCTGGTCTCGTATATGATGCCGTCGGTCGTCATGCTGATCCCGATCTACCAGATCATGGTCTGGCTGCACCTGGTCAACTCGCTCCAGGCCCTGGAAGTTGCCTACCCGAGCGGCCTTCTGCCCTTCGCGACCTGGCTGTTGATGGGCTACTACCGGTCGATCCCCGAAGAACTCGAGGATGCCGCACGCATTGACGGCGCAAACCGTCTGCAGATCTTCGTTCGGCTCATCCTACCCCTGTCGAAGCCTGCGCTCTTCGCGGTAACACTGTTCGCCCTAACCAACGCATGGAACGAGTTCTTCCTCGCCTACATCCTCATTCGCAGCAGCAGTAGCTTCACCCTGGCAATCGGACTCTTCCAGATGATCGTCGGGGATATCTACCCAATCGGGCAGATGATGGTCGCATCGCTCCTCATGGCGATCCCGGTCATCGTTATCTACGGCCTGGCCCAGCGCTATATGGTCGAGGGGCTGACGATCGGCAGTGTGAAGGGCTAGTGCTGATTTGCGATCGGAGGGGGAGCGGCGATGCTATCGCCGCTCCCCCTCCGGTTATCTCCCCTCCTTCAGATGATCCCAGATGATCCCGGTGTGCCACGACCCTGGCGCTTATCTTGCCGTGTCCCGGACTGCCGACGACTGCGGGGAGGCCAGCCAATGCGAAACGAGACGATCCGCGGACTTATCGAGCGGTACGCCGACTACCTGACCCCGGAAGAGGCGGCCGAGCTCCTGGGCATCAGCATCGCGGCGGTCTACCGCCGCCTCCAGGCCGGAGATCTCGCGGGCTTTCAGATCCGCCGTCAATGGCGGATCCCCCGCCAGGAGATCGAGGCGCTTCTCGGGCGGCCAATCGTCTAGCTCCATCGCTTAGCTCCATTGACCGCCCGCCGCCCCGCTCCGGCGCGGGGCGTCCGCGCCGCCGTGTCCCGCCATTCCCCGGAGGTCTCCTTCATGCCGGATGCGCTCGTCGCGGGCGAGGAGGTTGCGGGACGCGGCCCCGGGAGCATCATCGAGTTCACGCCGCCGCGCGGCCCCGATCTCCTCCACGGCCTGCGTGCCCTCCGGCACCGGAGCTTCCGGCTCTTCTACGGCGGCCAGCTCATCTCGCTGACTGGCACCTGGATGCAGAGCCTCGCCCAGAGCTGGCTCGTCCTCGTGCTGACCGATTCCCCCCTCGCGCTTGGTCTGGTCGGGGCATTCCAGTTCCTGCCAGTTCTTCTCTTGGCAGGCATCGGGGGTGCCATGGCTGATCGCCTGCCAAAGCGCATGATCTTGCTCGGAACCCAGGGGGCCGAAATGGTCCTCGCTATCGCCCTGGGCGTCCTCACGGCCAGCGGGCACATTCGCTATCCGATCGTCCTCGCCCTGGCCCTCCTCCTGGGCATTGCCAACAGCATCGATATGCCGACCCGCCAGGCGTTCGTGATTGAACTCGTCGAGCCGGAGGATCTCATCAACGCCATCGCCTTGAACGCATCGCTCTTCAACGCGGCGCGCCTGGTGGGTCCAGCGATTGGCGGCCTGCTCATCGGGGTTATTGGCATTGCCGGCTGCTTCTTTGTGAACGGAGCGAGCTTTGTGCCGGTCCTCGGCAGTCTTCTCCTGATCCAGCCACGGGTCTCCACAATCCACACCCTGGCCTCAGCAGGCCAGATACTTGACGACCTGCGCAAGGGACTTCGCTACGTGAGAAAGTCCGCTGACACCGCCGCGGTGATCACCTTGGTTGGCGCAGTGGGAACCTTCGGGGCAAACTTCAACGTCGTGAACCCGATTCTAGCCCGGACCGTGTTCCACGTGGGCGCCACCGGCCTGGGGTGGCTGATGGCCGCGACGGGGCTCGGCTCATTGATCGCCTCTATCGGCCTGGCTTACCTCGCGCACGCGCCGCACCC
>DATGMJ010000203.1:0-3851 GCA_035293685.1 Chloroflexota bacterium | reverse complement strand
TCTCGTGATCGGGCGCCAGGCACTGCTGGGGTCATACGGCCTCGTGCTTCCTGTCTCGTGCTCGGCGGGATGCATCCCGCGGAGCGGTTGCCGTGCTATCGTAGCACGGGATCCAGCAGACCGTCCACGCCCGGCCTACCGCTGACCGCGGTCTGCATCATCGGTCGGGGACAGCCAGGCTGTTCCGTAGGCACGCAGAGCGTCGATCAGGGGAAGGGCCGCTCGGCCCTTTTCCGTCAGTCGGTACTCGACACGCGGCGGCACGGTCGGGAAGATCTGCCGGGTGAGAATATCCTGGCGCTCCAGCTCTTTCAGACGCCCGCTGAGCACGCGCGGACTCATGCCGGTCGACTGCTCGAGCTCGCTGAAGCGGCGCGCGCCCCCTCCCAGATCCCGCAGGATCAGGAGCGTCCACCGATCGCCGAAGAGGCGCGCAGCCCGTGCGACCGGGCAGATAATCTGCGGGTCGCCGACTCGCGGTCCAGTCGCCACGACGTTACCTCCTTGTCCTCCTGCGAAAAGTATAGCAAAGGCATCGACTTTCTCCAGGACCCACCTCTCAGCCATCGGGACACGGACGGTCCAGGTGGACAGCGGCCGGGCGATCAACACCGCATTCCCCACGGCAGTGGAGCAGCTGGCCGAGAGCGATTGACGTGTTGCCCTGGCCATGGTATAAGGCCGTCGGCGTCGATACGCCGGGATTTTTACCGCCGGATAACCTGGCCGGAACACCCAGTTTCCCATGCGTTCATCGTCCATCAGTACGCTACCAGGGACAGCCAGAGGCGATACACCGCTTGCCGGCGGTCCGGCGAGCGCAAGGAGGGGAACGATCGTATGAGTTGGCCTGCTCCGCGCGGGAGGGCATCCATCTCCCGACGCGGCTTTCTCGCCCAGGGGGCAGGGATGCTCCTCGGAACAGCCGTCCTGGCGGCCTGCTCGTCACCCGCGCCCGCGACGCCCGCCACGCCAACCGCGGCCCCGACCGGCGCCGCGTCTGCGGCGGCGACGCCGACACCCGCGGCAACACAGCCGACCGCCCAGAAAGTCGAGCTCACCTTCTTCTATCCGGTGGGCGTGGCTGGCCCGCTCAGCAAGATCATCGACCGCATGACCGGGGCATTCAACGATCAGCAGGGCGGCCAGATTAAGGTTACCCCCGTCTACAGCGGCGACTACCTTCAGACACTCAGCAAGGCCCAGACAGCCCTCCAGGCGGGGAAACCGCCTGACGTGGCCGTGATCAACGCCGCGGCGATCTTCGCCCTCAATGACATGCAGGCGGTTGTTCCGCTCGATGACCTGGCGAAGGCGACCAGCGCGAACTTCGTCGATGATTTCTTCCCGGCCTTCCTGCAGGACTCGCGCCTGAATGGCTCCTTGATGGGAGTTCCATTCCAGCGGAGCACGCTCGTCTTCTACTATAACCCGGACGCGTTCAAGGCCGCAGGCCTCGATCCGAAGGCGCCGACGACCTGGGATGAGGTCGTTCAGGCGGCACAGAAGCTGGTCCAGCGGCAGGGCGATACCGTGACCCGCTGGGGGGTCTCATTCCCTTCCTCGGGATCGGCCTACTGGGAGTTCCAGGCACTGGCGATCGAGGCAGGGCAGAACGTGATGGGCGATGCCGGTAATAAGGTGTTCTTCAACACCGAGGCCGCAGTGACCGCACTCCAGTGGCTCCTGGACCTCGCGCATCAGCACAAGGTGATGGCCAGCGGGGTCATTGACTGGGGCAACCTTCCCACCGACTTCGCCGGGGGGAAGACGGCTATGATGTACCACTCGACAGGGAGCCTCTCATTTGTCCTGAAGCAGGCGAACTTTACCGTCGGCGTGGCCTTCGATCCGAAGAAGAAGCAGTACGGCAGTCCGACCGGCGGAGGAAACTTCTACCTCTTCAAGGGGATTCCCGCGGCAAACCGCGAGGCCGGCTGGAAGTTCATCACTGCGATGACCTCGCCGGAGAGCCTGGCCCAGTGGAGCATCGACACAGGGTACGTGGCCCCGCGGAAGTCGTGCTATGACGTGCCGGTGTACAAGGAGTACACGACCAAAACACCGCAGGCCCTGGTCGCGCGGGATCAGCTTCAGTACGCCCAGCGCGAGCTCGGGACGCACCAGATGGCGCAGATCCAGACCCTTCTGAGCAACGCCATCCAGGCGGCGCTCACCGGCAAGCAGTCACCGCGCGATGCCCTGAGCGCGGCCCAGGCGCAGGCGGACCAGATCTTGGCGAGCTTCAAGGACTGACAGCGGCCCGGGGGATGAGACCGTGGCAATGACCGGCGCAGTGCCTGCCGTGCCGCCGGCCCGGGGCGCCCGGGCCGGCTGGCGGCGGGCGGGGAGCGCATATCTCTACCTGCTCCCGTCGTTTGTCTTCCTCGTTGTCTTCAATCTCTGGCCGCTCCTGGAGGTCATTGATCAGAGCCTCTACCAGATCAATCTTCTCGCCCCGACGCATCCGTTCGTCGGCCTGGGAAACTACCGTG
The DNA here is from genome assembly GCA_035293685.1 of Chloroflexota bacterium. Classification (GTDB taxonomy): domain Bacteria; phylum Chloroflexota; class UBA6077; order FW602-bin22; family CADDYW01; genus JADGGD01. Next base: position 1,356 of record DATGMJ010000203.1, on the reverse strand, counting down.
CACTTCTGACCAGTCCGCTCTTCTGGCAGGTAGTGCGCAACAGCGTGACCTTCGCCGTTGGAACGATCGTGCCAAGCCTGGTCCTTGCCCTCGCGCTCGCCCTGATTCTGAACCGGTCGCTCCCGCTCCTGGGCCTCTACCGCACCGCGGTGTTCTACCCAACCGTACTCCCCATGATCAGCGCGGCGGCGATCTGGGTGTTTGTCTACATTCCCAGCTATGGCCTGCTCGATCGGGCGCTATCAGTCGTCGGACTGTCGGAGATCAACTGGCTCGGTACGGCGAGCACCGCCCTGCCGGCGGTGATCATCTCGACGATCTGGCGGCAGACCGGCTACTATATGATCTTCTTCCTTGCCGGGCTCCAGGGCATCTCGACCGAGGTGCTGGAGGCAAGCGAGATTGACGGGGCAAATGGACTGCAGCAGCTCCGCTATCTCATCCTTCCCCTGTTAAGCCCAACAACGGCCTTCGTCACGACGATCGCCCTCGTTGCAGGCATCCAGGCGTTCGATCAGGTCTTTCTGATGACCCAGGGCGGACCGGACAACGCGACCAACCTGCCTCTCTACCTGCTCTACCAGATCGCCTTTATGAACTGGGATACTGGCCAAGCCGCGGCGCTGACCGTTCTCCTGCTTGGCGTCCTCTTTGCTATTGGCTGGACGAACTATCGCCTGATGGATCGGCAGGCACATTATGGATGAGGCATCAGTCGCGGCTGCTGATCTAGCGCTGGTCGACCGGCGCACGGCGGCCGGGGCGCGGCGGTGGCGGTGGTGGACTGTCGCGCGGGCGGTCGTTGCCAGCGTCATCGGGCTGATCTGGTTGATTCCCCTGCTCTGGAGCGTCGTGACGGCCTTCCGGAGCGAGCGGGATCCAGTATCGCGCGGTCTGCTCTGGACACTGCCTCCCGGGCTGGAGAGCTTCGCCGATGCCTGGAACGCCGCGCCGTTTCCCCTCTACTACCTGAACACGATCATCATCGTGACCGGCATTCTCGCCGTTCAGCTCGTCACGATCACCCTGGCCGGTTACGCGTTCGGCCGCCTCTCCTTCCCTGGCAAGAACGCGCTGTTCGCGATCGCGATGCTGCAGTTCATGGTCCCGGCGGCCGCGCTGATCGTCCCGAATTATCAGACGATCCGCGCCCTCGGGCTGATCGATAACCGCCTCGGGATTATGCTCCCGGCCTTCGCCTCCGGCTTCGGCATCTTCGTGATGACTCAGGCCTTTCGCGCGCTGCCTGGCGAGTTCGAGGATGCCGCTCGGATCGATGGGGCGAACTGGTGGCAGGTGCTCTGGCATGTATACGTGCCGCTAGGGCAGCCGTCCCTTGTCGCTTTTGCAGTCGTG
>DATGMJ010000202.1:0-11149 GCA_035293685.1 Chloroflexota bacterium | reverse complement strand
CCTGTCGGCCCGAAACTTGCGCGGACCAGCGGGGAAATGCGCCCCCGAGGGAAGAGGCGGATGTGCGGAATTGTTGGCTATATCGGCGAACGGGATGCAACCCGCATCGTTCTCGAAGGGTTGAAGCGTCTTGAGTACCGCGGCTATGATTCAGCGGGCCTCGCCCTGATCGAGGACGGCCGGATCGCGATCCGCCGTAGCGTAGGCAAACTCATCGAGCTGGAGCGCGCCCTCGAGCGCGAGCCGCCGCATGGGACGATTGGCATCGGACATACCCGCTGGGCCACGCACGGCAAACCGAGCGAGATCAACGCCCATCCCCATCTCGACTGCCGCGGAGAGATCGTCGTCATCCACAACGGCATTGTCGAGAATTATGTCGAATTGCGCCAGCGCCTGCGCGAACGTGGCCACGTCTTTCGGAGTGAGACCGATACCGAAGTGATCGTTCACCTCGTCGAGTCATACTGCCGCGACGGGGCCACGCTGGAGCTCGCGGCCCGCCAGGCATTCCGCGAGCTTCGGGGGAATCACGCCATCGTCCTGATGAGCCGGCGTGAGCCGGATCGGCTTGTCGCTGCGCGGCTGGGCAACGCCGGGGGGGTGACGATTGGCCTCGGTCAGGGGGAAATGTTCGTCGCCTCGGATCTGCCCGCAATCCTGGACCACACCCGCACCATGGTGTTCCTTGGCGATCGGGAGATGGCCGTCATCACCCGGACGGGCTTCCGCTGCCTCGATCTGGATGGGCGACCGGTCGAGAAGCAGCCGACCATCGTGAGCTGGGACCCGGTTGCGGCGGCGAAAGGCGGTTACAAGCATTTCATGCTCAAAGAGATCTTTGAGCAACCGCGCGCCGTCTCGGATACCATCCGGGGCCGGGTGAGTCAGGACCCACCCAGCGTTACCTTCGAAGGGGTTGAGTGGAGCGAGGATGAGTGGCGCACCTTCCGCCGCGTCCTTCTGGTCGGGTGCGGCACGGCCTGGCACGCTGGTCTGATTGGCAAGTTCATGCTCGAGGACCTCGCCCGCATTCCGGTGGAGGTCGACTACGCGGACGAGTTCCGGTATCGCAACCCGATCATTGATCGAGAGACGCTCTTTGTGGCGATCACCCAGTCCGGCGAGACAGTCGATGTCCTCGTCTCGATGTCGGAGGCCCGGCAGCGGGGAGCGCGGGTCCTCGGCATCGTCAACGTGATCGGCAGTCAGGCTGCGCGGTCAGCCGAGGGGGTCATCTACACCCACGCTGGTCCGGAGATTGGCGTTGCCTCGACCAAAGCCTTCACCTCTCAGCTTGCCGCGCTCTTCCTCCTGGCCCTGAAGCTCGCCCAGGCACGCGGCACCCTGTCAGAGCCCGAGCTGAACGGGATCATTCAGCACCTGCTCGAGATTCCCCATCGGATGGCCGACGTCCTCGGGCGCGACCAGGGGTATGAGGATCTCGCCAATCGGTACGCGAAGTGTCGAAACTTCCTCTACCTGGGACGTGGCATCAACTACCCGATCGCCCTTGAAGGCGCGCTCAAGCTGAAGGAGATCAGTTACATTCACGCCGAGGGCTACCCGGCTGGCGAGATGAAGCATGGGCCGATTGCTCTGATTGACGAGGAGATGCCGGTCGTCGCGATTGCCGTCCGCGATCACGTCCACGAAAAGACGCTGAACAACATTGCCCAGGTCAAAGCACGCGGAGGCATCCTGATCGGGCTGGGCACTGACGGGGACTCGGCCCTCGCCGCGGCGAGCGACCATATTCTCAGCGTTCCCGCCACCAGCCCGCTCCTCACGCCCCTGCTCACCGTGCTCCCGCTTCAGCTCCTGGCCTACCACATCGCCGACCGCCGCGGCTGCGACGTTGATCAGCCCCGGAATCTCGCCAAATCCGTGACAGTCGAGTAGAAGCGCTGCCCCCCGTCTTCCGATCAGTCTATCCCGAAGGCGTTCGCTTCAGCTGCTCGACTTCCTCCTCGAGCAGGGCCCGCTCTTCTTCGGTCACTGCAACCTCGCGCCGCAGGAGCCCAAGGAGTTCATTGAAGATGCGCCCGCCGACCGCAATGGCAAAGCTGTCACCGACGAAGGTCGCGACCGCACGGAGACGGCGGTCGGCCCCAGGCCCGAGACCAGGAATGGGCGGGGCATCGACCAGCCGCGGGCGAAAGACGAGCGCGAGAAGGAAGCCGACCCAGGTGCCGAAGCAGAGGTGACAGCGGATGAGCTCGCCAAGCCATCGCGATCGCCGTCGTGCGGCTTCGCGCACGCCCTGAAAGAGGAGCGACTCGACGACGATGACGGTGATCTGATGGTTGATCGCCCCCAGGAAGATGAAACGGGCCAGCGCCTGGACTACATCCACACGTCATCCCTCGTCTGATGATCCAGCTCGACCCGCAAGACGCATTCCGGCACGCACAGCCCCGCCCATCACCGGCTCGCCCCCGGGGAGGCTCCGGTGCCTCGCGCCACCTGGTCAGCCAGCGGGAACGGGGAAATCCTGACGGGCAAGCTGCTCGCGCAGGAGATGCTTCTGGACCTTCCCAAGCGCGTTGCGCGGCAGGCTCTCGACGAAATAGATTCGGCGCGGCTTCTTGAAGCTCGCGAGCCGATCCCGACAGAAGGCGATCAGGTCGTCCGCCGATGGCGGCGCGCCCGGCACGCGGGGAACAACCGCTGCCACGACCTGCTCCCCCAAATCTGGATCCGGCAGGCCGAGGACAGCCACCTCGGCCACATCAGGATGCGATTGAAGGACTTCCTCGACTTCGCGCGGATAGACGTTGTAGCCGCCACTGATGATCAGCTCACGGATCCGACCGCAGATCGTGAAGTAGCCGTCGGCGCTCCGCCAGCCCAGATCGCCGGTATTGAACCAGCCTTCTGCATCAAAGGCCGCCGCAGTTGCCTCGGGCTGGCGCCAGTACCCCTTGAACACATGGGGACCGCGAACCTGAATCTCCCCGGGGCGCTCATCACGGATCGGCTGGCGCGTCTGCAGGTCAACGATGCGCGCCTCCTGCCCCGGAAACGGCATCCCAACCGTGCCGGGACGGCGTTCCCCCTCATACGGGTTGGTCAGGTTCATCATCGTTTCGGTCATTCCGTACCGCTCGAGGATTCGCTGTCCAAAGAGGCGCTCGAACTCCTCGAAGGTCTGCACGCTCAACGGGGCCGAGCCGGAGACGTAGAGCCGGAGTGGCGGAGGTAGAGGCTCCCCCGCGGCAAGCCGCCTTCGTGCCTCGGCCAGCAGTCGGGTGTACATCGTCGGCACGCCGAAGAACATCGTCGTCTCACCGCGCAGAAGGGTATCGTAGACCTCCGCGGCATCAAAGCGCCGCCGCAGATCGATCGTACTCCCCACCAGCAGGGTGCCGTGAAGCCCAACCCCGAGGCCGTGAGCGTGAAACAGCGGCAGGGTGAGGAGTAGCCGATCTGCCTCTGTCCAGCGCCAGGCCTGCGTGACAGCCCAGCTGTTCGCCGCCAGGTTGCCGTGCGTCAGCATCGCCCCCTTGGATCGGCCGGTCGTGCCCGAGGTATAGCCAATCAGTGCGACTGCCTCGGAAGGCGGCAGGTCAAGGGGCACGCTCCCTCCATCGGCAAGGAACACCGCACTGTCGCAGTCGAGAATCCCCGGCGGCAGGAGTCTGTCCTTTCCGGATGGGCTGGCTGATGCGCCGGGCGGACTGATCCAGACCACCGCCTCCAGGGCTGGTAAATCGGCGGCAACGCGCGCCAGTTCGGGCTTCCGCTCCGCATCGGTGATGCAGAGGCGAACGCCCGCGTCCCCGAGGATGTGGCGAAGCTCGACCTGTCGGTACTGGGTGTTGACCAGGACAACGATGCCGCCGGCGAGCTGAATGCCCAGGTAGGCGGCGGCGAATGCGGGGCTGTTTGCCAGGAAGAGCGCAATCCGATCCCCCGGTCGCAAACCCCACCGCCGTAGGGCGGCTACCCACCTCTCAACCTCGCGGCCAAGCCGCTCGTAGGTGTAGGTATCACCATAGAAGAGGATGCACGCCTTCTCCGGCATCCGCTCACGGCTTCGGAGGAACGCCTCGACGATTGAGCCCGGGTACTCCGGCATGGTTGCCCTCACTGCCCTCCTATCTCTCCCGAAGTATACGGTATCCTCAGGGGCAGAGCCAGCCCGCTCCCACACGGTTGACGCCTATGGTATCCTTCGAGCGCTCACCGATCACGGACGCGGGATCGGGGAGTTACCCGGTGGCGCGGCCGTTCTGTCGCGTTGCGAACGCTGTTCTCAGCGTGGCCGGTGACGCCCGACACCAGCATCCTGACAAGCGAGGAGGGGGAACATGTATATCGGCGAGCAACTCAACGACCTCTCGGATCGCAAGCTCACCTGGATCGCCCAGCTGGGGGTCGAGCACATCGCGGTCAATACAACCAAGCCTGTCGAGAATGAGGACGGCACCTGGGATGTCGCCCGGATCAAGGCGCTCCAGAAGCGGCTCGCCAGCTTCGGCATCACCATGGACGTCCTGACCCTCGATCTCCAGTCGACCTACATGACCCACCACCGCTTCCCGGGGATCATGCGCGGGCTGCCAAGCCGCGATGCCGAGATCGAGATCATCAAGCAGAATATCCGCGCCGCAGGCGAGGCCGGCGTTCCGTGTCTGAAGTACAACCTCAACCTGCTCGGCGTGCCCCGGACCGGGCGAACGCCGGGACGCGGCGGGGCGCGCTACAGTCACTTCGACATCACCAAGTGGACCGATCACTCCCTGACTGAGGCCGGTCCGATGCCGGCTGAGAAGATGTGGGAGAACATCACCTACTTTCTCGAGCGGGTCGTCCCTGTTGCCGAGCAAGCGGGAGTGCGCCTTGCCTGCCACCCACACGATCCCCCAGTCCCGCCTGATACCGGCCTCCGGGGTGTCCACTGCGTCCTGGGAAGCGTGGAGGGCCTGAAGAAGTTCATCGCTATCGCCCCAAGCAAGTACCACGGGCTGAACTTCTGCCAGGGCACGGTCGCCGAGATGCTGGCAGACCCTGGGCGAGAGATTTTCGACGTCATCCGCTACTTCGGCGAACGGCAGAAGATCTTCATGGTCCACTTCCGGAATATCCGGGGCGGCTACCTGAACTTTGAGGAAGTCTACCCGGATAATGGCGACGTGGATATGTACCGCGCCATGCGGGTCTACCGCGACGTCGGGTACCAGGGAATGTTCTGCCCCGATCACGTGCCGGAGTCGGATGTCGATCCGGAGGGTGAGCGCCAGCACTCGTTCTGCCTGGGATACATCCGGGCCCTGATCCAGGTGGTAAATTCTGATGTACCGAACCGACAGCCGGTCGGCATCCCTTAGTCCCTCCTCAGACCACCGGACCGCGCCGGGGCCGCGATGAGCCAGGACAGATATCTCATTGACCGCCCGTCGGACGGACGGCTACAATGGGAGAGATGGCGTTACATGTGCAGGTGATCGGGCTGGGCCCGTCGCAGCCAGCACCCGGGGACGGGCACGCCGGTGTGGACCGTCCCGCAGGACCGCACCGGTCGGTCACCCGGATCGGCGGGAGATGCTGAGCCGTCCTCCTGAAGCTGGCCAATGCGGGTGCCTACTTGTGCGGATCACGGGGTGTCGATGTTAGGTGTCACACAATGGGGACGTCATCTCCGATTCTGGCTGGGCCTCCCGGCGCGGCGACGGTTTACCGCCGCACAGGTGAAGGATGTCCTGCGTGGCCTCGACCCGGGCGCCGGGGGCGCGGAGATCCAGGGCATGGTCCAGCGGTTGCCCGCGCTCATCGGCGAGCCAGAGATCCGGCGCCGCTTCGACGGCTTTCAACGATACCTGGAGGTCTTGCCGCGGATCATCTTCCTCTACCACCGCGGCGTATCACCAGACGATATCGCCGCCTCCCTACCGTTCATGGCAACAGGCGTCGGCGTCGAAACAGTGATTAACATCGCCTCAGAGATCGTTGCCGATCGCCTGAACCGCGCCAGCTGATCCTCTCTCCCTGTCAAACACATTCCGATCTCCGCCCGCGAACGCGGATCACGGCGGCAAACTGCTGCGGGTAAGCCGTGGGCCGGTTTCCGCGCCCGATTTACCAGCGCGGTCTGGCCCGCATACCCCGCTCGCGGGCCAGACCGACCAGGAGCAGGACGGCGCTTCCCACGATAACCACCTCGATACTGGCCAGGAAGGGATTATCCAGGCCAAGCCGGTCGATCAGCTCATCGAGGGCGGTTCGCGGGGGCGGTGGATTGACCAGAACCGTAACCACCGGTCCTGCCGGGGCATCAACCAGCTGGACCACATCGGCCACGTCACCCGGCTCACGGGGCACCCCCGGTGCCCACCGCCAGATCACCGCGGCAGCATCATTGCGGGCCAGCGCGTCGGCCGTGGTGCTGGGCACTCCCGGGGCACTGGCCAGGCGAAAATAGGCCAGTCCGCGGGCAATAGCCAATGACAAGCTGGATGGACGGTACAGCAGGCGTTTGTAGCCAGTCGGATAGCGGACCAGCGCAAGGAGGCCGTGGACGCGGTCTGGGTAGGTCACGATACGGGTGCCGTTAACCAGAAGGAGCACCGTCGCACCATCCGGATCGACGCGGCGGCGAACGACAAACTGCTCCTCCTCGAAGCCGACAGTGATGTCAAACGCGCGCCCGAATAGGGGCGGATCGAAGCTCGCCGCGGCGGGAGTGCCGGCCGGTGGGACCGGGAATCCAGCCTTCGCGGCCAGATCAAGACGGCGAGCGGGAGAGCCGAAGAGCAGTGCGGACAGCCGGGAGGCGGTGAGCTGTGGATCGGTCACCGCGACATGGTAGGTCGTGGCAAAGCCCTCCTGGCGCACCGCGTACACGCCGACCCGCAGGCGCGTCTGATGGAGCTCTTCCTGGCGACGGCGGCCGATCGGATCAGGATTGGCGAGAATCGGCACTTCGCGGGGGCGAGGAGTGTACAGAGAGGGTGAGCCGGTGATTATACGCCGGGTCTGCCCGGGCGGGGGAGGCCAGTGAACGGGGTCCCAGCCAGTCTGACGCGTGAAATCGGCAGCCGCGCTGTACGTTGCTACCCCGTACACATCGCTCACGACTCGCGCAAAGCCCTCAGTGCCGGTGTAGGAGAGATCCACGATCCGCCCGCCCGGGCGCACCAGGATCGGGCCGGTTGACGACGGGTACCGGAAGAACGCGACCGGCCGATCCCCCGGAAAGGTCATGACGCGCTGAATCGTTCCGGTCGGATGGAGATAGATGGTGTTGACCGCGCCATTCGTAAACCGCTGGACCACGCGGTCGGGCCCGGTTGCAACATCGGCAAGGATGAAGACAGTTGCTGGGTCGATCTGAAGATCGATCGTCTGACCGCTCGGAATGACCGCCGGGTTGGTCAGACGCGGGTTCTGCCGCCGCGCCGCTTGGAAAAGGGCATCGACGTGGAGGACATCGGCGTAGACGACGAGTGAGGCATCAGCCAGGGTGCCTCCCGGGCGGATCGTCAGGCGCACCGTCTGGGTCCAGTGTCCGTGTGCATCAAGGCCGTCACGTGCGACCGCGACAGCGATCGGCGGCATCTCAACCGGATACTCGACCGGCGGTGTGGCACTGGCCGCGTTCACCGGCGCCGATCGGCCGGCGCCGATGGACAGGGCGCTGACCAGTACGACTGTAGCGAAGAGGCGAAGAGGAAACATGGTGATTCGGCCGGGGCAGACGCAAAAAGCATGCCGGAGTACGCCCGCGGTTCCGGTCCAGTGATGGGAACGCCGGCTCGCCGCGAAAATAGGACACTTCTGAGTAACCGGGGGCCTGCTCGCGTAGGAGTACGGTCGAGCCCGAGCGTGAGGTCACGGCTCATCGGACGGCGGCGGTGTGGAGCCAGAGCGTGATCGGACGGCACACCTGCCCTGGCGCCCTGGCACGCCGTCCGGGTGAGTGAGAAGATGCAGTCCGGACCCGTGCGACGAGCACGTCGGACCTTGTACGCGGCAGGGCACTATGGTATAATGCGAAGTGGCTCGCACGGAGGGATCGCATAGTTGGTCGAGTGCGGCCGCCTGCTAAGCGGTTAGGGGGGCTTTAAACCTCCCTCACGGGTTCGAATCCCGTTCCCTCCGCCAGAAAAAAGAGAGAAGCGAGGGGCCCGGGGTGTATCCCCGGGCCCCTCGCTTCTCTCGACGAGAGGTTTAGCATAAGAGAGCAGATTCTCACCCAAAAGGCCAGCGGCGGCGCGGGGCATGGGCATGCGCTACTGTCTCGACCGATTCCAGCGATGTGCGCCGCGCTTCGAGTTCCTCGCGCAGTGCCTCCAGCTCCCGCTCCAGTCGCTCGATCCGCTCGATCCACGGACGCGCGGCCTGCTCGAGAATCGCGTAGACAAATCGCTCGGCCGCCTCGCGCTCCTCGGCACTCACGGGCCCGTCGCCCCGCTGGGGTTCCCCGGTCTCACGGGTTGGGGCCGGGAGAAGACCCTCTTCCTGCAGACGACGGCGCGCCGCGGCGTAGGTTACATCCCCGCTCGCCAGGATCTCCCGCACGCGCCGAAGCACACGCTGATCGCGTACCGAGAACTCGCGCGGACGGCCGCCCCCCCCACGCGCCTCTGGTGACAGCCCGTCCGCAAACTCCTGCGTCCATCGCCGCAGTGTCGGTACCGGAACACCCAGGCTCCGCGCCAGCGCGCCAATCCTCATCGCCGTCCCCGGTCATCTGACCCCACGCGGCCGCCCATGGTGATCATATCCCCACAGCCGACCAGATCCGTCGCCCGGAGCGGCCACGGGCCCTGCTTTTCGCCATGCGGGCCGGAGAGCGCGCCTCCGATCACTCTGGCTTGAGGCGATTGACCTCGGCCCGCGCGGCTTCCGGATCCTCGTACCACAGCGCGTTGATGCGCTTGTAGGGTTCCATCTCCGCGGGAACAGCATCCTCTGGATAGATCGCGTTCACCGGGCAAGCGGGCTCGCACGCCCCACAGTCAATGCACTCTTCGGGGTTGATGTAGAGCATACGGTCGACGCCGTCTTCAAAGTGGATGCAGTCGACCGGGCAGACGTCAACACAGGACTGATCCATCGTGCCAATGCACGGTTCGGTGATAACGTAGGTCACTCAGGTCTCCTTACGTTTGCCTCAGCTTTACCACGGTCAGTATGGCCCGGTCCGCGAGCTCATCAGTGCCTCCTGGCCCGGTCGCACGAGCCACGACCGCTCGGATCGTGCTTTCACGCTAGGCATTGTACCATCTTCACAGGCCGTTTCAAGGGACTGACCGGGAGCGAGGGCGCCCCGGGGTTCCTCCGATCAAAAAAATGCGTTCCCCGGGGTTGCGGGGAACGCAAGTGGTGGGGAAGTGGACCTGACGGCTGGAAAGAAGGCGTCCGCGGGACCGACCGCTACCTCGAACCTGAGGTACAGCAGTCATGCCGCCCCTGTAGCCTTTCAATAATCCACAGCCGTCTCACGCTGTGTGCAGCGACATCACTCACTGTAAACGGCATGCCGTGAACGGCGAATGAACAAGAGCCTCCCTTGCTTGAACAATCCATGAACCCGTCACGAGCTCGGCCGAGGGCCGCGGAACCGGTAGCCCGCCCGCGGCTCGGTCAGAATGTACTCGGGGTCGGAAGGGTCGCGCTCGATCTTTCGCCGCAGTCGCCGGATGAAGACCCGCAGGTAATCCAGCTCGTTCCGATATTCGGGGCCCCAGACGCGCTGGAGGAGAACTGCATGCGGCATGAGCTTCCCCGGATTGCTCGCAAGCTGTTCCAGGAGACCATACTCGGTGGGCGTCAGCCGGATCTCGTGCCCCTCAACTGCCACGAGGCGGCGGCCGAAATCGATGCGCAGCCAGTCATCTTCCAGCACGAGCGAGGGTGTGTTCGCCTGGCGTGCCCGCCGCAGCAGGGCGCGGAGGCGGGCCAGCAGCTCATCGCGACTGAAAGGCTTGGTCAGATAATCATCAGCACCGATGTCGAGAGCCCGAACCTTATCCTCATCGGCGTGCCGACCACTCAGAACCAGGATCGGGACCATGGACTGCTGACGAATCCGCTGGCAAACACCGAACCCGTCCAGTCCACTCATCACAAGATCCAGGATAATTAGATCCGGGGACCACTCCTCGACTAGCTGAATCGCCTCCTGACCACTGCGGGCCCCACGCGTCTCGTACGTTTTGCCGAGAATCCCACGCACGAGCGTAATAAGCGCCGGGTCATCATCCACCACGAGGACCCGTGTCTTATACATGACACCCCTCGCCGCGTGATCCCCATACCGCCGTGGACGCGGTTGGGTAAGGAGATCCGAGGAAAAACCGACGCGACATCCAGTGGTTGGGCGTACACGCTATCTAACCACGGGCCAACACCGGGACGATCGGGCGACCGATCCCTCTCACCACGCCATCATCGGCCGGCCATCCGCTGGCTAGCTACCTCGCGTGACGCGAAGAATCCTCAACCGGCAACCCCGCGCGTTCGGACCGGTTGCGCGTGACCGCTCCACCTGCCGGAGAACGGGCGCCGCCTGCCGAAGCGGGTTACGCCGCCCGCCGCGCGGCCTTGAGCATGCGCTTCCGCTGTGCGCGCTGGATCTTCGCGCGAAGCTTCTGGCTCTTGCTGATAAAGCTCTGATGCCGCTTATAGTCGCTAATAATTCCGTGCTTCGCAACCGCGGACCGGAAGCGCTTGAGGAGTGACTCGAACGTCTCGCCCTGCCGCAAGGTCACCTGCATCGATGCGATCACCACCTTGTACTACCGTCAATCGCCGGGCGGCACACATAGAACCGCCCGGCGATCTTGTATGTCTCATTCTACCCGGCGCATCGACTGTTGTCAATCAGCCAGACGGCCAGGACAGCCCTGTTTTCTTTTCGGATCGGCCGATCCTGGATCAGCGGCATCGGCCTGAATGGCACAGACCCGTTCGATGGAGAAACTGGCGCGTGCCGCACCGCCAGATGCTGCACGGACCCGATCGCGCGGCAGATCACGTCAAGACTCTCCGCGACAAGCCTTTCCGCACGCGCAGCAGCGCCCTCCGGAAGAGAGGTTCTGCCGCACCTGCGGTTCCACTGCCGCCGCGCTAATCCACAGAAAATTCCCCAACACCTGGCGAGCGTGCTATACTCGGCCCACGACCGGTGCCGGTCGAGAGG
>DATGMJ010000201.1:0-6944 GCA_035293685.1 Chloroflexota bacterium | reverse complement strand
TCGCCGGCGTGAACGAGCCCGAGCAGGACGGCTAGGGCGGTCTCCAGGCCAGAGATGCCGAAAGCGGCAGTATTATACTCACACAGCTTGTCAACATCGCTGTGCGGCGCGTGATCCGTGCCGATCAGATCTATCGTCCCGTCGCGCAGAGCGGCGACGAGCGCCTGGCGGTCCGCCTCCGAGCGCAGGGGCGGGTTGACCTTCGTCGCGGTGTCATAGGGCATACCCCGCCGCCCGTCTGGCCGCCAGCCGGCGACCCACTCGTCGGTCAGTGTCAGGTGATGGGGCGTCGCCTCGGCTGTGAACTGGATTCCGCGTTCCCGTGCCCGACGAATTATTTCCACGCCTCGGGCCGTGGTCACGTGGGCGATGTGCAGGAATCCGCCGGTTACCTCACAGAGGGCCAGGTCGCGGGCGATCATCACCTCCTCAGCGACGCCTGGCCAGCCTTTCAGCCCCAGGCGCGTGGCGACCGGCCCTTCGTTCATGACGCCGCCGGCCGAGAGAGAGGGGTCCTCCTCGTGAACCATGATCGGCCGCTCGATCAAGCGGCTGTATTCGAGCGCGTGGCGCATGACGCCGCTATCCACGATCGGCCGTCCGTCATCTGAGAAGGCCACAACGCCCGCCTCGGCCAGATCCGCCATCTCGGTGAGCTCGCGGCCGGCCATGCCCTGCGTCACGGTTGCGAGTGGGTAAACCCGCACAACGGCCCGGGCGGCCGCGGTACGCTGGATATACTCGACAACGGCGCGATTATCCACTGGTGGTTTGGTGTTGGCCATCGCGCAGACGGCCGTGAAGCCGCCGCGCGCCGCGGCCCGGGTGCCCGTTGCAATGGTTTCCTTCTGCTCCTCGCCCGGATCCCGCAGATGACAGTGCACGTCGATGAACCCCGGGCAGACGATCGCACCGGCGGCATTCACAACCAGCAGTCCCCGGCGGCCCTCCGGCGCCGGGGCCGGGGGCGTGATCTCACTGACGGTCCCCTGCCTCAGCCAGAGGTTGCCCATCTGGTCGATACCACGGGCCGGATCGATGATCCGGCCGCCGTGTACGAGAATCTCCGGTGCGTTCCTCAGATCCACAGCATCACCACCATATCCCCAAGTATCACCACCGTTGTTCTTCAGCCAGCCCTCGCGCGGTCCGTTGCACGCCCGAGACGACCGCTATCTCCCACGACCGCCTCCCCGGTCACGCAACCGCCAGGCCTGCCCGTTCCCCCGCGAGCAGGTAGAGCAGGGCCATCCGAACGGCCACGCCGTTCGTGACCTGCTCTTCGATGACCGATTGATCACCTCGCGCCACGTCCGGTGCGATCTCGATCCCCTCGTTCATCGGGCCGGGATGCATCACCAGCGCACCGGGACGCGCACGGAGCATCCGTTCCCGGTTGATCTGGTACAGCTTCACGTATTCGCGCAGGCTGGGGAGAAGTCCGCCATCCTGGCGCTCGCGCTGGATGCGCAGGGCCATGACGACATCAGCCCTCTCGATGCAGCGGTCGAGGTCATGGCAAACCTCGACCGGCGGCAGGCCTGCTCGGTGCCCATTGGTCCCAAAGTCCGGCATCAGTGTTGGAGGACCACACAGGATAACCCGGGCTCCCATCCGCGTAAGACCCCAGATGTTGGAACGCGCGACCCGGCTGTACAGGATGTCGCCGACGATGAGCACAGTTAGGCCGTGGATCCGCCTGAACTTCTGGCGGATGGTGAACAGGTCGAGCAGAGCCTGGGTCGGGTGCGCGTGACAGCCGTCGCCCGCGTTGATGACCGATCCGCGAAGATGCTGGGCCACCAGGTAGGGCGCGCCGGCCATGGGATGGCGCATGACTACCACGTCAGCCCCGAGCGCCTGCAGCGTTCGGATCGTGTCGACAAGTGATTCTCCCTTCTCGACCGAGCTTCCACTGGCGCTGACGTTGACCACGTCGGCCGACAGGTTCTTGGCAGCCAATTCAAAGGAAATCCGTGTTCGGGTACTCGGTTCATAGAAGAGATTGATGATCGTCTTGCCGCGAAGCGGCGGTACCCGTCGGATTGGCCGCGAAAGGACCTCGCGCATCGCTTCAGCTGTGGCGAGAACCTCCTCGATCTCCTCGCGAGAGAAGTCGTCGAGGTCAAGAACGTCTTTCCGATCCATGATCTCCTCCCTCACGCCCGCTGAATCACCACCTCATCGATGCCGTCCGTCTCCTCTAAGCGGACCTGCACCTCCTCATCTCGCGCCGTCGGCACGTTCTTGCCCACGTAGTCCGGACGAATCGGGAGTTCTCGGTGACCGCGGTCAATGAGCACGGCCAGCTGGACGCTGCGGGGACGCCCAAAATCCATAATGGCATCGAGCGCCGCCCGCACCGAGCGCCCGGTGAAGATCACATCATCAACCAGGATGACCGTACGATCGGTCAGCGATACCGGCAGATCGCTCGGACCAACCGGCAGGCGCAGCCGCCGCTGGGCGAGGTCGTCGCGGTAGAGGGTGATATCCAGCTCACCGAGCGGCACCGCGGTTCCCTCCAGGTCGCGAAGGATTCGGACCAGGCGCCGGGCCAGCGGTGCCCCGCGTGTTCGCATCCCCAGCAGGACCAGACCGTCGACGCCGTGGTTGCGCTCGATGATCTCATGGGCGATGCGGGCCAGTGCGCGCCGCATGTCGCTCGCGGTAAGGATCACGCGCTCTGTCATGGACTGCCCACCCTTGGCCCCGGGCCAGGCCCGGGAAGTCGCCATCGGTTCGCACCCCTCAGCCAGGGAAAGTTGCGACAAAAAACCCCTCGTCCACCACCGAATGGTGGACGAGGGGTTCCGTTTTCGTGGTTAATGGTCACGCCTGCCTTCCCTTTCCAGCCTCACAGGACTGGTTTAAAGGTACCTTGCCGCTGTCAGGCATTCTAGCATACCGGAGATGCCGGCGCAATATGCAAAAACCCGGATATTCGCGGCGGCGGTCTCCCGTCAGTGGGATGTCGGCGCGGCTGCAGTCAGGCCGGGCGCTGACAGGTCCACGCCGCGCAGGAATTCAGCCGACGACTCCGGCGTGACCACGTTGATCATAACGCCGGTTCCCAGTTCGAAGCCGGCCGCGATCGTCAGCTTGGGAAGGAGCTCCAGGTGCCAGTGGTAATCGGTCTCCGGTGCGGAATGAACCGGAGCGGTGTGGATGTAGAAGTTGTACGGCGGGTCGTTCAGGCCGGCGACAAGCCGTGCCGTCAGCCCGTGCAGGGCTCGCGCGAAGTCCTCCTGCTCCGGCCCGGACATCGTCTCGAAACGCGCCGCGTGCCGACGGGGGACAATCCAGCTCTCGAACGGCGTCCGTGCCGCGAACGGTGCGAAGGTGATGAAGTGATCGGTCGTCAGGATCACTCGTTCGCCAGACCGCTCTTCCCAGGCGATCATGTCGCAGAAGACGCACCCGTGGTGCGCCGCGCGGTAGCGCCTGCTTCCTTCCAGCTCTTCCTGGATAACCGGGGGAACGAAGGGGATGCCGAAGAGTTGAGAGTGGGGATGCTCAAGTGACGCACCCGCCTCTTTACCGTGATTGTTGATCAGGAGCAGGTACTCGATGGCCGGGTTGGCGGCGTGTGCGGTATACCGGGCGATAGAAGCTCGGATGATCCTGGCGATGTGCTCGACCGGTAGTTGTGCGAAATCATCGGTATGCGATGGACTGCTGATGAGCACCTCGTGGACCCCAACCCCGTCCATCGTCTCATACGGGCCCACGCGGGCTCGAACGGGCTCCCGATCGGGTGGTCCAAATGCCGGGTACAGGTTGGGCACAACGCGGATCTCCCAACCTGGCGCATTCGGCAGGGTGCCAGGTGCCCGGTCGGCCAGGACCTCTGGCGGCGTCATGTCCTCGTGTCCAACGCAGAACGGGCACGTTGCAGCTGGGGGAACGGCAACTGCCGGTGCCCGACTGAACGAACTCGGCCGCCGCGCACGCTCGGTCGCGATCGTCACCCATCGCCCGGTGACGAGATCCTGTCGTAATTGAGGCATTCGTTCTCTCCGTGGTCAGACTGCCGCGAACTCCTGACGGTGGAACTCACAGGCCCGCTGGTACAGGTCGATGTATTTGCGGGCGGAGGCGCTCCATGAGTAATCCGCTTGCATGCCGCGGCGCTGGAGCGTGCGCCAGGTCTCCGCGTATTTGTAGTTCTCGACCGCCCGCACGATGGCCGTATACAGGTCGATCTGGTTGTACCGCTGGAACGAGAACCCATTGCCCTCGCCTGTCCGCGGATCGAAGTTGGTGATGGTATCAGCAAGCCCACCGGTGTGGCGGACGATGGGGATCGATCCATACCGGAGGCTGATCATCTGCCCCAGCCCGCATGGTTCGAAGCGCGACGGCATCAGGAACATATCCGAGCCGGCGTAGATCTTCTGAGCCAGTGCTGCGTTGAATGTCAGGAAGATGGCGACTCGCCCCGCGTAGCGGCGGGCGAACTCGTTGAAGACGTTATGGTAGTGCTGATCACCGGTCCCGAGCAGGACGAACTGTATCTCGAGGCACTCCATCATCGCGTCGAAACACGCGGCAAGGAGGTCAAAGCCTTTCTGATCGGCCAGCCGCGAGACCATACCGATCAGGGGAATCGATGCATCCACAGGCAGGCCGGCCTCACGCTGGAGGGCGAGCTTGTTCTCGACCCGCTGGTCGAGATGATCGACATCGTACGTACGGGCGATATACCGGTCAGTGGCCGGGTTCATCTCATCGTAGTCGATCCCGTTCAGGATCCCAAAGAGCCGATCTTTCCGATCACGGAGGAGCGGGTCGAGCTTTTCTCCGTACTCCGGGGTCAAGATCTCCTGGGCGTACCGCTCGGAGACCGTGTTGATCACGTCGGCGAAGTGGATCCCCCGGGCCATGAGGTCAACGACGTCGGCCAGTTCGCCAATCTGTGGATGGTGCAGGAAGCCGTACTCCTCAATGCCAGCCACCTCGAGGATCCGCCAGCCGAAGAGACCCTGATACTGCAGGTTATGGATGGTAAACACCGTCGCCATTCGGGCGAAGAACGGGTCATTCTTGTAGATCGTCTTGATCCAGTTCGGGACGATGCCGGTGTGCCAGTCGTTACAGTGGAGGATATCCGGTTGCCAGCCGATCTGCCGGAGCATCTCGAGCGCGGCCCGGCAGTACAGGATGAAGCGTTCGCCATCATCCGGATAACCGTAGATGCCCTCCCGATTGAAAAACTTATCGTTATCGATGAAATAGACCGGAACGCCGGGGACCGCGTCGGAGCGAAGGATCGTGACCGTTTCAAACACGTCGTCCATCGGCACCGGGAAAGACGAGATGACCTCGGTCATCTTGAACCGCTCGCGATCAACCCGGCTGTAGCGGGGGAGCGCGACCCGGACGTCCACGCCGAGGCGGGCGAGCGCTTTTGGAAGGGCTCCGGTCACGTCGGCTAGCCCGCCGGTCTTGGCGAAAGGCACCATCTCCGCCGACAAGATCAGCACCTTGAGGGGGTCAGACACGAGAGTCAACTCCTTGATAATCGAGCCGGCACTGGCCAGAAACTCTGTGTATCCGGCGATGGGACGCGGGCAACCGGACACGCGGTTCGCAACATCCGTGCCGGGTTGTGCACGTGTCTGGGGCAGTGCGTGGGCCCACGCGGGCGAGCCAGTGCGGCCATCCGGGCCGGCCGCCGGCGTCCGGTGCCCGCACCGCGCGGGAGCGGTTCCATCCCTGCATCACGCACAGTATACCACGGCTAGGGAAGGCCCAGCCGCCGACCGATCTGGAGGACTGTCGGTAGAATGTCCCGGAGTTGTCGAATCGCCTCGTCGCGGTAAGAAGCGATGACATCCGCCGAGGGACGCCGACCAGCTCGGTAATAGTACTGACCGGCCTTGCCTACGATGACTGTTCCCACGTATGCGACCGCCGCCCGCGGAATGATCGTCAGTGGGTTCGGGACTACAGCAGCGGCTGTCCGAGCGGCCGAGCGCCAGACGAAAGCCGCGCCGATGGCGGGCGCGATCTCTGCCAGGACCTGTGCTCGGTTCTCGATCGGCCGTCCATAGAGGAGTGCCAGCTTCAGGAGCAGCATGATCTGATTTTTCGTCAGGACCAGGAGATCGGTCCCCGCAGCGGCCAGGGGGCCGATGACAGGGATGACCGTTGGCAGGCTGGAGATGATGACGAACTCGGCATTGGCCCGTGCGGTATCAGAGGTAAGAAAGTCAGCGGCGGCTTCTCGCAGGGCCGGGAGCCTTCGCCCAAGCGCGAGGGCAAGGTGTGGAACGCCCCGAATGAGCCACGGTGCGACCGTTCGCCGAATGACCTCCGGATCATCGAGCGGGGCCGCGAGCACCTGCTCTGGTGCCAGGCCGAGCAACGCCGCGGCTGACGTGCGGATCATATTGCGCTCGCCCGCATTGCGGTCCTGGGGCTCGCTCAGGGCGCACAGGACCCGACCGGAGCGCCGCACCAGCTGGGCCATGTGCCCGCGCTGGACTACCCCCGGCTCTTCCTGTGCCGATGTGACGTAGAGATAGACATCCGCATCAGGAAGGGCAGTGGGGAGGTCATCGGCCATATCGCAGATGTCGAGGAGTACCTCGGGCCCATCTGGCTCTCCGTTGAGGAAGAGGGCTGCCAGTCGCCGTTTCCCGACGCCGGGCGATCCGCAGATGACAAACCGAATCGGCTGGTGGGCCTCACGAATCACCTGGTGTGGATCGATCTCTCGGAGGACGTTCCACGCATCGCCCAGACGTTCGGCCGAGAAGAGGTCTCGGATATTCACCACTGCTCCATTAGCGGCTTGCGCCCGCTGGAGATGTCGCCATGAGTATTATGAGTATACTGGATCCTGCGTGGGGCACGCGTCACAGCCAGAGTGGCTCCCCGACCGTGATCTGGGGCCACGCGAGCCGCAGGTGACGTTCGCGGTAACATTGACGGTCCTG
>DATGMJ010000200.1:0-9986 GCA_035293685.1 Chloroflexota bacterium | reverse complement strand
TGGGCCTTATCCTCTGGCGCGTCGATGGACGCTGCGCCCCGCGGTTTTCCGTCCTCGGGGGGAGTACGACGGAGCGCTCCTGGGCCGAGCATATCGCCGGCGGCATCCTGCTGGTCGGACCGCCGCTCCTGACTGCGGGGTTTGCCCTGCGGGGGATCACGGGCCTTCATCTATGGTACGCGGCCGGCGTGAGCGCTGTCCTACTATGGGCCGCTGCAATCGATGTGCGCTGGCGGATTATCCCGGATCAGATTAGCTATCCGGCTACCCTGGCGGCGCTTGCCGTCAGTCCGCTCATGGGGCCAAAGCCCCCCCTTTTGGAAGTCGCAGACGCGGTTCTCGGTTGCCTGCTCAGCGGCGGCGTATTCCTGCTTTTCTTCCTGCTCGGGCTGCTGCTCTACCGACGCGGTGGGGCGCTCGGCATGGGGGATGTGAAGCTTGCGGCGTTTATGGGGATGGCTCTTGGTTATCCAGCGGTGATCTTTGCAATTGTCCTGTCAACGATCGCGGGAGCGGTGCTCGCAATCGCCTGGGGGATCGCGAGCCGGAGTCGGAAGATTGGATTTCCATACGGCCCGGCGATCACGGCCGGAGCGATTATCACCCTTCTCGGCGTCGGGGGGGGAAGCGCGGTGTGATCCGAGCTGAATCGGCCCGCGGCGACAGCCGCGCCCTGCTCGCCCGTGGGGCGCGGGAGCTTGGCCTGCAACTGACCTCTGACGAGCTGGAGATGCTGGAGGCCTTTCAGGAGGAGCTTCTGGACTGGAACCAGCGGATCAATCTCACTGCGATCACCAGCCCGGAGGAGGTCGCAATCAAGCATCTGCTGGACTCGCTCACCGTGCTGCGTGCCCTTCCGCCGGCGCTCGCTGACGAGAGGGCGAGCGGCTCGCTCGCTGATGTGGGCTCGGGCGGTGGCCTGCCCGGCATTCCCCTGGCGATTGTCCGGCCGTGCCTGCGCGTCTCGCTGATTGAGGCCACGCGCAAGAAGTGCTCTTTCCTCGAGCACGTTGCCCGCCGTCTATCCCTGACCGGTGTGACTGTTCTTCACGGCCGTGCAGAGGAGCTTGCCCACCGACCGGATGTGCGTGAAAGATACGATGTCGTTGTGGCGCGTGCGGTGGGGGCGCTCGCCGTGCTGGCCGAGCTGTGTCTTCCGCTGGTGCGCCCGGGCGGCTACTTCATCGCAATGAAGACGCCTCGGGCCGCAGCTGAAATCGCCGCGGCCCGGCGTGCTGTCGAGCTGATGGGAGGCGGACGCGAGCGGATGATCCCCGTTCGCTTACCCATCCTGGACCAGGAACGTCTCCTGGTAGTCATCGAGAAGCAACGGCCGACGCCCGCCCTCTATCCGCGCCGGCCGGGCGTCCCCGCGCGCTCACCCCTTTAGCCGCTTCGGGGCGGCCGCTATGAGGGCATCGCCGCTCCTGAGACCGCTATGCCTGGTGCCGCTGTTCCTGCCGCTCCCTCTCGTATTCGGCGGTTCGGGCGATCCACCGCTGTTCCTCCTGGCGTACCAGCTCCGGATTGCGATGACTCTTCATGACCCGGTAGGCCTGATCCACCGACTGGGGGAATGGCACGTTGTCGATGGACGCCTGACGGGCATCGGCGATCATGTGGGCCGTCTCGCCCGGTGTGATATGGTGGATCGAGAGGCCGTACTGCTCGAGGTGAGCGATCAGATCCTGCCAGCTGCTCGGATGGGCGCGTGCGAATACCTCCTGGAGATCAGACTCCTGGTAGTCCTTATAGACCTTCCGCTCGGGCATGGTTCGCGTACCTCTTCCTGCGAGTATTAGCCTGGTCTTTGCTCCCACGCGGCAGCACTCTCATTGGGGACCAACCACGATCGGATGGCCCAGCCGAAGCCGGCCCGTGCCGATGGGCTCCGGAGGATGGCAGTTCCCAGCGCGATAAGCATGGCGCACGCCAGAACGCTCCAGGCTCCTTGCCTTATCCTTGCGCAGGCCGTGCCGATCGCGCCATGACTGCGGCTGGGCCGGGGCGTCCCTGATGGAAGAATCTGCTGGCGCACGGGTCGGATCACGGTCAGAGCTCCCGCCGCGCCGCGGCATTGCGGATGTAGTCGGCAGTCCGGGCCGCGATTGCCGAGATGGTGAGGGCTGGGTTTGCCGCCCCCTGGGTAACCAGAACGCTTCCATCGCAGATGAACAGGTTTGGCACGTCCCAGGCCCGGCAGTATTGATCGACAACCGAGGTTCGGGGATCACTGCCCATCCGACAGGTCCCAACGAGGTGGGCATAGCGATCGACGTAGTGCGTCTCCTCGGCACCGGCCGCCTCGAGAATCTCCCGCGCGCGCTGGACTGCCGCGCGAATCAGCCGTCGATCGTTCTCAAAGAGGTTGAAGTGAACGTGAGCGATCGGGATCCCATACTGATCAACCTCGTCAGCGATATCCACATAGTTCCGCTCGTCCGGCAGAAGCTCGCCCAGGACCCCAATGGCCGCGTAATGGTTGTACTCCTCCATGAGGTGCCGGAGCTCCCAACCGAAGGCGCCGGTCTCCTGGGTGATCAGGTGCGCCATAGCGATCGGGAGTGGCGAAACTGTCTGGATCGAATACCCGCGTACGAAATCATTCTGCGGGTCGGTCTCGTAGAACTCCTCGGTCTCGGCGCAGGCGGGCGGCGCCTTGTACTGGCGAATCATCTCTGGGAAGCGACCCCACACAACCTGACCAGCTTGAGCCATCAGACGCTTTCCCACCAGGCCACTTGAGTTAGCCAGGCCATCCGGGAAGCGTCCCGAGCGCGAGTTCAGGAGCAGGCGCGGTGTCTCGATCGCGTAGCCGGCCACGACAACGAAGCGGGCGCGTTGCTCTTCCTCCACGTGCGTGCCTTCGTCCGTCGTGCGGTAGTAGCGGACGCCGGTCACACGTCCATCGCGGCCCACCGGGATCTCAAATGCCATGCATCGCGCCCGGATCTCTGCACCGTGCTCGATCGCGTCCGGGATATGGCTTACCAGGGTGGAATGCTTTGATCCGACCTTGCATCCCTGGAGACAGAAGCCCCGAAAGATGCAGTGTGGTCGTCGGCCAAATGAACCGCTGGTGATGGCGATCGGGCCGCCGATGCAAACCGGTATCCCCAGCGCGAGGCAGCCCCGGACCAGCACCTGACCTGCCGTACCCATCTGGAGCGGGGCGTATGGGTAGCCGTGCGGCTGTCCCCATGGGAAGTATGATGGCCCGGCGACCGGGTACTCGCGCTCCATCTGCTCGTAGTACGGCGCGAGATCAGCGTAGCTGATCGGCCAGTCATCAGCCACGCCGTCGAGAGAGCGAACCCGAAAGTCAGAGGGGTGAAAGCGCGGGCAGAATGCAGCGTAGTGGACGGTGCTACCTCCAACCGCCTTGCCGGAGTTATTCCCCCCGAGAATCAGCGGCTCGGTCCCCCCGGTGATGCGCAGATCGTTCCAGTAGAGAGACCGGGCCCCGGCCTCGTCGCTGACCATATCGCGCTCGGAGTCCGGCCAGTCACCCGCCTCCACGCAGACGACCGAAAAGCCGTACCGGGCCAACCGCTGGGCTAGAACTGCTCCGCCCGCACCGGTCCCGACGATGCAGAAATCGACCGCCTCCGATGGGCGGTACTCGCGCATCTCGGTATCCAGCACCCATTGTGGACTAAGGTGAATCTGCAGTCGCATCCAGACGCACCTCGCGTGTCTCCCAAGGCTCGGGATCCCCACGATTCAGGGCAAAGTATCCCCGGGGGTAGGCCGGGCCGCCAAAGCCGATCTCGCTCCAGGCTGTTGGATGCGCATAGTAGATTGCGCAGACCTGTTGAAGGACGATGAAGATCCAGAAGCGCCGGGCCGGGAGCTGCTGCCAGATGGAGCCGGGCGGCTGACCGGAGGCGACAAGACGCAAGACCTCATCCTGTTGTGCCTCGGACAGCTCCACGAAACTCACGCCGAATCGAATGCGGGCTGTCTGATCGATACCCCGAAGGCCGAGCCGCCACGCCTCCTCGTCGGGTGGAAGATCTTCCAGGCGCCAGCCGTCGGTAATGCGCTCGAAACAGCGTGCGTCGATCCAGGGCACAATCGGGATTCGCTCGTCAGGACAGCGATCATCCTGAGGGAGAATCCGGTCGACAACTGCCGTCAGGAGGTTTGCCTCGGCCCGCGTGAAGAATCGGATCGGAGGGATATCTCGGACGCGCCGCGTGATCAGCGCGCGGGTAGCCGGATCCCAGTGGTCAGCCTGCCGCATGACATCAAAGCCCGGGTAGGCCGCCACCGGATGGTGTGCCCGATGGCCTTGTCCCGCATCAGCGCCCCGGCGAAGTCTCTCCGCTCTACTCACCGCCCTTGCCCCGAAGGAGATGGACCTGCCGCTGCAATCAGTCCAAGAAAGCCGACGACGCAGAAGAGAAGGGGAGCCAGCAGAGGGGGGCCCATGACGGCGTTGAATTGGAGATTGTGAAGCCCTCCCGGCATGCGGTGGATTCCGCGCAGATGAAGGTAGAAACCGAGGAGACCGTCAATCGTAGAAGCCAGCGCGGCGACGAACATCAACTGGCGGACCGGGGCTGTCCGATAGAGCGATGCTAATCCAATCCCGGCGACGGCCGGTGCGATCCAGACCGGCGTCCACATGACCCGCCGGCAGAAACTTCCCCGCAGGTGCTCAAAGAAGGCTTCTCCCCCTGCCAGCACGGCGAGTAGAACAACCACCGCGGTGAGAAGACGCTGTTGACCGCCCAGCGGCGCCGAGGCAGTTCGAGAGGGGGTTCGAATGATTGAGGATGTGGAGTACGGGATCTGTATGCCCCCAACTACCATGCCAGAATCCTCCGTATGGCTCAGGCAGTCGTCAGCGACTGCTCGCGCGGCATCGACCTGGTCAGCAAGCCAAGAATCCCCACGCTGACAAAGAAGAGCGGCGCAAAGACTGGAGGCCCCATGGTCGTGTTGTATATGGGGAAGCGAAACCCGCCCGGAAGACGGTGAATGCCGCGCAGGTGGGCAGCGAATCCCACCACTCCGTCGATGATCAGCGCGGCGGAAAGCCACGGCAGAGACGCCCGGGCCACGCGGGCGTCAAGGGCTGTCCCGACGCCGGCCGCAACAACAGGCGGTGTGAGCACAAGTGGCGTCCACATGAGCCAGTCATCGTAGGCGCCGCGAAGGTGCTGGATGAAGGCTTCGAAGCCCGATGCCAGGGCAGCGGCGGCAGTGAGCGTCCCGAAGGTCCGCTGCAGACGCCCCTGGTGAATATCGTCGAGCGCACGCTCGACGACAATCGACCGGGGCAAACACGGCCAGGTGAGGGAACGCGCTGCATCCATGCGCAGGGAGAGCCTCCTCGCACGCGAACCTCTCGGCCGCGGTCCGCGGCGTCGCTCGGCCAACGCGGATGCAAGAGTGGTGCCAGTTTCTTACAAGGTACGCTCAGGGTCAGAGCTTGATTCGCTTGAATGCCTCGGCGTATTCCATGCCGTGGTCCTTAGCTGCCTGACGGAGCCCATCACGGACGCGTTCCGCGATGCGTTCGAGACGGTCGCCCACCTGGCTGACGTGGCAACGCAGGGCGGCAATGCGGCGGTCGACGGTTTCGGTCACATCCTCCCAGTAGTCTGGCGCCTCAGACCAGAACAGGTATACCTCCTTGACCCGCCACGGCTGTCGCTCGCCCAGAAGTTGCTCCGGGAAGATGTACCACTCGCGCGCGGCAAAGATCGCGTCGAGGGCGGCCTGCCCAGCGGCGCGGTGGTCTGGATGGAGCTGGTAATGGCGCCAGGGATCAATGGTGACAACGATCTCCGGCTGACGCTCCCGAAGGATCAGGGCGAGACGGCGGCGGAGGTCCAGCGTGTTCTCGAGGATGCCGTCCGGGTAGTTCAGATAGATTACTTCCTTCACCCCAAGGACTTCCGCCGCCGCACGCTGCTCCTCTTCGCGTCGAGCTGCGATCTGGCCTGGGCGTACCTCGGGATCGTGGCACCCCTTGTCGCCGCTGGTAAGCAGGAGATAGGTGATCTCTCGCCCCATCGCCGCCCACTTCGCGATTGTCGCGGCGCACCCAAACTCTGGATCATCGGGATGCGCCGCAATCACCATGACCCGTCGCAGTTCTTCCTGCTGTTCGGATTCGGACACCATGTTCCTCCCTGTGCGTTCATTGTCTCTGTCAATACTTGCGCGATGTTCGCCGTTTTCTGCAGTCCACCCCGGCCTGCCTCCGGAGCCGTATGCCGCGATGCCGCCTGATGAGGCTTTCGCGGGTGATCCTGTGCTGGCCTTTACCTCTGCTGTAGTCGCCCCGTGATCACAATCAATGTCGGCGGCCAGGATCCGGTTGCCCCTCGTTGGTATCATCCAGGGCGAGTGTCGCCAGAATCTCGGCTGCCCGGGCGACCTCCTCGAGAGCAATCGACTCGTCGCGGGTGTGAGCCTCGTCTATGCTACCCGGCCCGAACACGATTGTTGAGATTCCCCTCTCGGTGAGGGTGCCGGCATCGGTGCCGAAACTCACGCCGCCAACTGACGAGCGGCCGAGCACAGTCTCGACCGCGCGCCGCGCTGCACGGACGATTGGGGCATCTGGTGCGGTGTCCAGAGGCGGATCGATAATAAATGGCGTATCCAGGATAAAGCGGACTCCATCGATCTTCTCGGCGAGCCGTGCTACCAGGGCGCGGGTCTCCGCATCGACCGTCAGCGGGTCCTCCCCAGGGATCGTGCGCCGATCAATCTCAACGATGCACTCCTCCGGGATGACATTGGCCGCGACCCCTCCGTGGATCGTGCATATGTTAAGAACAGGAGCGCCCGTCAAGGGATGGCGGCGTCCTTGAAGGAGCGATCTGCTGGCGTGACGGAGGCCGACCAGAAGATCAACCATCGCGTCAACGGCGTTGACCCCCAGATCAGTACGGGAGCTGTGAGCAGAGCGGCCACGTGCCGCGAGCCGCCAGCGGATACATCCCATATGGGCTACAACCACCATTAGCCCTGTTGGTTCCCCGACTACCGCCGACTCGGCCGCTACCCCCTGTTCTACCAGACGACGAACGCCGCGTGCCTGGTACTCCTCGTCGACCGTGGCCGCGAGCAAAACCGGACGGGGTGGCTGAAGATCACGGTCTACCAGAAGCCTCAGGGCAAGCAGCATTGCCGCCAGCGTGCCCTTAACGTCGCACGCTCCGCGGCCATAGAGCCGTCCGCCGACGACCCGAGCATCGAAGGGGTCGGGCTCGCCATTCCATCCGGGAACGGTATCCATGTGGCACTCGAACAGCAGGCCGCGATTCGGCGCGCGCCCCGGCAGGGTGATCAGGAGGTTATAGCGATCCGGAAGGACCGGCTGGCGTGTGACCTCCAGCCCCAGGGAACGGGCATACTGCTCGATGTAATCGGCGATCCGGGCCTCACCGAAAGGAGGATCCGTCGTCTGGTTATGCATAGGATTGACGCTCGGGATCGCCACGAGGTCGCCAAGGAGCGCTGCTACCTGATCGTGGCTCACTGCTCCGCGGAGTCGGGGCACCACGCTTCGTTCGTCTCCTCCTGATGTCGGCAGTGCGAGGGGCAAGCGGCCTCACGATGTATGCGGCGGAATGGTGTCCGTGATGGGACGTCATCCTCTAGAGTTGAGCAGGGTTGAGAGACCCCCTCGGTACCATCTCCTCATCAAAACGGCCCGCCCCCCGGCGCGATCCGTGCTCGGCCAGCGCGGTCTTTTGCCGTCACACGAACGAACTGGACGGCTGGATGACCCTCCACATCGTCGGCACGCTACCACGTGCGCGATCTTCGTGTCAAGGAATCTATGTCGTATGGATTCCTCCATAAGCAGAGTCAAGCGGAGTCGCTCATCCGGGAAGCCGACGTGACCTGCTGGAGACCGGGAGCGTCTTCCACTGATGGCAGTCCTGGTGTGGCATCCAGGATTATTTTCGGCGATAATTCACCACCAGAGCGGGCGGCCAGTACCTTCTGTGCTCCCTCGCGGTCGGACACGGTGAGGCGGCGTTCAACACAGGCTGGCGCTGCCTGGATGGGGCCGGACGGTCAGTCAGATTGAATCATTCAGCAAGGTGGATCGCTTAGTTTAGCCGATCACTTAGTTTAGCCAAGGAGGAAGGCGCGCCTTGATGGCCGGTGAAGGGGACGTGCGGGATCAGAGCGGACAGGCTTACCGGTGGTGCTTCGCATGCGGGACGGAGAATCCCATCGGGCTACACCTGAGATTCCGCCAGGAGGATGGAGGGGTTACTGCAGAGTTCCGTCCGCGCCCGGAGCTGCAGGGCTGGGATGGTATGCTTCATGGTGGCATTATCCTGACGCTCTTGGACGAGACCCTGGCCTATGCCGCGATCTACGCCGTTGGGCCGGCGGTGACTGCGGAGATCCGGGCACGCCTGCGGCGCCCGGCCCCGCTTGACGAGACCTACCGTCTGCGAGGAACCATCACCCGAACGCGCCTGGGTATGATCCAGGGGCAGGCGTCGGTCACCGACAGCGCCGGGCGCCTGATTGCCGAGGCGGAAGGAAAGTTCATGGTGATGTCACCAGCGTCAGGCGTGGTATAATGAAGTATGGATCGCTCCGAGATCAAGGTTATTGCCCTGAACCGCCGGGCACGCCACGATTACTTTATCCTGGATACGTACGAAGCCGGCATTGTCCTGACCGGTCCGGAGATCAAATCGGTCCGTGCTGGCAACGTTAGTCTCCAGGAAGGCTTTGCTCGTATCGAGAACGGCGAGGCCTGGCTGGAAGAGGTGTATATCGCGCCTTACCAGTTCGGTGGATGGGTTAATCCTCCGAGCAAACGGCGGCGGAAGCTGCTCCTGCATCGCGAGGAGATTCGAGCTCTCCAGGCCAAGACGCGCGAGAAAGGGCTGACCCTGGTGCCGCTGCGGCTGTATTTGAAGCGCGGTCGCGCGAAAGTCGAGCTGGGACTGGCGCGAGGTAAGCATCTCTACGATAAGCGCGAAGCGATGGCGAAGCGCGAGGCCGAGCGCGCAATCGAGCGTGCCCTTCGCCGGTAGTCGTGTCAGACGTGCCTGGTGCGGCAGGTGCACGACGGGATCGCGGAGCCCAGCACAAGGGGATGATCGGTTTCGACGGCGGAGGAAGGCTAGCGATAGCAAGCCGAGGTGCCGGTAGGGTCACTCGTTAAACAACCGGCAAGCCAGTAACTGGCAATCGCGAACTAGCTCTCGCGGCCTAATCAGGCCGTGACGTCTGCCCTGACCTCTCCCCGATGGGTCGGGAGCGGACGCCGAATAGTCGGGGTGCTCTCGCGAGGGCGCGGGCGAATCGCGAGCTAAGACCAGCCCGATAGCGCCGATCAATCACGTCAGCGGGATTGGTCGGGGCGACAGCTCTGAACGCTGACTAAGCTTGTAGCAGATCGCTGGCCCAGTTCGTCGGACCCGGGTTCGACTCCCGGCATCTCCACCACCGAGGCACCTGCGAATAGGTGCCTCTTCTGCTTGCTGAGCCTATCCGGGGCTCGTTCGGTTGATCGGGTATCGCGCCGTGCCCGCGCACGCGGCCAATGACTGCGGCCGCCCGAGGTTTGGCTGTTCTCCAGTGGACAGGCGAGATTCCATCGGACACCGTGGTAGAACTGCTTTCATTCGCCGCGGCTGGGACGGCGCATCCTGTCGTAGTCGATAGCGCGCGCACATCCTTCGACATCGTCTGGATCAAGCGCTGGCCGGTTTACTTCAATCGTGTCGGTGTTCAGCAAGCCCGATCCGGTCAGGAACAGGACGATCTCAGAATCCGGATCGATCTCCCCTGCGCGAACCAGGCGCTGGAGCCCGGCGACCGTCGCAGCGGCTTCGGGCGATACAGACATGCCTTCCGTGCGCGCAAGATCCCGCATCGCCTCGCCGATCTCCTCGTCACTGACCGCAACGGCAGTCCCGCCGCTGGCCCGGATCGCGGCCAGGATCAGGTAGTCACCGATGGCTGCAGGCACGCGCAGGCCCGCG
>DATGMJ010000199.1:0-23628 GCA_035293685.1 Chloroflexota bacterium | reverse complement strand
CCGTGCTCAAGGGCCAGGCCCAGGCTGAACGCCTGGTAACCGCCGGAGTCGGTCATAATCGGGCGAGGCCAGGCCATAAAGCGGTGCAGACCGCCAAGGCGCTCGATAAGATCAGCCCCCGGGCGCAGGAAGAGATGATAGGTGTTGGCCAGAATCGCCTGTGCGCCGAGCTCGCTGAGATCGTCCGGGGTCAGCGTCTTCACCGTGGCACGGGTCCCAACGGGCAGAAAGGCGGGCGTCTCGATCATTCCGTGGGCTGTCTCCAGGCGGCCAAGCCGCGCCGTGCCGTGCTGTGTCAGGATATGGAAGCGTGGGCTCGTGGTCATAATCATCATCTAATAATAGATTGTCCGGGTCAGGTGATACGGGCGCGCGGTGCCGGGCAGGCGCTGGCCGAGTTCCCAGAGGTACCAGTCGATCTCGACCGCTCGCCGATGGATGCCGCGCCTGTCGAGGGCGCGCCGGATCATCTCAACTGCCCATACCGTCGCGGCGCGGATCTCGACCTCGCCCGGGCTTCCGGCCGGCAGCAGCCGGCGCTCGTCGACGGTCCGGGCAAGGGCTTCGGTATAGACCAGCACGCCGAGCTCGCGGAGGACCTGAGGGACCTTGTAGTCGGCGAAGGCGGTGAGGTGGTCGAGGTGACTCAGATTGCCCCACCAGGCTCCCTGACTCATGCCGTGGAGATCGCCGCAGCAGATCTGAGCCCGTTTGTAAAAGTAGACTGGATAGCCGCCGTAGCTCGCCACATCATTGAACGATGAGAAGTCGCGGGCGAGCAGGCGAACGAGCATACGGGCATCGCGATCGGCGGCCTCAATCGCATTGACGAAAGCCCCGTGGTAGCGGGCACGCAGGACGCGCCCCACCTCGCGGAGCGCGGCCGCTCGCTCGGGAAGCATGGGAATGGTCCCTTCGCCGCGGAGCAGGTCGGCGACCTCGGCATCGGAGATCTCGGCGAGGAAGGACGCATCCGCAAGAGGGACCCCTTCATCCAGAGCGCGTCGGAGGGCGGCGACGAGAGCCCAGTAACCGTTGGCGGTCTCGCCGCGGTAGGTCACGCGCCAGCGCGGCTGGCCGGGATCGGGCCAGAAGGAGAAGTTCAGGGCATCCAGCACAAGGACGATATTGGCAACCGACGGATCCGGGCCGCAGGGGTGGCGCACGCAGTCGAAGGCGAATGCGGGGGGTGGGGCAGAGGCGATCTGCTCGGCCACCGCCTGCACGCGCTCGGGGTCAATCATGACGTAGCGCGCATTCTCCACGACGAAACGAGTGGTTGCCAGGACCTCCGAATATTCCGACATGGACGCGCCGACCTCCCGGATAACGACCAAGTTTGTATATCGGGTATATTATATTGCATTGAATGTGGGGCTGGCAATGCGGCCTGCCACTGCGGCGGCCGGGCCATCTGGCTCCGTTCGGTCCAAACGTATCGTATCAGAACCGGCAGCGAGGACCCAGCCAGATCGTGTAGAATCACCGGCGGAATGGTCGGTGCACGGGTGCCAATCGAGCGGCTCCGAGATGATGTCCGCTTCCTGGGTCAGCTTCTCGGCGAGACGCTGGTCGAGCAAGTGGGGACAGACCTGCTGGATCTGGTCGAGCGGGTGCGGTCCGAAGCGATCGCCGCGCGGGATCGCGGCCATCCGGTCGATCAATCTCTCGTCAGCTTGATCGAAAACCTGCCCCACGAACAGATGTCGCGGCTGGTCCGCGCCTTCACTGTCTTTTTCTACCTGGTCAACGCCGCCGAGGAGCAGCACCGCCTGCGCTCGCTCCGGGAGCGTTCCCTGGCCGAGCCGGGTCGGCCGCGGCCGGAGTCGATCGCCGCGGCGATGCGGACCCTGCGCGAGGCTGGCATCACCGCCGACGCGGTTGCGGCGTTCCTCGCCCGTCTGCGCATCAACCCGGTCCTGACTGCGCATCCGAGCGAGGCGCGGCGCCGCACTGTTCTCCAGCATCTCCGGCGCATCAGCGCGCTGATTGCAGCGCTGGCATCATCGGCCGAGCGAGAGGCGGTCCTGGCTGACCTGCTGGAAGAGGTGACCTTGCTCTGGCAGACGGATGAGGTGCGCATCTCGCGTCCGACCCCACTGGACGAGGTTCGCACCGGTCTGTTTTTCTTCGATGAGACCCTCTTCGATGTCGTTCCGCGAATCTACCGGGACCTCGCTGACGCGCTGGCCGCGGAATATCCCGGCCAGCGCTGGGAGATTCCCCCGTTTCTGCGCTTTTCCTCCTGGATCGGGGGCGACCGGGATGGGAATCCAGCGGTTACCAGTGAGGTGACGCTGACCGCCCTGGAGCTTCAGCGGCTTCACGTCCTGCAGCGCTACCGGGCGGATGTCGTGGATCTGCGCCGGTGGCTGAGCCCGTCGGTTCGCCAGGTTGGCGTCTCGGCGGCCCTGCTCGATGCGATCGCTCGCCACGTCGACGCGTTCGGAGCGTTTGGCCAGGAAGTAATCGCGCGCGCGCCGGTGGAGCCGTATCGGCAGATGCTGACCCTGATCGAGGAGCGGCTGCGGCGGACCGAAGCGCGCCTGACCCCGGCCTACAGCTCGGCCGATGATCTGCTCGCCGACCTGGACCTCATCGCGGAGAGTCTGATGCTTCACCGGGGCCAGCGCATCGCGGCCGGCAAGCTGCAGGATCTGCGCTGGCGGGTGCGGGCCTTCGGGTTCCACCTGGCTGAGCTGGAGATTCGCGAGCACAGCCAGCGCCACGAACAGGCCCTGACGGAGATCCTGGCGGCCACGGCAGTCTGTCCCAACTATCGTGCCCTGTCGGACGCGGAGCGGGTTGCCCTCCTCGCCCGGGAGATCGCCAATCCCCGCCCGTTGATTCCGGCTGAGCTTTCCTTCGACCCTGCGACGACGCGGGTCGTCGAGCTCTTTCGGACGATCCGGCGGGCCCAGGAGCAGTATGGCACGGCCGCATGCCAGCGGTACATCATCAGCATGACCCACAGCGCGGCTGATGTGCTCGCGGTCGCTCTCCTGGCCAAGGAAGCCGGTCTGATCGACGTCCGAGAGGGACGTCCCCCCCGGGCCACACTTCGGATCGTCCCTCTCTTCGAGGGGATCGACGACCTGCGGCGTGCTCCACGCGTTGTGGACGAGCTTCTCGATCTACCGGTCTACCGGCGCATCGTTGCCGCTGCGGGCGACTGCCAGGAGATCATGCTCGGCTATTCCGACAGCAACAAGGATGGCGGCTACCTCGCGGCGAATGTCGCCCTCTACGAGGCGCAGGATCCACTCGCCGCGGTGTGCGAGCGTCACGGGGTGCAGGTCGAGCTCTTTCACGGCCGCGGCGGCGCGATCGGGCGAGGGGGAGGACCGATGGGGCGTGCCATCGCTGCGCTGTCCCGCCGAGCACTCAACGCCCGTCTCAAGTTTACCGAGCAGGGCGAGGTCATCTTCGCCCGCTACGGGAACCCCGGCATCGCCCACCGCCATCTGGAGCAGATCGTGCATGCCACGCTGCTGGCTGGCCTCGAGCCGCGAGGTGCAACGTGCCCCGAGGACGTCCTCCGCCGGTGGCACGCGATTCTGGACAACCTTGCCGACCGCGCGCTCGCTACGTATCATGCGCTTGTCACCCGGACCCCCGGCTTCGAGCGGTACTTCCGCGAGGCAACGCCGTTTCCGGAGATTGCCGAGCACACGATCGCGTCCCGGCCGGTGAGCCGCTCCACAACCGCAAGCCTGGCCGATATCCGGGCGATTCCGTGGGTTTTCAGCTGGACGCAGTGCCGTGTGAACCTGCCGGGCTGGTACGGTGTTGGGAGTGCCGTACTCGGCTACCTGGATGAGCACCCGGACGAGCGATCGGTGCTCCAGGCGATGTATCGCGAGTGGCCGGTGTTCCGCTCGATCATTGACAACTGTCAGATCAGCCTGGCGACTGCCGATATGGCTGTGGCCAGGCTCTACCGTGATGCGGTGACCGATCCGGCGCTTGCCGCGCGCATCTACCAGATGATCACCGACGAGTACGAGCGATCGAAGCAGGCGGTGCTCACCCTGACCGGCTATCCGGTGCTCCTCGGCCCGTCGTCGTTGCTCCGGCAGTCGATCCAGCTTCGCAATCCCTACGTGGATCCCCTCCACGTCATCCAGGCCAGTCTCCTGAAGGTCCTTCGCCGGGGCGGATTGTACGGGGATCGACGGCCGGTTGATCTCGTCCTGCAGACGATCAATGGGATCGCCGCCGGCGTCCAGACGACAGGATGAAGGAGGATAGCGCTCATGGCGCAGTATGAGAGCACGGAGTGGCGGATGGGCCAGCGCGTGCGCCTGGATGTGACCAACCTGATGGCGACGGCGGTCGGGCCCGACAATGGCGTGGACGATGCCGAACTCGAACGGATCGGTCCGCGAGCAGTGCAGGCCCTCGAGCGTCTGGGCGACCTGCGCGCGCACGGGCAGGTCGAGTGGATGGATCTCCCCTATCAGCACGAGACGGTCGAGCGGATCATCACCACGGCGGACCGCCTCGCCCGTGCCTGCGATGCCTTCGTGGTTCTGGGCATCGGGGGGTCTGCGCTTGGCACAATCGCCTTGCGGACGGCCCTGCTCCACCCATTTCACGACCAGCTTCGTCCGGATCAACGGAATGGGCGGCCTCGCCTCTATGTGCTCGATAATATTGACCCGGATCTGGTTGCCGGCCTGCTGGATCTGATCGATCCACAGCGGACGATCTTCAATGTGGTCACGAAGTCGGGGAGTACGGGGGAGACCATGGCCCAGCTCGCGATCGTCCGCGAGCGTCTGAAGACGGCGCTCGGGGCACGGGCGGCCGAGCACATCATCGCGACAACCGACCCGACCCAGGGAGACCTGCGGCGCCTGGCCGAGCGCGAGGGCTACCAGACGTTCGATATCCCCCCGACTGTGGGGGGACGGTTCTCGGTGCTCTCGCCAGTTGGCCTCTTGCCCGCTGCAGTCGTCGGGATTGATATCCGCGAGCTTCTGGCCGGGGCCGCGGAGGCAGACCGCTACTGCCGCGAACGTGACCTCGAGACGAATCCGGCCCTGTTCCTGGCCGCTGCCCTTTTCCTCCTCTACCAGCGCGGCAAGACGATCACAGTCATGATGCCGTACAGTCAGCGCCTCCGTGATGTCGCTGACTGGTTTCGCCAGCTCTGGGCCGAGAGCCTGGGCAAGATCCGGCGCGTGGATGGGCGCGTCGAACACGTCGGAATGACGCCGATCAAGGCGCTGGGTGTAACCGATCAGCACTCGCAGGTCCAGCTTTACATGGAGGGACCAGCGGATAAGGTCTTCCTCTTCGTTGCGGTCGACCGGTACGACCGGATGGTAGAGATACCGCCGTCGGGTACCGGTCTCTCGAGCCTGGACTACCTTGGCGGCCACACCCTCAATGAGTTGATCAACGCTGAACGCATTGCCACAACCCTGGCATTGGCCGAGCACCACCGGCCCAGCTGCACCTTCGAGCTGCCGGAGGTCCGTCCGTTCACGGTTGGTCAGCTCCTGTATACCCTGGAGGTGCAGACAGCACTGATTGGTGATCTCCTCGAGATCAATCCGTTTGACCAGCCCGGTGTGGAGGCTGGGAAGATTGCGACCTATGCCCTGATGGGGCGGTCCGGCTATGAGGAGCAGGCGCGGGTGATCCGGGCAAAGCTCGGACAGGCTCGGCGTGTCATTTGACGGGATGTTCCCCACGCTCGCACCGGGCGGCCGGGGTATAATAGTGGTCGAACATCCGTCCGGATTGCCTGAGGCGGAGAGATGGTAGAGCGGGTGCTGAGCCCCCGACCGCGCGACGAGGACGATCAGCTCGATCTCAGTCTGCGTCCGCGTCGTCTAGACGAATACATTGGGCAGGATCGGGTTAAGGAGAATCTGCGGATCTTCATCGAGGCCGCGCGGGCCCGGAACGAACCGCTCGATCACCTGTTGCTGTACGGCCCTCCTGGGCTGGGCAAAACCACCCTGGCCACGATCCTGGCCAACGAGATGGGGGCGCAGATCCGGATCACCTCAGGCCCGGCCATCGCGATTCCTGGCGACCTCGCCGCGATTCTCACCACCCTCCAGCAGGGTGATATCCTCTTCATCGATGAGATTCACCGTCTGAGCCGCGTCGTCGAGGAGGCGCTTTACCCGGCGATGGAGGATTTCGCCTGGGATATGGTGCTTGGTAAGGGCATGGGGGCCAAGAGTATCCGTCTGCGCCTGCCTCGCTTTACCATTGTCGGTGCCACGACGCGTTATGCCCTGTTGAGCTCGCCGCTCCGCGACCGCTTCGGGGCGACCTACCGTCTCGACTTTTATGATCTGCAGGCCGTCGAGCAGATTGTCCATCGGGCGGCCCGCATTCTGAACGTTGCTATTGACAACGAAGGGGCACGCGAGATCGCTGCGCGTGCCCGGGGCACGCCGCGGATTGCCAATCGCCTGCTCAAGCGCGTACGCGATTATGCCGAGGTGCGTGCTTCTGGACGGATCACCGGACCAGTGGCCCGCGAGGCGCTCGAGATGCTCGACATCGATCACTTGGGGCTCGATGACGTGGATCGGAAGGTGCTTCGGACGATCGTCGAGAAGTTCGATGGCGGTCCGGTCGGCTTGGAGACGATCGCCGCGGCGATCAGCGAGGAGCCCGATACGATTATGGATGTTTACGAGCCGTATCTCCTCCAGCTCGGCTTCATTGACCGCACGCCGCGCGGGCGCGTGGCCACACGCCGTGCGTATGAACACCTGGGACTCCCGTATCCCGAACGGCTGGCTTCACACCAGCCTCCTCTCTTCTAGCCTGCGCTGGGCGATGGACAATGGATCGCGCTTGCTACTGCCCCAGCGGGTAGGCATGACCGCTGTACCGGACGCGATCTGGCTTTATACACCGGAAGCGGCGGCGAAACTGGGTTGAAAATCGTGGAGAATGTGCCGCGGCACAATCGGTAGACGATGCAGGATCTCGCGCGCCTCTTTATTCTGCTTGGGATCGTCATCCTCGGGATCGGCCTGATCTTGCTCCTGGCCAGCCGTCTTCCATTCCTCGGTCATCTGCCAGGGGATATTCGGATTCAGGCCGATGGCTTCTCCTGCTTCGTTCCCCTGGCGACGTCGCTCGTACTGAGCATCCTGCTCTCGCTCCTCCTGACGATCATTGGGAACCTGCTCCAGCGGCGCTGAGGGCGCCCAGCCGGCGATCGACCGTCACAGGGGATTGTTGGGCAAGGACGTCATCCCGCGCGGTAGACGGCCATCCACACGCCGATGACGATGAACAGCAGGGAAAATGGGTTCTCGATGAGCCCGACCAGACCGTTCACGAGGAGGAGCGGCACCATGCCGGAGCCGAGCAGTTCAGCGGGACCGAGAACGATAAAATCACCGAGCTGCATAACGAAAAAGCCCAGGACGACAGCGGCGCCGGCAATAATCCGTACGGCGAGGTGGCCGCGCCGCCGGTCCAGCCGGCTGGCCGCTTCCCCGATGATCAGGCCGGTGATGAAAGGAAGGACCATGCCTGCGAGGGGACTGAGATGCAGGAGCAGACTGCCCACGACACCGAGCACGAGCGCGCTGGCGAGGCTGACCGTGGTGACGGCGATCGCCGTCACCGGCTCAAGGGCGAGAGCGGCGCGTCGGCGCGCTCGTGCACAACTCACGCACTTGGCGCCCACAGGGGTCATGACTAGACAGCGCGGGCAGATTGGTGTCCCGCACTGCGAACAGCGCAGGCCGGTCTCGACATGGGGGTGCGCCGCACAGTAGACGCGCGCCTCCGGGTCGAGCTCAGGTTCACTCACCGACTGCCGCCATCGCACTCGCGCGGGTCTCGGTGACCCGGCGCACGAAGTTCCGATACAGCCGCAGGCCGATCGAGCCGCTTTTCTCGGGGTGAAACTGGGTCGCGACGATATTCCGGTCGCCTACCGCGCTCACGAATGGCCCACCGTAGTCCGTCGTTGCCAGGACGATCCGATCGTCCTCCGGAACGACCACGTATGAGTGGACAAAGTAAAAGTTGGCATTATCCGGGATATCCTGGAAGATCCAGTGCTGCGCGATCTGATGAACCTGGTTCCACCCCATATGTGGAATGGTCAAGCCCGCCGGCAGCCGTCGGACGCGGCCGGGCATAATGCCAAGACACGGTACGCCGCCCTCATCGCTCCAGCTCATTAGCACCTGGAGCCCGAGGCAGATGCCCAGGAAGGGCCGGCCGGCCGCGATGGCAGTCCGAAGCGGGCCGATCAAGCCGTGGCGAGCGAGCCCGTGCATCGCTGCAGCGGCTGCTCCAACCCCTGGCAGGACAATTCCGTCGGCACTCTCCAGATCGGTGGGCGCGCTGCTGATGATCGGCTGGGCGCCTGCGGCTACCAGCGCCCGTGCCACACTGCGCAGGTTGCCCGCCCCATAATCGACGATAACGATGCGCGGATGTCCTGCTTCGTGGTCCACCTGCTCTCTCCCTAGGCCCCAGACCGATGGGCGCCTGTCGCCCCCTCCGGACCGCGTAGTACTGTCAGTCTACCATACCGGCCCTCACCCGGTGCGGCAACAGCAATGGTATACTCTCGCCGGAGGTTCGCGGATTGATGCGATGAAGGTCGAGGTTCCCACCCAGTTTGTTTTGCGCCTCATCTCCCCGGGCGTGGTCGGGCTGGTAACCAGCGAGTACCGGGGCCGGATGGATGTGACGACGATCGGCTGGATGATGCCAGCCGGACGAGAGCCCCCCCTCGTCGCCATCGCGGTTCATCCATCTACCCTGTGCCATGATCTGATCCGACGGAGTGGGGAGTTCGCGATTAACGTGCCAACCCTTGATGTCCTGAATCAGGTGCTGACCTGCGGCCGCCTGTCGGGCAATGAGGTCGACAAGTTCGCCCGCACGGGATTGCAACTTGCCGAGCCGCGCGTGATCCGTGCGCCCCTGATCGAACAGTGCATTGGTCATCTCGAATGTGCGGTGGTCAATGCGTTCCAGCCGGGTGATCACACCATCTTCATTGGTGCGGTTGCTTCCGCGACCGTCGAGGAAGACCTTTTCGAGGATACCTGGATTCTGCGCGAGCGGGACCGCCGCCCTCTCCACCATCTTGGCGGAAGCTGGTTTGGCGTCCTCGAGGAGCGCATCGAGGCGAAATCCGAATCCCCGTCGGAGTAGGGGCGGTGATCTGCCGATCAGCTCTTGGTCATGCTGAAGAGCTGGAGCACAGCCGCTAGAAGGCGCAAGAGGAAGGCCACCGGAGCCGCGATGATCCGAGTAATGATCGAGCCAGCCCCTGAAGGCCCGGAAGGGGCAGTCGATCCGGAAGAGGCCGTACTGCCGGAAGGGACCGCGCCGATGCTGGCTTCCCAGGCGTGTTGGAACTCCAGGGTGGACAGGCCGGTCGCCGCGCGGAATGCCTCATCTGAGGAACTGCCCGCGCGAAAGGCGCGGATCAGGACGGCAAGCTTCTGCTGTCCATAGGTGCGGATGAAGTAGTCAACAATGCTTCCGCTCTCGGCATAGGCTAAGGTAGCTTCTTCAGTACTGCTTGGAAAGTTGCCGGAGAGCGATTGGATCGAGAGCAGGCGGCCCGAGCGAGCGGCGCTGTTCAGGGCCTGCACGAAGACGGGATCCATTGGTCCCTCGGCGACCATAGCCATGCCCTCGCTCAGCCATGTCGGCAGTGCGCCGTAAGGATCCTCGGCAGTCGTGTCGATGGCCATGTGGGTCATCTCGTGGGCGACGCTCCGCTGGGCCTGGCTGACATCATCCGGCGGGGTCAGGAGCAGAACGACACGATAGAGAGGGAAAGTCTGCCCGCCCACCCATTGGTCGGCTCCTGGACCTAGTGCACCCCGAAAATCATCGGAATTCGCATACAGGTAGATCTGGACCGGCCGAACGGATGATTGTCCGGCCGCCCGACTTGCGGTGGTGAGAGCCTGGTTGGCCGTGGCGAGGACAGCATCGGCGAAGCTGTCATCGCCCTGATACCAGTGGAGCGTGATCGGGCCGCTGGTGCGATCCCTCCAGAAGAAACGGGGGTCGGTGACCGACAGGCTGTACCACTGACTGACCAGATGGGCACCGCTCAGATCGCTGATCTGCCAGCGATACTGCACGGTGATCCCCGGCGGATAGTACTGGCGGGTCAGGTCGATGGTGTAGGTTGCATCGACCGTGCTGGCAGGGGAGAAGTCGACCCGAGCGATGTAGGTGACCGGATCCCCCTGGATCTGGTAGGCGATCCGGATCGAGACGATCTGGGCACTACTTCGGGCCTGCAAGTGGAACGTCAGGGCCCGGGGAAAATCGGCGCGTGCCGTACTTTGGAGTACGGTGATGGCACCGCCGCTCGCCATTGCGGGCGCCGTGGCTACCGGCGTTGGATTCTCCGCCTGGGCCAGCCCGGGCGATGCCACCCATCCGAAGACGACCAACAGCAGGAGGCCGGCCAGGAGCCGGCGCCCGATCAGGCGGCCTGCCCTACCTTCCACCGCAGGTACGACTCCATAAACTGATCAATCTCCCCATCGAGCACTGCCGACGAGTTGCTTGTCTCGCACTCGGTCCGGTGATCCTTCACCAGATTATACGGGTGAAGCACGTACGAGCGAATCTGATTTCCCCAGCCAGCCT
Organism: Chloroflexota bacterium; assembly: GCA_035293685.1. Classification (GTDB taxonomy): domain Bacteria; phylum Chloroflexota; class UBA6077; order FW602-bin22; family CADDYW01; genus JADGGD01. The sequence continues at coordinate 12,999 of DATGMJ010000199.1, read as the reverse complement.
CGACATGTTCGCCTTTCAGCGCGGCTAGCTCGGCCTCGCGCTTCTGCTCCTCCAGGGCCGTCAGGCGTGCCTCGAGGATCTTCATCGCGGTCTCCTTGTTCTGGAGCTGGGACCGCTCGTTCTGGCAGGTCACGACGATACCGGTTGGCAGGTGAGTAATCCGCACGGCCGTGCTGGTCTTCTGAACATTCTGCCCACCCGCGCCCGATGATCGGAAAACGTCGATCCGCAGATCCTCGGGCCTGATCTCGACCTTTGTTGCCTCATCTGGCTCCGGCATCACCTCAACCAGGGCGAATGACGTGTGCCGGCGGTGCGCGGCATCAAAGGGAGAGAGGCGAACCAGGCGATGGACCCCCTTTTCCGAGCGCAGGTAGCCGTACGCATAGGGACCGCGGACCTCCACGGTGACGCTCTTGATACCGGCTTCCTCACCGGGGGTCTCGTCGAGGATCTCGGTGCGATAGCCCCGGCGCTCGGCCCACCGCAGATACATGCGCAGGAGCATCTGGGCCCAGTCCTGTGCCTCGGTGCCGCCCGCTCCGGCGTGAATCGCCAGGATTGCCGGGCGGCGATCATAGGGACCACTCAGCATGAGCTCGAACTCCAGCGTATCAAGGCGCCGGGCGATCTCCTCGGCTGACTGACCGATCTGGTCGATCAGGTCGGTATCGTGCTCCTCGATCGCCAGGGCCAGGAGATCCATTTCCTCATCGATGCGCCGCTCCAGACCGCGCCAAAGAGAGACTGTCTCGCGGAGCTCGGCCAGCTCACGCATCGTCGCCTGGGCCGCGGTCGGATCATTCCAGAAGTCGGGCTCGGCCGCTACCCGTTCGAGTTCGGTCAGCCGCTGCTCTTTGCCAGCGATGTCAAAGACGCACCTGGAGCTGGGATACTCGGGCGCGCAGGCTATTGAGACGGTGTCGGATGGCTTCCATGAGTTCTTCCTCCTTCTCGTCTGGTCGATTCAGATGCGGGGCGTGGCGTCCTGGGATGCCCCGGCGATCACGGTGTGAGGCCGCCGACGGTGATGCCGTCCTGCTTCCAGCTCAGCCAGTCCGCGATGATCTGCTGATCGTGCTCGAAGGCGAGGGCCGGTGGATCCTGTGGCTCGAAGAGCCCGATCTCCTCCACCTCATCGCTACCGGACAGCGTACCTCCCACCACATCGGCACTGTACACCACTAACACGACCGGCCGCTGCGCGCTCGCATAGACCCCCACCAGTCCCCGGAGGGCGATGTCGAGCCCGGTTTCTTCCTTGACCTCGCGGATAGCAGCCGTCGTTGGGGCTTCACCGAGGTCGACATACCCCGAGGGGAAGCTCCAGAGCCCTTTGCCGGGGTCAATGGCGCGACGGCTGAGCAGGAGCTTCCCATCCATGGTGACCATGACGCCCACTGCGAGCTTAGGGCCGGCATAATGGACGAAGCCGCACGACGGGCAGGCCGGACGATCATGGCCGTGCAGGAAGCGTGTCACCAGGGGGGTCGCGCAGTTGGGGCAGAACTTCATCCAGGTACGCCCGCTATTTGGCGAGGCCGCGCCCGCGACCTCGCCTTGATTCTACGGAGCGCCTCGATTCCTGTCAAGCGAGCGAGGTGGGCAGGAGGCCGGGGGCTTCCAGATGTAACCCGCGGACGTATTGACCGATGAGCGATGATGAAAGAGGTCGTGCACGCCCCGCGCGAGCTGGGCCGACCGATTCCCAGGCCGGCGCCGCACGATACGGGTGCGCGATCGGGAGGCTCCACACTGGATCCGCCGGGTGCGAAGTCGACCGGGCGTCCTGGCCAGCCTGCCGAGGAGGCAGTATCCCCGCGGTCGCGTGATCCGTCGATGCAAGCGGCGCTCGCCGATGCGTTCGAGAGGTACGCGTCGGCGATCTACCGGTTCGCCTACCGGCGGCTCGGCAACCGTGAGAGTGCTGAAGATGTCACAGCCCAGGTTTTCCTGAAGGCCGCGCGGGGGATGGATCCCTCTTTCGATGAGGCACGCCGCCGTGCATGGCTGTTCCGGGCTGCGCGGACGGCGATCATCGATATCTGGCGCAGCTATGGTGACTCGCCAGTGGTACCACTCGAGTGGTATACCGAGGAGCCGTCCCTTCCCCCGGATGAGAGTGATGCCGACGCCGCCGCGCGGGTACAGCGCCTGCTTGCGCGCCTGAGTGCACTCCAGCGGCGGGTGCTCGAGCTGCGTTTCCTCGAGGGGAGAACTGTCGCCGAGACGGCGCGCGAGCTCGGGATCACCGAGAATCACGTCAAGGTCCTTCAGCATCGGGCGTTGCGACGCGCCGCGGAGCTGGAGGCAGGAGATCGCTGAATGTCTGACTGGCCCGAGCGGCTCAACCGGTTCATCGAGGCCCTGCGAGAGGGAAGGCAGCCGGAGCAAGGTCTCGCACGGTCGCCGGAGGAGCTAGAGGAGCTGCGTTTGGCCAGTCGCATCGCGGGTCTGCGGCCGGGGTTCGCGGAGCCCGATCCGGTTTTCCTCGCTCGCCTGCGCGATCGACTGGCCATCACTACGCCAGCGCCGTTCGGGCGGCTGCGCCGCTCCGGGCTCTTGCGCGCGGCGGGTGCGCTGATCGCAGGCCTCCTTGGCGGGATCGGGATCGATCGCGTCTGGCTGACGATCCAGCGATCGAGGCCGCGCCCGGGTCCGGTGGGCCAGCAGGGCATGGGAATTGCCGTTGGGCAGTGGTATCCTGTCGCATTCCTGACGGATCTCTCCCCCGGCGCGGTGAAGGCCGTCGATGCCGGGGCGGTGCCGGCATTTCTGGTGCGGGATGGCGAGACGGTCCGCGCCCTGTCGCGTGTCTGCACCCATATGGGATGCCTGCTTCAGTTCGATCCGGTCGAGCGGGAACTGCGGTGCCCCTGCCATGGGGCGGCCTTCGATCTGGCTGGCCGCGTGGACCCGGACTACGATGTCTTTGCGCTTCCGCCCCTTCCTTCCCTGGACGTGCGCATCACCAACGGTGTGATCTACATCCGCGGCGCGTAGCTGATGGCCTTCTATCCTCGCCCATGGGGGACTGGTGCTCTCGCTTGCTCGCCCTCCTTCTTGCTTTAACACTCAGTTTACATCCGATTAGTAGACGCTTGGGAATTCCCCCTTACCATAGATCGTGGACAGCGCGGTTGGTCCCGACGGATCCGCTGCTGGATACCGAACGGTGAACAACCGTGCCAAAAGAAGAGAGGGATGGTTTCCCATGATCGCTATTCCGACTCGCTTGAAAGTCCTCGCGGCCGCCGGAATCCTCTGCGGGGGGATTGGCGCCGCCGCGGTTGGCGGCGCATTCGCGGCGCCCGCGCCTGGGCTCGCGCTTGATGCCTCACCCACGCCGACTGCTACCGGCGCGTCGCCGTCTGCGAGCCCGACCGCGCACCCGCGTTGGGGCGGCCGGGGGCCGATGATCGCTCGCTTCGGTGGAATTAACCTCCAGTCGATCGCGACGTACCTGGGGATGAATGTCACTGATCTGCGCAGTGCGCTCTCCAGCGGGCAGACCCTGGCGCAAGTTGCCCAGGCGCATGGGAAGTCTGCCTCGGATCTGAAAACGTACCTGCACAATCAGCTGAAGGCGCGGCTGGACCAAGAGGTCGCAGCGGGACGGATCACGGCTGACCGCGAGAATGCCCTTCTGAGTAACGCCGATGCCCGCTTTGATCAGCTGATCAACGCGAACCTCTCGCAGATCGGCAAGCCGCGCGGCGGTCCTGGATTCGGTCATGTCCCCGTCGGGGATATCCTGACCCCCGTGGCCCAGCTTCTGGGGATGAACGTGACGGATCTGCGCAACGAGCTCCGCAGTGGTAAGTCCCTGGCCCAGATTGCCCAGGAGCACGGCAAGAGCGCGGGCGATGTGGAAACCGCGATCATTAACGCGCTGAAGCCGCGGATCGAGCAGATGATCAATCGGAGCTTTACCCCGCCCGCGGCCAGGACGCCTACTCCTGCGTCATCTCCGACATCTACTCCTACCCAGACGGGTTAATCCACGTCAGCGGCCTTCCCTCCTGACCTGGCGACGCCGATCACCGGGTGCGACGTGATCGGCGTCGCTTCTTTCCGGATCATGCCGGATCGTGGCTCCCTGCCGTGCGCCAGGATGACATGCGGTTCTCCCTCTTACGTTTCTCTGATTGCGCCCTAGCGCATCTCCAACACAACGGGCCTATCCTGAGTGGCGCGACTTAATATGGTTCGGCTTGCCTGTGATCGAATCGGCGAACCAGTCAAATCCGCTTGCTGAGCAGGAGCCCGAAGATGGCTGATTGGAATCTGAAGAAAGTCGTGGTCGTAGACGGTGACGGCGAGTTCAATGACGACCTGGCCCGTCGACTGCGGGAGCGCGGCTATGAGCCTATGGTCCTTCGGCGCGGCGCCCAGGCCCTGAAGACGGTCAAAGACAACAAGCCAGGAGCAGTTGTCCTGGACCTCACCCTGCCCGATCGGGATGGACGCCAGGTCCTCAAAGAGATCAAGGATGACTGGGATGCGAAGAAGGTGCCGGTGATCGTGGCGACCGGGTACCCATCGCGCCTTGACGCGGCAGGCCGGAGCCAGGTCGAGGCCGTGCTGGTCAAACCGGTCGACTGGGATGAGCTCCTCTCGCGCATCCAGGAGGCTTGCGCGAAGAAGCGCGATTGACGGTACGGCCGGTGCGCACAAGCCTCGGTGAGATCGCGAACGGACCGGGGGCCTGCGTAACGCTTGCGGCAGGCTCAGCGCGATGATACACTCCGACGCGCGCGGGATGCCATTCGCATCAGGGGCTTCTCTTTGTGACCGTTGATGAGTTCTGCAGGCTCCTCGCCGCCGTGGTCGAGCGCCCGCGCGTCCGGGCGCTCTGGTCAGTTGCGGATCGGGGCATGCCGGTCTTCGCCCACAGCGTCGATGTCGCACTTCTTTGCCTCGATGCCTACCCTGAGTGGCGCGGGCGCTACCCGGGGTTCCGCCTGGATGTCGTGGTGCTCGGCGCCCTGTTGCACGACCTGACGAAGGTGGGAGCACGCCGGGAGGGCGGGCTGTCCCACAGTCAGATCATGACGTCAAATCCCTCGATTGCTGTGCGGGAGGCCATGGCCGCGTTAGATGAGGCACAGGACGTGGCGGAGGTTCGGCTCGATACCGAGGGGGTCGATCACCTCTGGCACGTGATCGCGGCGCACCATGGCCCCTGGGGGAAGGTCAAGCCTCAGACCCCGGAAGCGTACCTGCTGTTCCGCTGTGATCATTACTCGGCGACCCATCACCGGACGGCGCCGATTGACGCGAATGATATCCTTCCCCTGCTCCAGCAGGGCTACCGCTGGACCCAGATCGGGGCGGCGCTGGGGGTGGGCCGCGCCCTGATCAAGGCCCGCCTCCAGGAGGCCTGCCGGAGCGAGCGGCTGCGGACGCCGTCTGAGCTCCTTGAGCGGTGGCGGGAGCGCGGGTACGTCCTGGCGGGCGATCCCGAGCAGGCCCGGCAGGTGGAGCGTGCGCGCTTCGTCGTGGAGTTCGCCCGACGCTGTCCGGCCGCTCTGGTCGAGAGTGTGCGTCGGTCACTGGTCGGGATGGTCCCGGAGGAGTAGCCCATTACATCTGCTCGGGAGCGCGGACACCGATCAGATCAAGAGTATTGCGGAGGGTGATCCGCGCTGCGTCGACCAGCTTCAGCCGAGCCCTGGTCAGGGCAGGGTCATCCGAAACGACCCGGCACTGGGTGTAGAACGAGTGGAACTCGGACGCGAGCTCAAGGGCGTAGTGGGGCAGATGGTGCGGCTCCAGGGCCAGGACGGCGGCCTCGATGACCTCCGGCAGCTCGAGCATCTTGCGAATGAGCGTCAGCTCGGCAGGATGTCGAAGGAGAGAGACATCGGCATCATGGTAGTCGATTCCCCCGGCGTAGCGCAGGATGCTAGCAATGCGGGCGTGAGCATACTGCACGTAGTAGACCGGGTTCTCGTCTGACTGCTTCCGTGCCAGGTCGAGGTCAAAATCCAGGTGGCTGTCGGCCGACCGCGAGACGAAGAAGAAGCGGCAGGCGTCCGGCCCCACCTCGTCCAGAACTTCTCGCAGAGTGATGAGATGACCGGCGCGCTTGGACATGCGCTCTGGCTGTCCACCGACCCGCAGGGTGACCAGCTGATGAATGATGATCTGGAGCCGATCAGTATCGAGGTCCAGCGCTCCGACTGCCGCGCGGGTTCGTCCAACGTGTCCCTGGTGATCCGCTCCCCAGACATCGATGACTCGATCGAAGCCGCGGACAGCCAGCTTGTTGTAATGGTAGGCGATATCGGATGCGAAGTAGGTCGGCTCGCCATTCGAGCGGACCAGCACATTGTCCTTATCCTCGCCGAGCACTGACGAGACGAACCAGACAGCGCCCTCGCGGGTTGCCACGTAGCCGCGCTGGCGGAGGAGATCAAGGACCCGTTCCACCTCTCCATCGTCGTACAGCCGCTGCTCAGAGAACCAGCAGTCGTACTCGATGCCGAGACGCTCCAGGTCAGCCCGGATTCCATCAAGGAAATAGGCGATGCCAAGGCGGGCCAGTTCCTTCTGTGCCTCGGACGGCGGCATCTGGAGGAAGCGATCTCCCTGAGTATCCTTGAGCTGGCGCGCGAAATCGATCAGATAGGTGCCGTGGTACCCGTCGGCCGGGACGGGCACGTCTCGGCCGAACTCCTGGGCATAGCGCGCATAGATGCTCTGGCCAAAGACGTCGATCCGGCTCCCGTGGTCATTAACGTAATATTCGCGCCAGACCTTGTAGCCGGCCGTGGCGAGGAGGCGGGCCAGCGAGTCTCCCAGGGCTCCACCGCGTCCAGCTGCGACCGGTAGTGGACCAGTGGGATTGGCGCTGACGAACTCGACCTGCACCCGGGCATCGTGTCCAAGGTCGAGCGAGCCGAAGGCATCGCCGAGGGCGACGATCGTATTCACCTGCTCGGCAAGCCAGGTGTCGGAGAGGGTGAAGTTGATGAATCCCGGTCCGGCGATGTTGACCGCGCCGATCAGCGGCGAAGCGGGCAACTCCCGGACGAGGATCCGCGCAATGTCAGCCGGGCTCATGCGCGCTGATCGGGCGAGCTTCAGGGCGACCGTACTGGCGTAATCACCGTGAGCGGGATTTGCTGGCCGCTCGATCGAGGCCGCAGGGACAGCGACGGGCGGGAGCAGTCCCTTGTCCTGGGCCCGACGGACAGCCTGGTCGAGGAGCGATGCGATTTCCTGGCGAACGATAATGGTTTGCATATCAGGCACATTATACCTATTTCATGTGATGACTGGCTCATCGGGGATAAGGAGCCAGCCCGCAAGGTAGACGGCGATGGTCGGAGCCAGCCCGATGATCAGGGCGATCACGAAGAGCAGCCGAACGATTGTCGGATCGATCTCGAGGTATGCCCCCAGGCCACCGGCGACACCGGCGATCACACGATTGTCTCGCGAGCGGTACAGCCTTTTTCTCTTCATGCTCTCCGTGGGCCGTGCAGCGATCCGGCGACTGGTTCATCACCTGCGATGACCGGGCGATGACCACACCGATGCTTACACTATACCTGACCGGTCCCGTGATGAAAACCTCCCCACGCATTGCGGTTTGGGGGGCGGTTCATTACAATCCAGACGACGTACACTCAATGTGGAGGACCCAGCTGCCATGAAGGCCGTGCTGATGGCGGGGGGGGAGGGGTCGAGGTTGCGCCCGTTGACGATCGTCCGCCCCAAGCCGATGGTGCCGATCGTCAACAAGCCGGTGATGGAACACGTGCTGCTCTTGCTCAAGCGGCACGGCATCACCGATGTTATTGTCACGGTCCAGTACCTCGCGTCGGTCATCGAAGACTATTTTGGCGATGGTAGCAGCCTCGGCATGAACATCACTTACTCGGTCGAGGAGGTGCCGCTCGGAACCGCCGGTAGCGTCAAGGCGGTGCAGGATCAGCTCGACGAGACCTTCCTGGTCATCAGCGCCGATGCTCTTACCGACTTCGATCTTGCCAGTATCATCGAGTTCCACCGGGAGCGCCGCGCGACGGCGACCCTCACCCTGTACCATGTCCCCAATCCGCTCGAGTACGGCGTTGTCATCATTGACGGGGAGGGGCGGATTCGCCAGTTCCTGGAGAAGCCAAGCTGGGGCGAGGTGTTCTCGGATACGGTCAATACGGGCATCTATGTCCTTGAGCCGCGGATCTTTGACTACTACGAGGGCGGGCGGCCGGTTGACTTCAGCCAGAACGTCTTCCCGGCACTCCTTCAGCAGAAAGACCGCCTGTACGGGTATGTGGCCTCCGGGTACTGGTGCGACGTGGGGAACATTCAGGAGTACATGCGCGCCAATGCCGATGTCCTCCTCGGCAAGGTGAACGTTGGTCCCCTCGGGCGCGAGCTTGGAAATGGGATCTGGTGCGAGACCGATGAGATCGAGATCGCGCCGGATGCGCAGATCTATGGCCCGGTCTGGCTGGGGGATGCCTGCAAGATCAAGAGTGGGGCGATCGTCCGCGGTCCGAGCGTGATCCGGGATTTCACCATTGTGGATACACGTGCCCAGGTTGATCGGAGTATTATCTGGCGCAACTCCTACATCGGTGAGCGTGCCGAGGTCCGGGGGGCAATCATCGGCCGGCAGTGCAGCCTGAAGAGCAAGGCCATGGTCTTCGAAGGGGCCGTGGTCGGGGATCAGACGATCGTCGGCGAGGGAGCCATCATCCAGCCATCCGTGAAGATCTGGCCATCGAAAGAGATCGAGACGGGGGCAACTGTCTCAAGTAGCCTGATCTGGGGCTCTCACGGCCGCCGCAATCTCTTCGGACGGTGGGGGGTTACTGGGCTGGTCAATGTGGACCTGACACCAGAGTTCGCCGCGCGCTTGGCCGCGGCGTATGGTTCGACGCTGGCCAAGGGGGCTAGCGTCATCGTGAACCGGGATCTTCACCGTTCACCGCGGATGATCAAGCGTGCGATGGTCAGCGGCTTTCCCTCCACAGGCATCAATGTCATTGATATCAAGTCAGTGCCGATTCCGGTGGCGCGCTTCATCACCCGCACGTCCCCGGCGGTCGGCGGGGTGCACGTTCAGCTTTCGCCGCTGGATAATCGCGTGGTCGATATCAAGATCTTCGACGGCAACGGACTCGACATTGATCGGAAGACCGAGCGGAAGATCGAGAATGCATTCTTCCGTGAGGATTTCCGGCGAGTTTACTTCGACGAGGTCGGGACGATCACCGAGCAGCCGCATCTAGCCGATGAGTACAGCCGGGCATTCCTCCGGAACGTGAATGTCGAAGCCCTGCGGGAGGTGCGGGCGGTGCCAGTCGTCCTCGATTACGCGCACTCGCCCGCGGCGCCGATCCTGGCCCGGCTCTGGCCGCAGATCGGCATCGATGTGGTCAGTTTGAACTCGGCGATGCTGGACGAGCGGCCGACCTGGCGCCCGGATGAGTTTGATCTCGCAATGAGCCAGCTTGCCGCGATCACCCGGAGCCTGCGGGCGCGGTTCGGGGTTCGTCTCGATCCTGGCGGCGAGCACATGTTCGTGGTCAACGATCGGGGGGAGAAGGTGGACGGCTGGCGCCTCCTCGGTGCGATCGCGGCGATGGTGCTGCGGGACCGCCGCGAGGGGATCATCGCCGTTCCAGTGACTGCACCGACCCTCTTCGACTGGGTCGCGCGGCGCACCGGTGGGACGGTCATACGGACCAAAGCTGATCCAGCCGCGCTCATGGAGGCGGCAACGCAGCCTGGCGTCGTGCTGGCGGGGGATGATCAGGGAGGAGTGATCTTCCCAGAGTTTCATCCGGCGATGGATGGCCTGTATGGTGTCGTCAAGCTCCTGGAGTTGCTGGCGACCCATGACGCAACCCTGAGCGACGAACTCGACGCGCTTCCAGCCTATCATACCGCGACTGCGAAGGTCCCGTGCTCGTGGGACACCAAAGGGCGGGTGATGCGTCTTCTCTCCCAGCAGTACCAGTCCAGCCGGGTCCAGAATATCGACGGCATTCGCATTGACCTCGGGGAGTCGGAGTGGGTGCTGGTTCTGCCGGATGTGGATCATCCGCTCTTCCACATCATCGCCGAGGCTGCGACCGGCGATGGGGCGCGCGCGTTAATGGAAAAGTACGCGGCGCTGGTGAGCAGTTTGCAGCGCTAGTCCGCACGGGGTGGATCGGCCCGGCGAGAACTCCGGCCGCTCCATCCCCTGCCAGAGAGGTTCTCAATCGCCCATGGTTGACCTGGATACACTCTTCTCATTGTGCAAACGGCGGGGCTTCGTCTACCCCGGTAGCGAGATTTATGGGGGATTCGGCGGTTTCTGGGATTACGGCCCCCTCGGCGTGGAGCTGAAGCGCAATATCCGCGATGAGTGGTGGCGAACGATTGTCCAGGAGCGGGATGACGTTGTTGGTCTGGATGCCGCCATCATCATGAATCCGCGTACCTGGGAGGCTTCTGGCCACCTCCGCGAGTTCGTGGATCGGCTGGTGGAATGTCGCGTCTGCCGGCAGCGATTCCGTGCGGATGAAGTCGCCGAGAATGTCTGCCCGAGCTGCGGCGGTCCACTGAGCGAAGCCCGTCTCTTCAACACCATGTTCAAGACGTTCGTCGGACCGGTGGAGAGCGAGGCGGCTGTAGCTTATCTGCGGCCGGAAACCGCCCAGGGCATCTTCGTGAACTTCAAGAACGTCCTGACGACCTCGCGCAAGAAGCTCCCCTTCGGGATCGCTCAGATTGGGAAGGCTTTCCGCAATGAGATCACGCCGGGACGCTTTACCTTCCGATCCCGGGAGTTCGAGCAGATGGAGCTGGAGTTCTTCGTCAAGCCCGGTACCGACGAGGAGTGGTTCCGCTGTTGGGTCGATCAGCGACTAGCGTGGTACCGCCGCCTTGGCATAAAGCCGGAAAATCTGAAGCTCCATGAGGTGCCGGCGGAGGAACGAGCTCACTATTCCAAGGCGACAGTGGACATTATGTTCCGTTTCCCATTCGGCTGGGCGGAGCTGGAAGGGATCGCCAATCGGACCGATTTCGACCTGACGCGTCACGGGCAGGTCAGCGGCGAGGAGCTGACGTATTTCGACGAGGAGACAGGTCAGCGTTATGTGCCCTATGTGATCGAGCCCTCAGCCGGCGTGGAGCGGTCGTTTTTGGCGTTTCTGGTCAACGCGTATGAGGAGGAGCCGGATAAGGAGGGGGTCCGGGTGGTCTTGCGACTGCACCCGCGCCTGGCGCCGTACAAGGTGGCGGTTCTGCCGCTGTCACGGAAAGAGCCGCTGGTCGAGAAGGCCCGGGAGGTATGGGCTCTGGTACGCCCGCACGTGATGTCCACCTATGACGATGCGCAGAGCATCGGTCGTCGCTATCGCCGCCAGGACGAGATCGGTACGCCGTACTGCGTCACGATTGATTTCCAGACCCTGGAGGATAACGCAGTGACCATCCGGGACCGCGACACGATGCTGCAGGAGCGGGTGCCGATCCCCGAGCTGGTGAGCGCGATCCGGGATCGGCTGGCGGCAAGCTAGACGGACCCCTGTTGGACGCGTCTTGTGAAGAAGGTTGGGTCAGGCGCTCCCTGCGTAACAGCTGTGCGGGAGAGGTGCGGAACGATGAACGATGGGCGGCTGGGATTTGGGGTCGTAGGAATTAACCAGCGGGTGCGCCGCTCGATCCTGGCCGGCTTCGGACGATCCCACTTCGCGCGCCTGGCGGCCGTCTGCAGTCGGGATCTAGAGAAGGCACGCCAGACGGCTGAAGAGTTCGGTGGTACGCCCTACGCGTCGTTCCCGGCGATGCTCGCCGATCCCTCGGTGGAGGTGGTATTCATCTGTACGCCACATCACCTCCACTGCCCGATGTCACTTGCGGCGCTGACGGCGGGTAAGCACGTCGTATGCGAAAAGCCGCTCGCCCTCACGCTTGCTGAGGCGGAGGAGATGGTGGCGGCGGCCGAGCGAGCCGGGGCGCGAACAGCCGTGAACTTCACCTACCATTCCCTCCCCGGCCATCGTCTCATCGCCCGGGAGATCGCGGCGGGAACAATTGGCACAGTCGTGCACGTGAGCCTGATCTACTGGCAGGCGCGCCAGCGCCTGCCAGGCGCTACTCCAAGTGATGCTCTGTTGGACATCGGCTCCCATCTGGTCGATCTTGCCACCTGGTGGACTGCGGTGGGCGGTGCAGGAGAGATTCGGGCGATCGTGAGCCAGGAAGGGGGACGCGACGAGGCCCCGCCGATCTGGGCGGCGCTGGCGCGGACCGATCGCGGAGCGCTGGTGACTTTTCAGGCGAATCGCATTGCGGCTGGCTGGCGGAATGGTATGGAGTGCTCGATCGTCGGCACGGACGGGATGCTTTCCCTCGTCTTCGATACCGATACTGCCGAGGTGCGGTGTGCCCGCTTCGGGAGCGGCCGACCGGAGGGAATTCTGAGCACGGTGCCAATCCCGGCGGATCTCTGGGTCAGCTATCACGACTTTCCGCCGTTCCATCTGGACCGGATCGTCCGTGGCCTCCGGGGCGAAGAGGAGTTCCCGGATTTCCGCTACGGGTTGCAGTGCCAGCGGATTCTCGATGCGGCACAGCGGTCGGGGCGAGATCGCCAGTGGATCGAGATCCCGGTGTGATCGGGCGGCTGTTCAGTACGCCGCGGCGCGGTCCGAATAAGGCGGTCTGACAGAAAGTCAGGGCTGGACCGGCACGCGGATGATGCGCGCAAACCCCTCGTCGAGTGTCGGCGGCTCCAGACGCTGTGCGAAGCGATCAATGACGTCGGGTGGAACCTGCTCCGGGCGCTGGCGGTTGCGGTGTTGGGCCAGAGCGAGCGGACACTCGAGGAAGATAGCCACTGGCGACAGGCCGTGCTGGCGAGCGAGTTCGATGACCGGGGCGCGGCGCGCCCGGGTGACGTTGGTCGCGTCGAAGACCAGATCCGTATCCGTGCGCGCCGCGTAGGGCACCAGTGCCCCTAGGAGCGCCTCGGCCGCGACA
>DATGMJ010000198.1:0-8463 GCA_035293685.1 Chloroflexota bacterium | reverse complement strand
GTTAAGGTCAATCCCCTGGCTGACTGGATGGAAGAGGAGGTCCTCGCCTACATTCGGGAGCATAACGTCCCGCACCATCCACTCTATGACCGGGGATACCGAAGCATCGGCTGTGCGCCCTGCACGCGTCCGGTCGGGCCCGGCGAGGATGCGCGCGCCGGCCGATGGTGGTGGGAGAAGAATGCCCCGAAGGAGTGCGGCATGCACTGCGCGATCGAGACGGGCGGATTCGAGCACGAGGCAGAGGCAATTCTCCAGGGCGAGGCCGGGGGATAGAGTGGTCAGCCAGGGCGTGGAACAGCATCCCTCTGCGGAGCCTCCGTCAGCTTCCACCGCGGCGGAGCCTCTGGCGATCGGCAGTCGGGAGCAGGCCATGCTGCTCCCGCTCCTCCGTGACGTGGCCCGCGCGCTCGCGGGCACTCCGTCCGGAGCGAGCTATCAGGATCTGCTCGCAGATGTCGAGGCAGGGGCGGTCCGACGAGAGCATGTGGAAACACTCGAGAAGTTTCTCGAGATGGGCATCCAGACCGGTCGTTTCCGTGCGCGCTTCGGCGGCCTCGGAGAGGAAGCGCTCGTGCGGCTGTTCCACCAGACGCCGCGCGGCGCCGCAATCGCCACTGCCGTCGAGGAGGTTAACCGGGCTCTCGCCGTTCTCGCCGGCCAGGCTGTCGAGCAGATCAGATTAAGCGCACAGGGGCCCGGCGGGTATGCCCTGACTATCGAGACGGACCGCTGCCGCCTCACGCTCCGACTGGATCCGGGAGGGGCGCGCGTCCACGACCTTGAGCTCGCGCTGTAGCGACGTTGACGCTCCTCGGGGTATGCGGGAGCATCCGTGCTCATCAGGGAGGAAAGAGAAGGGGACCTCTCTTCCCTTCTCGCCGGGGTAAAAAAGTTCGGGAGGACTTATGAAGGTCCTCCCGAACTCTCTTTAACTGCTTAAAGGCCGATCGAGATTGCCTTTACCTCAAGGAAGTGATTGATCCCCTCACTCCCGTTCTCGCGGCCGAGGCCGCTCTCTTTGAAGCCGCCGAAGGGGATGTGCGCACCGACCGGGATTGGATCATTGGCGCCGATGATGCCGTACTCGAGCTTCTCCGCGACCCGGAAGATGCGCCCGACATCGCGGGCGTAGAAGTAGGCGGCCAGACCGTACGGTGTGTCATTAGCCAGGGCGATGGCCTCATCTTCGGTCTCGAAGGTCATGATCGGGAGTACGGGACCGAAGGTCTCCTCATACATGACCTTCATCCGCGGCGTTGCGTTTGCCAGGACAGTGGGCTCGTAGAAGTAGCCCTTCAGATGGCCATTGACCTGAGCCGGCCGACCGCCGGTCACCACCGTGGCCCCCTTGCTCCGCGCATCCTCCACGTGGTCCACAACCTTCTGGAAGCCGCGCTCATCGATGAGAGGGCCTACCTGAACCCCCGGCTCCAGACCATTGCCTACGCGAAGCGCGCTGACGAGCCGGGCGACCTTTTCGGTGAAGGCATCCGCAACCGGGCGCTGGACGAACACGCGGTTCGTGCAGATGCAGGTCTGGCCGGCGTTTCGGAAGCGCGACAGCACCGCCGCCTGGGCGGCCTTATCGAGATCGGCATCATCGAAGACCAGGAACGGCGCGTGCCCGCCGAGCTCGAGCGACACGCGCTTTACGGTCCCCGCTGCATAGGCGAGCAGTTGCTTGCCGACCTCGGTCGACCCGGTGAAGGTGAGCTTACGAACAAGGGGGTTCGTCGCCAACTCCCTCCCCATGCCAGCCGAATCGGTGCCGGTTACCAGGTTGACCACGCCGGGCGGGAAGCCCACCTCCTCCATGATCTTGAAGATCTCAATCGCCACCAGGGGAGTGGCCCGGGCGGGACGGAGGACCGCCGTACAGCCGGCTGCGAGGGCTGGTCCCAGCTTGCGGGTGACCATGCTAAACGGGAAGTTCCATGGGGTGATTGCTCCCACGACGCCAATCGGCTGCTTGATCGTGAGAACCCGCCGATCGTTCGCTACGGTCGGCACGACCTCGCCGTAGACACGGCGTGCTTCCTCAGCATTCCACTGAAAGAACGATGCGCCCGAGGCGATCTCACCGAGGGACTCGGCGAGCGGCTTGCCGTTCTCCTGAGTAAGGATGCGCGCGAGCTCTTCACGCCGTTCGATCATCAGACGCGCTGCGTTGGACAGGAGTGCGGCACGGCGGTCAGCGGTTGTCTCGGCCCAGGATGGAAAGGCGGCGTGCGCGGCCTCGATCGCGCGCCGGATCTCGGCGACACCTCCATCCGCTACATGCGCGAGTGTCTCGCCAGTGGCCGGGTTGCGTACCGCGAAGGTCCGTCCCGTTTCTGCTTCCTGCCACTTGCCTCCGATGAAGATTCCGTAGGTCTTCGTCTCGACTGCCATCTTTCCCTCGATCCGTTTTGCGTTGCGATTCCATGTTAGCACAGGGGATGGGGCAGGCAATCAGCCTCTCAGCAGAGACAGACCGGCGTCGATCAGGAAGGTCCCACCGGTGATGTAGCGGCTCGAGTCCGAGGCGAGGAAGAGAACCAGCTCGGCAATCTCCTCCGGCGTTGCCGGGCGACCGGTCAGGGGGGGAAAGGGCCGGGGCATCTGGATGTCGTAGGTGACCTTTTCCAGGTTGCGGCGGTAGGTTCGTTCACCGATATTCGTCCGGACCCCGCCCGGCAGGATCGCGTTGACCCGAATCCCCCACCGCGCGAGCTCGCACGCCGCCATCTTCGCGAACGCGACCTGCCCCGCCTTCGAGGTCGAGTAGCAGGCGTAGCCGGGCAGTGAGAAGATCGTGTTGCCATTGACCGATGCAGTGATAATGATTGAGCCGCCGCCCGCGGCACGCAGATGCGGGATAGAGTGCTTGACAGTTAGGAAGGTCCCGGTCAGGTTGGTTTCGATCGTCTGGTGCCATTCCGCGAGCGTCAGCTCCTCGATCGGCGCCTGCATGCCGTTAATCCCCGCGTTAGCAAAGACAATCTGCAGGCTGCCGAACTGCTCGACGGTCCTGCTAATCGCCTGGTGAATCTGCTCCTCGTTCGACACGTCAGCGGTGTGTGCCACTGCCTGTCCTCCCGCCTCCCGGATCGCGCGCGCGACCGCCTCTGCGGCCTCTCCGCGCACGTCAACAACCGACACGGCAGCGCCCGCGCGCGCGAAGGCCTTCGCTGCCCCCTCGCCAATGCCCGATCCGCCGCCGGTCACGAGTGCAACCCGGCCGTCCAGTTGCATTGAGGTTCCTCCATCAGACCTGTCTGGTTCTGGTATCGGAAATCCCGGTCTGGCTGACTGCACGGGCGGAGAGTTCAGCGGTCAGCGATGCCGCGCTTGCCCTGCCCAGCGCCCGGCCGTACCGACCGGTTCGACTGTCGAGGGCAGATTCTATCAGACGCCGCGCCGATTACTCGAGCTCAGGAGGCCGGTGCACCCCGCTCAGCGCGAGGAGTGTCCCAAGGCAGATGCCGTAACCGAGGACCATCGCAACCAGCTGGCGTCCCGGATCGGTGCGGGCGAGCCACGGCCAGAGCAGTACTCCGAGAAGGCGGAGCCCGAGTAGCCAGAGCAGGCCGGCGTAGAAAGCGCTGGATAGGATCAACGTGCCGGGGGTTGCGGCCAGCGCCGGAAAGCGCATAACCACTGCGGCAAAGAGCGCTCCACCGGCCGCGCCGGCGAGGAGCGCAAGGAGCGAGCCGAGGATGAACACGTCAACCGTCCTCGTGTTCGGTACGAGGGCCAGCTCTCCCATGATCATGCTGGCGGCAATGCGGTATGGTTCATCGACGGTCTGGCCGGCCACGGCCGCGAGGATCTCCGCGGCGATGAGCCCAACGATCCCCGCTGCGGTTCCGGCCAGAGCCCCGATCCAGGCCAGATGACGGCTGACCATTCCACTTCCCGTTCGTCCCGGATTCTGCCGTCGTGCGCACAACCCTTGCCGCGCGTCGGGACCGGCGCTATGTCGTGCAGGGCGGTTATAGGCGGTAATGGCTGGCACTTCTCTCTGTCCGGTCCCTATAATTCCAGATAAGATGTCCGCGCTGTACATCCTCCCGCTTGATGATCTGACTCTTGCCGATGAGTCTCTGGCGGGCCCGAAGGCCGCGATTCTCGGGCAGCTGCGGCGGACCGATATCGCCGTACCGCCAGGCTTCGTGATCCCTTCCACTGTTTTCGAGGAGTTTGTTCGCGATAATGGCTTGCAGGAGGCGATCACTGAGGCCGAGCGGCTGGCTCGGGATGCGGCGGCCGGGACCGAGCTGGCGGCTGCGGTCGACCGTCTTGGATATCTCCTGGCTCGCGCACCTCTCCCCGAGTCTCTGGTCGGGGCGCTGCAGGGGGTACTGCCGGCGCTCCTCGCTGAGACTGGCGCGGTCGTCGTACGATCCTCCGCGATCGGGGAGGACCGCCCGGAAAGTTCGGGAGCAGGCCAGCATCTGACCGTCCTCAATGTTCGCCAGTTTGGTGAGCTTCTCACAGCAGTCCGCCGCTGCTGGGCGTCGCTGTTTAGCGTTGCGGCCATCCGCTATCGAGCGCGCTTGGAAGATGTTCCGCCGGTGCCGCGCATTGCTGTCATCGTGCAGTCCCAGATCATCTGCGAGGCGGCCGGGGTCATCTTTACGCGGGATCCAGTCGATGGGGATGATCGGATCGTCGTTGAGGCGGTCTGGGGGATGGGCGAGGCGCTCGCTCTGGGCGAGGTGACGCCAGACCGCTATGTCCTTGGACGTGACACGCTCGCGCCGGTGGTCCATCCGCGCATCGGAGATAAACGGTGTCAGCGTCTCCCGAACGGGCGTGGTGGAACCCGCCTGGCGGCCGTGCCGCGCTGGCGAAGGCGGCGAGCCGTTCTGGATCGGGCCCAGCTCGGCGGCCTGGCGCTCCTTGGTCTTAAGATCGAGCGAATTCTCGATTGTCCGGCAGATATCGAGTGGGGACTGGCCGGGGGACGCTGGTACATCTTTCAAGCCCGGCCGATCACCGCCCTGCCGCCGGCCCCGACCCATTCGCGTCCCGCGGAGACTTCTGCTGATGAAGACTCCACCGAGTGGACGAGCAGTTTCCTGAACGAGCGCTTCTCGGAGCCTGTCTCGCCACTCGGCTGGTCAATCATCCGGAGCGGGCTCGAGCAGGTTGCCTTCCGTGAGACCCTGGAAATGATCGGCGTGGACCCCCGGGCCCTGGAGCCGCTCACCCGTCTCTGGCGTGGGCGTCCTTATGTCCGAGTCGCCGTCTACGAGGCGCTGTACAAGCTCTTTCCCGATTTCCTCCTGCCGGAGGACGCACATCGCTTCTTCCCGGGGGGACGGGCTGATCGGCGGAAGCGGGCATCGTGCCCCCGGGCGCTCCTTGCACCGGCGTTGTGGCGTGGGCTGGTGCGCGCGATCTCCCGCGAGCCCGCGGTCCTTTCACCTCTCCATCACGATCGCTCCTGGAAGGCCTTCGAGCGAGAGTATGTCGCGGCCATGGAACGGATTGGGCATTCCGTTGCAGAGCTCGAGCGAGCCGCTGTTCCCGGTGCGCGGGAGATTCTGGCGCTGATCGAGCAGGTGGACGCGGCCAATATGCGTCTCCTGCGGATTCACCGGTGGAGCCTAACCTACGCCGAGGTGTCTTACACGCTCCTGCGTCGGTTAGCACGGCGCCTACTCGGCGACGAGCGGGGGGCCGCCATCAGCGCGGCGGCGGTAAGCGCCCTTGACGACTACTCGATGCAGGTCAACCGGGCGCTCAGCCAGCTGGCGCGCCTCAATCCGGATACTCCGGCTTTCGCAGCCGGGCTCCGCGAGTTCCTGGACCGGCACGGCCATCGCTCGTTCAGCCTTGACCTTGCGCGGCCCGGCTTTGCCGCAGACCCGACACAGGTGCTCCGGCTGATCGAGGCCAGGCGGGGGGAAGGCACGCTGCCGCCGGATCCGCCTTCGTCCGGTACGCTGCCCGGGGGCGCGGTGCCGGTGGTCGCACGCGTGCTCCTTGCGCCGCTGGCTGTCCTGGCGCGCCGGTATGCCCGGCTGCGGGAGAATCAGCGCTATACCTGGCAGCGGGGGCTCGCGCACCTCCGCCGCCTCTATCTCCTCGCGGGGCGACTCCTGGTCAGCCAGGGCAGGTTGGCGCGTCCGGAAGACGTGTTCTTTCTGACGGCCGATGAGGTCCAGGACGCGCTCTGCTCCCCCGGCGAAAGCCTGGCCGGCCGCGTCGCGCTCCGAGCGCGTGAATACGAGGCCAATCGCCGTCGAGCTGACTATCCGGCCTTTCTCCGCGGAGATCATCCCCTGAGCGAGGGGACGGACGATGCGGGAGGGCAGGCCTCGATTGGTAGGGTTCTGCGCGGCGTGCCGGCGAGCCCTGGGATCGGCCGCGGCCGTGCTCGCGTCGTCACGGTGCCCGAGGAGCTCGAGGCGGTCCGAGACGGCGAGGTGCTGGTTGCCCGTGCGGCCGATCCCGGATGGACAGTTGTTTTCGATCGAGTCGCGGCGCTGGCCCTCGAGACGGGCGGCCAGCTCTCCCATGCGGCGGTTGTCGCTCGCGAGTATCGGCTTCCGGCGGTAGTTGCGGTCGCTGGCCTTCTCGATCGGGTTCGAACAGGGGCGGAACTCATTGTGGACGGCACACACGGCACCATCCAGATTGTGCCCGGCTGATCCCCTGGCACGGAATGTGCACGAGGTCGAAGGATGGATGGCGCTGTTCGTCTCGGCGAGCGGCCCGGGGCTCCTGTGCTGGTCGGTCTTGCGTTGGTGGCCGGCTGTCTGTATAATGGAGAACGGACCGCGTATCGAAGAGAACAGGACCGCCGTACCACTCACGACCCATGCGTGACGGGGTTTGGTCCGCGTTCAAAGGTGAACCAGGCACCCCGTTGAACCAGGACGCTTAGTCGCCCTCGATAGCTGTTTTTGCCCTCAGACGTCCAAACTGTTCGCGTCCTGATGAGCATGTGACGGTCTGCCAGCGTCGGCAGATCAGGGTGAGGCAATGATATCGCCAGCGAACATAGACACGAGCGATCCACCGCCCCGGATTCGTGCGGATGAGTCGGCGGTCCTGCTGGAGATTGCCCAGGCGGCCGGTTCGACCCTCGAACTCCACGAGGTCCTCGAGCGGGTCGTCGAGAGGACTGCCCGTCTCACGGGCGCTGATCGCTGCAGTCTGTGGCTCCTGGACGGCACGCGCGACCTCCTTCTACCAGCTGCCATCTACGGCATTGATCCCACGTTTGCCGCTCGCTGGAAGCGAAAGATCCTATCGATTAAGGACGAGCGCCTATCCCAGGAGGCGATCACGACCGGTCAGCCGGTCGTGGTCCTCGATGCGGCGACCGATCCACGGACGGATAAGAAAGCGGTTGACTTCTTTGGTGATAAATCGATCCTAGTCGTTCCCCTGGCGAGTAAAGGGCGGGTCATTGGTACCCTTTTCCTCAACCACATCAGCCGTCACTACACGTATCCACCGCACGAGGTCGCGATCATCCAGGCGATCGCGAGTCAGGCGGCCGTTGCGATCGAGAACGCCCAGCTCTACGAAGAGAGCCGACGCCAGCGGCTCGAGCTCCTGGCATCGTTTCGACGGATCGGCGACGCGCTTGCCGCTGGTCTCGACCTACCGGATACCCTGCGCCTCGTCGTTGACCTTGCGACAGAGATGCTGCGAGCGACGGTGGGGAGCTTGACGCTCTGTCCGACCGATGACGCGCCGGGCGAAACGAAGTGGGCTCCGGTCGATGCACTGGAGCGGTATGGGCACGAGCTTGAAGCCCTCACCGCTCTGGCGAACGAGGTCATTCAGCGCCGGGAGCCCTGCTATGTGGCCGACCTGCGCGAGCGGTTGGGGGAAATCGCATGTTACAGTCCCCCCGAGGCGCTTCGCACCTACGTGGGGGTACCGCTGTTCCTCCGCGGGCGGATCATTGGAACGCTCGGGGTCTTTCACGCCTTGCCCAAGCGATTCACGCGCCCGGAGATCGATCTCCTCGCCTCCTTTGGTGCCCAGGCGGCGATCGCCATTGATAACGCACGGCTGTTTACTCGCCTGCAGCGGCAGGTCGAGGAGCTGTCGGCCGCAGCGCGGCGAAACGCTGAGCTGTTCACCCGGCTCGAGCTCGAGAAGAAGCGCCTCGACGTTATCTTCCAGAACTCGACCGATGCCATCTTCATGGCAGACCGCGATGGGCGGATTGTCGCTTTTAACCCGGCCGCGGAGTTGCTCACCGGCTGGTCTGCCTGCGAAGTTCTCGGTCGTGGTTGCCGAGAGGTCTTTGGCCCCGGTCTGGGCGAGACGACGATGCGCCTGCTCGCGGGCGAACCTCCCGATGATAGTGTGGCAGAAGCCGTGGTCGTGAATCGATCCGGCGAGCGCCGCCATGTTGCGGCGAGCTATGCCTACGTGGCGGCGAGCAACGGCGAGGGGCCGTTCGCGCTCGCTGTGGTGCGCGATATCAGTCGCCAGAAGGAGGTGGAG
>DATGMJ010000197.1:0-3103 GCA_035293685.1 Chloroflexota bacterium | reverse complement strand
GGATCGCCTCGGCCAGCGCCCGCACCGTTTCGGTCTTACCGACACCGGTCGGACCGACGAAGAGGAGCACGGCCAGCGGCTTGCGCGGGTCATTCAGGCCGGCCTCGGCGATGAGCAGGGTCTCCTCGAGCTGTGCGAGCGCCTCGTCCTGATTAATGATTCGCCGGCGCAGGTGTCGCATGACCTCCGTCGAATCCATGATCGGGTCCGATCCTTTCTGGCGTGACGACGCGTTTGGCGTGACGACGCGATAAATTGACATAACTGAACGCGTCATTATAGCACGCCGCGGACTGCCTCGCCAGCCTTCTGGCGAGCAGACGGCAGGAGGGATCGGGCGCTCAGACGCGCAGGTGCGGATCGAGCGCGTCGCGCAGGCCGTCGCCGAGGAAGGTAAAGGCGAGGGTCACCAGGGCAATGCAGATGGCAGGCGCAATCGCCATCCAGGGCTGGGTAAAGAGGGCGCCGAAGCCATCCTGGATCATATTGCCCCAACTCGGCGTCGGAGGACGGATGCCGATGCCAATGAAGCTCAGGACCGCCTCGGCGGCGATCGCTCCTGGGATGGTGAAGGTGATCTGGACGATCACCGGCGCGAGGACATGCGGCAGGATATGCCGGAGAACGATCCGCACGGACGACATCCCCAGCGCGCGGGCCGCCTCGACGTAGGCCATCTCCTTATAGGCGAGGACCTGCCCACGTACCAGACGGGCCGTGCCAACCCAGTTGAAGAGGGCAAGCGCAGCCAGCAGGAGGACCATCCCCGAAAGCAAACTACCGATCACCGTTTCGCGGAGGAGGGTTACCAGGGTGATGATGATCAGCAGGTCGGGCAGGGCATAGAACACATCGACAACCCGCATCAGGATCGTGTCAACCATCCCTCCGGCGTAGCCTGCGACCAGGCCGATCGAGCCGCCGATCAGAAGATAAAAGACGACCGGCACCAGCCCGACCGTCATCGAGATCCGCGCCCCGTACATGAGGCGGCTCAACACGTCTCGTCCAACGCCATCAGTCCCGAGCGGGTAGGCCCAGCTCCCACCGGGCATCCAGGCCGGCGGCGCGCTGATGGCATCGAAGTGGACGAGAGTCGGGTCATACGGCGCGAGAAACCGACTGAAGATGGCCACGAGGTAGAAGAACGCGATGACCACTGCGCTCACCACCGCGGCCCGGTTCCGCCGCAGGCGGCGGAACGCCTGGGTCCAGGTTCCCGGCGCCTCGGCAACCTCGAGCAGTTCCTCGGTGATGACGGCTGATGTCGCGGACAGATCAGCAGACATCTCAGCTCACCTTGATCCGCGGATCCAGGATCGCGTAGACGATATCCACCAGGAGGTTGGCGCCGGAGATCAGGATGGCGTAGAAGAGCGTCACGCCCATCACCATCGAGTAGTCGCGCGCGGTCACCCCCTGGACGAAAAACTGGCCCATTCCGGGGAACGAGAAGACGTATTCGATGATGAACGAGCCGGTGACCAGGCCGGCGAGGGCCGGTCCGAGCACGGTCACGACCGGAATCAGGCTGTTGCGCAGTGCATGGCGGAGGACGATGACTCGCCAGCGTAGCCCTTTCGCGCGCGCCGTGCGAATGTAGTCCTGGCGCAGGCTTTCGAGCATGCTGGCCCGGGTCAGGCGGGTCAGATAGGCAAGAAGCCCCAGGCTGAGGGTAAACGCCGGGAGCACCCAGGCACGCCAGTCACCGTAGTTTGCCGTGACAACCGGAAACCAGTGGAGCTGGACCCCGAAGATCACCAGGAGGAAGAGGGCGATGATGAAGCTGGGAATCGTGATGCCGGCGGTCGCCAGGAACAGCGCGAGGTAATCAATCCAAGTGTTCTGGCGGACGGCTGAGATCACTCCCAGGGGAATGCCGACGACGCAGGCGAAGAGGAAGGCCAGACCGCCGAGCTCGGCGCTCCGGCCGAAGCGGCTCGTCCAGAAGGATGCCCCGGGCTGAGATGGGGCGAAGAGCAGTTTACTTACACTCTCTCCCCGAAACTGGTAGGAAGGTCCGAGATCCCCCTGGAGGAAGTTCCCCATGTAGATTAGGTACTGCTTCCAGGCGGGTTCGTCGAGGTGAAACTTACGCTTCAGGTTCTCGATAACCGGCGCGGGAAGCTCTCGCCCGAGGCCGGCCTGGTCGAAGGGGCCGCCCGGCGCCAGGTGGCCTGATCCGAAGGTCAGAATTGAGATCACGATGATGACCGGTACCAGCAGGGCGATCCGTCGGATCAGGAAGGAGACCATGCTCACTTCTCCATCGTGCCCTCTCTGATCAACCGGCCCGCGGCCCCTTTCGACCGCCGAGCCGCTCTCGCGTGGGACCGCGGGCCGGATTGGCTAGGACGTGAGCTTCATATCATACAGCGAGTGCTGGCCGAAGAAGTACTCGAACGGGTCGGCCTTGTAGCCCTGCACGCGCGGCTTGATGAGATACGCCGCGACGTAGTGATAGTTGAAGGCAACCGGCGTCTCCTTGTTCAGGATATCGGCCGCCTTACGGTACAGGTCGTCCCGCTTCTTCGGATCCAGCTCAACGTCTGCCTGCTTGGTTAGGTTGTCGAAATCGTCATTCTTCCAGCCGGTGTGGCTGACCGTACTGTCCGAACGGAAGACAGTACTGTACCAGTCCTGCGGGTCCGGGTAGTCCTGAAGCCAGCCCAGGCGGAACATCTGGGGCGTGGTCTCTTGCTTCTTGGTCAGCGCGGAGAAGGCCTTTGGCTCGACCGGCTCGAGGGTAATGTTCACGTTGAGGTACTGCTTGAACATCGCCTGGGCAGCGGTCGAGATGAGCTTGTTGGTGTCAGTGTTGGCGAAGGTGAACTTGATCGGCGGAAGCCCCTGGCCGTTCGGGTAGCCTGCGTCAGCAAGGAGCTTCTTCGCCGCCTCGGGATCGAATTTTTGGAGGGTGATATCCTCGTAGTGGCCGGGGAAGTTCGGCGGCAAGAACTGGTACGCCGGCAGGGCCAGCCCCTTAAAGACCTTGTTCGCCATCGTCTCGCGGTCGAGCGCCGCCGAGAAGGCCTGGCGCACTTTGATATTGTCGAAGGGGGCAAGCTTGGTATTGAAGCCGATGTAGGAGGTGCCGCTCCCC
>DATGMJ010000196.1:0-29679 GCA_035293685.1 Chloroflexota bacterium | reverse complement strand
CGATCCGGCGTGAGCGTCCATGCCTGGCCGTCGGGACCATGGAGCTCGATCGGGGCGCTGATCATTCGATTCGCAGCGGTAGCGGCATTCCGCAGCTGATCCTCTGTCACGGT
Organism: Chloroflexota bacterium; assembly: GCA_035293685.1. Taxonomy (GTDB): domain Bacteria; phylum Chloroflexota; class UBA6077; order FW602-bin22; family CADDYW01; genus JADGGD01. The sequence goes on along the minus strand of DATGMJ010000196.1, from coordinate 29,566 downwards.
CGGCTGAACCACCGAGACGATCGGCTGGACCACTCGATTGGTCCCGAGGATGGCCTCCTGGACCTTCCGCGCGGTGGCCGCCCGATCAACCGTACGTCCTGGCGCCGAAGGTTGGATGACGACGCGCTCACCATCCAGCTTCAACCGCGCGTTTATCACCGGACGGTTGATCTCGCTGGCGAGACGATCGACGAAGCTGGCAATCACCGCATCGTTCAGGCGAACGGCCGCGGCATTCCGCTGGCCGGCTGGCGGCAGGATCAGCGCTGACTGAATCCGATCCAGGTCGAGGGTCCAGGTGCGGCCGTCGTAGGTAACCCTGACCGGGGCGGACAGGATAACCGCAACGCGATCCCGGAGCACGCTCAGATCGGACGCCCGAACAGCAGGCGGCACCGCCACCACGGGAAGCGAGACTGGAGCATCGCCCCCTTCGATCAGCGCCGTGCTAATCACACGGCGTGCCCCGGCCAGATCCAGACGACGACCATCACGCTCGGGGGCGATGCTCACCCGATGATCTGGCCCGATCACCAGCCGCGCATCAACTGGGGCCTGATCAACCTGCCGGGCGATCGGCGCGAGGAGTGCATTCCAATCCGCTGGTACAAGTTCGGCCTGCACCGCAAGCTCCCGAGCCCTGAGGCGGAGCAAGACCGGGGTCACCCAGCGCTCAATGAGTCCCCCCGAGCGACCGATCGCATAGGCCGACCGTGCCAGATCGTCCACGTTGTACCGTGCCCCCAGGCGCGCGCGTGAAAGCTCCCAACGATGGCCATCCGCCTCGACGACCAGAGGCTTCTCGATCCGGGTGTTCAGGCTCTGCTGGAGCATCGCAGCCGCGTCTTCGGGGGTCGCCCCACCCAGCGCAACCCCCGCGACCACGACACCGGGGAAGATGCGCTCGCGATAAGCCAGACGGTAGCCTGCCAGCGCGAGCACGAGAAGAAGAACACCAAATCCAAGACCGCCAAGTGCGACGAGCGCTCGACCGGGCCAGGCGAATCGCGCCGGGCGGAGGGAAAGGGTCCGCATCAGGCGCTAGCGACCCACGTCAGACATCGATGTAGCGCCACAGCTCGCCTCCCAGGGTCACTGCCAGCACCTCCCGGTCTTCGGCGAACCCCGGGGAGACACAGATAGCGACAACCGACTTCTGGGTGAGTCCATCGCTCATCGGCTTCCAGCTGAGCCCGCCCGTCGATGACTTGTACACGCCGTGACTGGTCGCGGCAAAGAGGGTTCGATCCTCGGCATAGGCCGGCGAGACGGCCAGGGCCACCACCGAGCCGGTGATCGGCGCGACCGGCTCAGCCTTCCAGACACGACGGCGGGAGAAGCCCTCGGCCGATGTGCTGGGGAGCATCGGCCGCAGTACAGCGTTGTGAACGCCCGCAAACATCATGCCGGTGCCCGCGAAGGTCGAAGGGATGCCGAATGACACCCAGCGATTCCCGCTTCGGTAGGTCGTCTGACAGGTGAGACGGTCGCCCGCATCGTCGCCTCTCCAGACGCCGGCGATGCCGATGCCCTGCTTCGGATCCACACTGAACGTTCCCACGAAGAGAACACGATCCTGGGCATAACCCGGCGAGACGGCCAGGGCAACGACCTCCTCGGTGAGCTGCTGCTTCAGCGGCTGCCAGCGCAGGCCTCCGTCGACTGACCGCAGAATCCGGTTGTCCCCCGTTGCCACGAACAGGGTACCATCCGCTGGATAAGAAGGAGAGATTGCAATCGATCGGATATCCGTCCCTTTCAGCTCCTCACTCACCAGCGTCCAGGTGTCTCCTGCATCGCGGCTCCAGAAGAGACCGTCCGCACAGCCAGCGAAGACGGTCCGATCGGATGGGAAGGATGGCGAGAGAGCCAGCGCGGGCACTTGAACGGTCGGAAGCCCCTCGTTGACTGTTTGCCAGCTCTCGCCTCCATCGGTCGAGCGCTCCACCCCCTGATCGAGGCTAGCAGTGAACAGTGTCCGATCTGTCGGGTAGGCAGGCGACGTCCACAACCCGACGATCAGGCGGCCAGCAAGGCCGTCATTTGCCGCCTCCCAGGTCAGCCCACCGTCATCCGAGCGGATCACCCCGGCCTGGGCGAGACCGGCCAGCACGGTCAGGCGACCATCCGGAGACCGCGCGGCGGTTATGGTCATTGCCGCTCCGGGAGCGACCCGCTCCCAGTGCTCGCCGCCGTCGGCTGACCGAAAAACTCCATCGCTGGTTCCGGCCAGCACCGTGCGATCTGTGGCAAAAGAGGGCGAGACCGCAAGCCAGTTCACGCTGAGGTCCGCCAGCCCTTCGTTGACCGCGTGCCAGGACAGGCCGCCGTTCGTCGAGCGAAAGACCCCGTGCGCTTCGGTGCCCACAAACACCACCCGATCTTCAGCAAAGGACGGCGAGAAGGCGATTGACTGGACCACGTACTCCTCGTCGCCCAGCTCCACACTCCGCCAGGCACGCCCGGCATTCGGACTGCGGTAGAGGCCGCCAGCCGTCGCTGCAAAGGCGGTCTGATCCTCCTTGAAGTTTGGCGAGATAGCCAGCGCAAGGACCGAGAGATCGAGGAGGCCGAAGTTGCTTGGATTCCAGGTTCGACCGCCGTTCGTCGAGCGCAGGACACCCGAGCCCTCGGTCCCGGCCAGACCAATCCCGTCACTCGAAAAGGTCGGCGACAGGGCGAGCGCCGTGACCGATGCCCCCTGGCTCCAGAACTCGACCGGAAACCAGCTCTCTCCCCCGTCGGTCGAGCGGAAAAGCCCGCCCTGGCGAGTACCAACGAAGAGCGCACGATCCTTCTCGAAGTTCGGAGAAAACGCGATCGCATCAATGAATGGACTGTTCAAACCCGTTCCCGAGGGTTGCCAGAGACGGCCCCCATCAGTCGAGCGATACAGGCCGGCGAGCGTACCGGCGAAGACAGTCTGGTCCTTCTCGAACCGCGGTGAGACCGCGAGCGCAGACACCGTTCCCCCAACCCGCGGCCCGATGCGTTCCCAGCGGCCACCCAGCACATTCTGTTTTGCTTCGATGGTCTTCATGGATCACCCGGGTTCCAGACTTCCTGCGAGGAAGTGTAGTGTACGAGATCAGTGATGTCAACGAAGCGGCGCCGCCTCGATCGAGGCAGGACAGCCCGCACCGCGCGGCCCCTCGAGCGCAGCCAGGGCTTCGTCAATGGAGCATCCAGAAGGGCATCGGTAGTCCGGCCAGAGCTCGCGCAGGGGCAGAAGAACAAACGCACGCTCGTGCATCGAAGGATGCGGCACGATCAGGCCAGGGCGCACGATCTGCTGGTTTCCGTAGAGAAGCAGATCGAGGTCAATCTCGCGCGGCCCCCAGCGAAAGGTGCGGGTCCGTCCGAGATCGCGCTCGATGCCCTTGAGGATTAGGAGGAGCTGAATCGGTCCCAGCGTTGTCGTGACCCGCGCCACTGCGTTCACAAAGCTGGGCTGTCGGGTGAACCCCCACGGCTCGGTATGATACAGGGATGACAGCACAACCCCCCGCACACCCGGCGTCGTGACGATCCGATCTACGGCACGATAGATCATCGCCTCCCGATCCCCCAGGTTACTGCCAAGCCCGATGTAACTCTCGACGAGTTCCGCGGTCATCTTGTCACTCCCGGGACGCGATGCCCCCGGACAATCGCGTCGGCCATTCGGGCGACGCGAACCGATGCACGAACATCGTGGACCCGGACAATATCCACGCCCTCGGCGATCGCCAGGGCAATCGTCGCCAGACTGCCTTCCAGACGGTCATCGGCCGGCCGGCCCAGAATCGCCCCGATCGTACTCTTGCGGGAGGTCCCGATCAAGAGTGGCGAGCCCAGCTTGCGGAACTCACCGAGGCGGCGAAGTAGCTCCAGGTTATCTGTCACGGACTTTCCAAACCCAAACCCCGGATCAATGACGACCTGATCACCTGGAAGCCCGGCCCGAACCGCGATCTCGAGCGACCGCGCGAGATAGGCCTTGACGTCGTCCACGACATCGCGGTACACGGCTGGCCAGGGAACTGCCCAGGGCTCGCCCGGCGAATGCATCACGATCACCGGCGCGCCGAAGGACGCCGCCACCTCGGCCATGCCCGGGTCTCGCTGAAGTCCGGCGACATCATTAATGAGATGCGCTCCCGCGCGCAGGGCCGCCTCGGCCACCCGCGGCTTGCGCGTATCGACCGAGATCGGCACCGGTACTGCCTCGGCCAGCGCGCGGACTGCCGGCACGACCCGCGCGAGTTCCTCCTCCTCGTCCACTGGCTGGGCACCCGGCCGGGTACTTTCGCCCCCCACATCAATCAGATCGGCCCCTTCGGCCACCATGTCGCGGGCACGCGCGAGCACGGCGTCAATCCGACGGCCAACGCCGTCACCAGAGAAGGAATCCGGGGTCACGTTGATAATCCCCATCACCAGGGTCCGCTCGCCATACGGCAGGTCACGACCGCGTGCGTGGAGGACCCCTGTGCGCGGAATCGGAACTTCTAGCATGAGGATGACCCGTCAGTTTCCCTTTACCACGTAGTTCGCGACCCAGGTCATCTTGTTCTGATCGAGCGCGTACGAGACCTGTTTCGGATCTGACTGCACCTTCCCCAGCCAGGCCTCATACGCGCGATCACGCTGCTGGAGGATCTGGTCAGAGGTGAGCGGCCGATGCGGATCCCTCGCCAGCACCTGGATAATGTGATAGCCGAACGACGTCTTCACGGGCTCGGAGATCTCGCCTACCTTCAGACTGAAGGCCGCCTGCTCGAAAGCCGGGTCCATAACGCCGCGACCGAACCAGCCCAGGTCACCTCCTTTATCTTTGGTTCCAGGATCGATCGAGTCCTTCTTTGCGAGGGCGGCGAAATCGGCTCCGGCCAGGAGTTGCTGCCGGATCGCCTTTGCCTCGGCTTCAGTGTTCACCAGGATGTGGCGCGCGTGCACCTGCTCGGTTTCCCGCGGCACACTACTAGCGAAGGCATCAAGAAGCTTGCGCTTCAAGACCGCCGGCTCCAGGATCTCTTGCCGGATCTGATCGGCAGAGAGAAACCGGCCGCTCCCCACGATGCGGTTCAAGGCATCCTGTGCCTGAGCAAGACTCAGAACGCCGGTTCCACTCAAGTGCTCCGGCGCCGGGGTGAGTCCATAGCTGGACGGAGTGCTCGTAGCCGGTGGACTCATCAGCCAGCGGAGGGCATCGTCAAGCTCGGATGGGCTTGCCGTCAGGCCGCGTGCTCTCGCCTCATGCACGACGATCCGCGCCTCGATCAGATCGGTCAGCGCAGTCGTGGAGAGGGAGCTCTGCTCGGACAAAAGCGACTGGAGCGTCTGCTCGGCCGGTGAAGGGGTCGTTACAACGCCAGGGGTCGGGCTTCCACCCGGCGTGGCCGAAGCGGCAGGCTGTGCTGCGCCTGGCTGGGGTGTCGGCACAGGACGGGTTGGTGTCGCGGTTGGCAGTGCGGCCTGAAGCTGGGTAATCTGACGATTCAAGAGCTCCTGGCGTGTCCCGAGATAGCGCGCGTACTCCTCCGTCGTGATCGCTTCCCCCTCGACGGTCACGATCGGTTCCGCCCCGAGATGAAGGACATTCCGCCAGTATCCGTATCCCGGAATCAGAAAGACCACGAGCAGGACGAACACCGCCCCGGCAATGATCAGCCGTCGGATCCGACGCTCCCGGACCTGCCGGATATGCACATGCCGGGGCACCGGACGTGGCGGACGCTGGGCAAGCGCGAGCGCCCGCCGAACACTCTTCTTAGGCCGGTGGCCGTTGATCTCCATGGGCCTGATCACATCTCCGGAACGGTACGGTTCTCCCCGCCCGGCTAGGGTCGGGAAAGGAGCCGCGGCGCCATTGATCGGTCAGATCGTTCAGGCGCCGGAAGGAGCGGTCTCGGCCGCCTCTGGGGACGCCGGGGACGCAGCGGGTGCCTCGGCCTCTGGCGCTGTCGTGCTGCCGGGTGCGGGACCGGGGGTCGGCATGAAAGGCTGCATCTGGTACCAGCTAGCACCCATCATCAAGATATGCTTCGCTGCGAACGGCAGAAGGGCAAGATGCCGGGCTTCCTTGATCGCCTTCGCCAGGCGTCGCTGATGCTTCGCGCAGACACCCGTCTTCCGACGCGGCTCGATCTTACCGTGCTCGGAGATGTAGCGCCGCAGACGGACCACATCTTTATAGTCAATGAGATCGATCTTCTCAGCACAGAACTGGCACACCTTCCGACGCGGCACGTATCGGCCGCGGCCGCGGCTCTTCCGGGCTGGCGTCGCGGCCTGGGCCGGGGTAGCCGCATCGGCAGATGGTGCGGTCTGAGCAGGGTCAGTTGCCAAGATTTCCTCCTTACTTCACACTGGGAGCCTTCACCATGCGCGAGCGCCGCAGAGAGAATAGGAACGCATCCTGACTTTCCAAATCAATAGCGCTGGATGACCCGACGCGCTGGGTGCTGGGCCTCATCCGGCCTTACACCCCAGGATCAGCGGCTCAGAATGGCAGATCATCTGGCTCGACATCACCCGCGAGCTCGTCGTCACCCGGAGCAGGCGGCGCTTCCGCCGCACGGGACCGGGCGCTATCCAGGAACTGCACCGTCGAGGCGATGACCTCAGTCCGATAGTGCTTCTGCCCATCCTGACCGTCCCAGGAGCGGGTGCGCAGTCGTCCCTCGACATAGACCATCCGGCCTTTCGAGAGCACCTGATTGCACGTCTCCGCGAGTTTATTCCAGGTGACGACGTTGAACCATTCTGTCTCGTCCTGCTGCTGGCCGTCGGGCGTCGTCCAGCGGCGGTTCACCGCCACCGAGAACGTGGTCACCGGTGTCCCGTTGGGAGTGTACCGCATCTCAGGATCGCGACCGAGATTCCCAATGATCATGACTTTGTTGAGCCCGGCCATCTCTTCTCTCCCTGCCTTCGACCCGATACGCCCTGCAGAGCGGTCTCGTCACCGTCGGACGATCAGGTAGCGCATAACATCCTCGGTGAGCCGCAGCTCGCGCTCCACCTCGTTTACCGTATCCGGGCGTGCTTTAAACTGCACGATCACATAGTACCCATCACGCTGGTGAGCAATGGGGTAGGCCAGGCGCTTATGCCCGACCGGGGTCACGCTCACCACCTCACCACCGCGTTCAGAGATCCACGACTGAATGCGCTCGGTCGTTCCCTTGATTGTCGCCTCATCCAGGGTTGGCTTCAGGATAAACGCGAGTTCGTAGTCACGCACCGTGCGGGCTCCTTTCCTCGGGTTTGGCCCGGTCGATGACGGCGGGTGCTCAACACCGTCAAGCGCGCGGACCAGAAAGGGAGCGCGGCCCAACCTGGACGCGCTCGTGGTCTCACCGTGCCCCACTGCGGCAAGACGTGTAGGATTATAGCACGCACGGTCGATATCGTCACGAACGAAGGTTCCAGCGTTCTCGGGTTCCAGGTCCTGGGCTGCGAGCGCCGCCCCCTACAGCACTCACTGAGGAGACCAGCAGATACACGCCTCACTGAATCAGGGCTCTCACCATCGCGATGATCAGCGGCACGGCCGGACCTACCCCAAGTATCGCAAGCCCCAGAACTACCGCACCCCTGGAGTGGTACGCCAGTGCAAGAGCAGATATCCCCTGCACCGACACAACCCGCGTGACGGCACGGGTGAGAGAGATGACCATGCCGCAGAGCCAGGTGGCCGCGGCCAGCCAGGCAAGAGTGGTCCCCCCCAGATAGAGGACACCGAATTGCCGCTGAATCCCGTCGAAATGATTCCAACGCCCCAGCAGGATCGCCGGCCAGAACACCAGGTAGAACCCAATCAGCGCCGCGGTTGCCCCGAGCGAGTACGGGAATACCCGGCGATCACGGGCCAGGACAGCAAAGGGCAGAAGCCAGGAGAGATACTGGGCAGATAGGCCAGTGAATACCGTCAGGAAGAGGAGGTAGGTCAATACCGCTCGCTGTTCGAGGGTCTCGGGCCGCCGAGCGAAGAGGAGAAACAGGAGGAGATAGCTTGCGCCAAACGCGAGCTTGGTCATCTGCGCAAGATCCTGCCCGATCGTGCCGGGGAGCCAGTAGCTTCCAGTCTTGACCAGCCATGCGGCCCGCAGCACTGCACCGTATCCCAGGTCGTAGACGCCCGAGTATCCCAGCATGCTTTGGAACATCGCGTCGCGACCAGGCCCCAGGAACGGGACCAGGCTTACCGCGACCGGCAGTCCCGCCAGAAGCAGATACTGCAGGCGGCGGATGCCGGGACCAGCTGCGCTCGCATACCAGGGGACAAGCAGGACGGGGAACGGCTTCAGGGCGATCGCCGCGCCCAGGGCCAGGGCACTCCGCCAGTGGCGTGGCCCCGACTGTGGTGCCAGCCAGGCGAGTGCAAGCAATGAGAGGAGAGAAGGAAGGGCATCGAACTGTCCGTGTGCCGCCGTGATCGTGATCGAGACCGGATTGAAGAGGTAGGCCAGCGCCCATGCCGTTGCTCGCGCCGATCCAAGGCCGCGGCGCATCAGCAGGGTGCGCACGAGGGCTGCAATCCCCAGATCGGCGAGAGTTGGCCAGCTCTTGATCGCGAGCGAAAACGGAACCCCCATCCACCGCGACAGCAGGAGGGATCCTGCTTCCACGAACATCCACGGTGGCGGATAGACGTAGAAATCAGCACGGAGATAGGGATTCTGGCCGGCCAGAACAGCCTCGGCAACCTCGTGCATCCGCTGGACATCCGCTACCTCGACACCAACCGCAGCGACCCCGAGGCGGATGCCTAGACCGAGTAGCAGAGCAAGACCGAATCCCAGGCGCGGGCGAAGAAGAGCACGCGCATATACCGGTAGAGCAGGCGGCTTCCCCTGTGCTGGCTTCAGTCTACTGCTGGCACTCATCCCGGCATTCCTCACGGTTGACCGAAGACAAGCACGCGTCCCCCCGCGGCATCAGCCACGTAGAGATCACCGGCCGCGTCGACGGCCACGCCTACCGGCTGACCCAACTCCGCACCCTCGATCTGATCAAGCGGATGACCATCTCGATCATAGTGGATCACGCGATGATTGGCCGGATCACTCGCGTAGAGCGTCCCATCGGGGGCTGCTGCCAGCTGGGCTCCGTGAACACTATCGAACGCAGCAATCGGCCAGCGGGCCTGCGGTTGAAACGCCGCATCGAACCGCATGACCTGGAAGTTAGCCGCATCGGTCGTATAAATCGTTCCATCGGGCCCCACCGCGATTCCCACCGGCTGGGCAACATGGGCCATGGATGGCAACCGCACGTCGACCTGACGGAGCACCACCCCGGACGGATCGAAGACCGTGATGTGGCCAGTCCCTGTATCGGCGACCAGCACCCGGCCGGATCGATCGACCGTGAGCCCTCGTGGATGGTAGAAACCTACCGCTGGCCCACCAAAGCGCCCAAGCGGATCGCCATTCCCGGCAAAGCGGTAGATCCATCCCTCCGTCGCATCGAGGACCATCACCGCACCGCTCTTGTCCACTGCCACTGCGTCCGGTTCACTCAAGGATCCGCCAAATGAGCGGACGTAGCGTCCAGCGGCATCGAACTCGTCCACGCGCCGCGTCCCGGCGCTCGCGATGTACACGTCGCCGTCACGATCGACAGCGACGCCACGCGGGTCCGTGAGCTGTCCCGGCCCGGCTCCCGGCTGTCCGATGACACGGCGGAGCACGAGCGGCGACGGCGGCACAGCGCCGGATGCCCGCGTTCGCATCGGCGGTGGCGGCGGAGGTCCTACGGACTCTGTCGCTCCTGCCGCCGCGGTGGTCACCCGATTGGGGTAGCTCCCCTGCGGCGGGAAGAGAACATCCGCCGACAGCAACGTGCGCTCCCCGCCAGGAGGCGTCCAGTATACGTCGATGAAGCTGTGCGGAGATCGATCAAGAAACCGGATGCGAATGTCGTGCAGTCCCTCGCCAAGAGTGACCGCCCCCTCCACATACTGGTCCAGGGCATGGCTGTTATCTACGATCAGCCGGTTATCGATGAAAAGCCAGGAGAAATCGATTGACTGGGTGCCGAACCGGTAGATTCCCGCCCGTGGGATACTGATCTTCCCTGTCCACTCGACAGTGAACGGCTGGGGCAAGGGAAGTAGGTGAAAGTAGGTGGAGATCGCCGGATCAATCTCCTGGAACGCGGGTGGCCCTGTCCACGCTGGCCCCTGGTAGTAGCTCGCGAGCAGCCCCCGATTATCCGCCGGGGGCAGCGCAAGCATCGCGGGCGGGATGACCTGCATCGAGCCGCCAGGAGGCTGCCAGCTCAGGCGCACATCCGACGGCTGATCGAGGGTCGCCGTTACCTCCAGGGTATGGCTCCCGCGCGCCAGTACGACCGTTGTCTCCCCAGTCCCCCGAAGCACTGGGAAGCGATCCAGATCCAGACGAGCGCTGGCTGGTCCATCCAGACGGAACCGGTAGGGGCCGAACGTCGGCGCAGACAGGGTTCCGGTCCAGTCGACCGTAAATGGGATGCTGAGCGGCGGCTCGTGCGACCATGCCATGTCAATCGTCGGATCCACGCGCTGGTACAGCGGGCGAACTCCTGCGCCTTCCCCTTCACTGTACCTGCCAACGAGACCGTGCAGGGCCGCGACCACGTCAGCGGGAATTACCGCCTCGTACAGGATCGCGGGCGCGGCCGCCGATGCGCGGAATGCGGTCATGCGCGCATTCGGGTAGAGCCGACGAATCGCGTCCATCCAGCTTCGGTTGAGATCGCTTGCGAACACGACTGCCCCTGCATCACCGTGGAAGGGAAGGTCGCGAGACGGCTGGAAAGGCTTCTGATCGGTGAAGCTGGGGGCAAGGAAAGCGATCGTCGGCTGACCAAGGAAGATCGGATCGAGAAAGACGTCGTAGCCGCGCCCCAGCCGCGTTATCTCGCGAGCGACAATCGTCTCCTGGGTCGAGAACGCCGCCCACGATGCCGGATCGCGAATCTGCTCGAGCCAGTAGACCCGGCTGTTTCCATAGCCGATGACGAGAAGGCCCAGCGACGCCAGAAGTCCGAGCGCGCCATCCGCTCTCCACCCGAGCCATCCCCGAAGCACTGTCCAGATCCCAGCGATCGGGAGGGACGCGAGAAGGCACACCACCGGTATCACCCCGACCGCCCGGTAGGACTGCGGCGCCTCGAAATCGAGCGACAGGACGGCGGGCAGCAGGAGCAGAACGAGCCAGAGCAGGAGGACCGAATAGCGTGGCTGCCGCACCCGGGCGAGCGCGATGATGATGCCCAGGACAAACAGGGCGGCTGTCCCGTCATCGAGCTCCGGCGCCCCGGCGAGATTATGTCTGCCGTTGCTGTCACCCCGGTAATTGAACATCTCCGCGTGCTTGACCACATTCGAGAGAAGGGCCGTCCAGGCCTGGTCAGACGTCTTATCGGTGAAGAGCGAGACCGTCCGCGCGCGTTCGAGGAAGACGGGCCCGTGATCGAGCGTGAAGATGGCGAGCGGCAACAGCGTCACTGCCAGCGCGGCCACTGCCGCGAAGACCGACTGCCAGTACAGCCGCAGTACCCGGGTGTGTCCGACCAGCAGAGCGTGGAAAAGCCAGAGCACGAGCAAAACCGGCACCACCCCGAAGGCAAGATAGGTATTCAGCCCGATTCCAACGAAAAGCCCGCCCAGCACGAAGTCTCGCCGTCGGCCCGTCCGCGCCCCGCGGGCAAAGAAGTACAGGGCGTAGACAATGCAGAACGGCGTGGCGATGCCGTTCATTCCGAACCGACTGAAGTTGACATGCCAGCGGCTGACGGCGAGAAGAAATGCCGCGATCAGGCCAACCCGCTCGCCGTACAGCTCTCGACCGAGCAGGTACAGCCCCGGAATGGTCAGCAGACCGAGGGAGGCCGCGGTGAGACGAACCGCCAGGATATTCGACCCCACCAGTCCAATCCAGGCGGCCATGTCATAGAAGAACAGCGCCGGCAGCTGGGTGAGGTCGCCAATATAGACTGGCTTATACGACCAGTCCGTAAGGATGCGTGTGGCAACAAGACCATTCTGCGCCTCATCGAACCAGACCCCCTCCGGGACCGAGGCAAGATCCCAGACGCGGAGCGCCGCTCCCACCAGCAATGTGCCAGTCATCACAGCCAGCATTCGCCCGCGAGCGAAGGGAGGCTCGACATCCTTATCCGTCCCGCGGAGCGCGGTGAGCAGAACTCCTCCCGCAACCACCAGCAGGAGCGCGCCAGCGACCAGGTGACCCGACCGCACGAGATCGCTCTGAGCATAGTAGGCCGCGATCATCGCCAGCACTGCACCGAGCGCGGCGTGAGCCCGGCGGTAGTACTCGCGCGGTATCATGTGTTCGCCCTCTGGGCCAGCAAACTAGCCGTCTCCCAGAACGCATGCGCCCGGGCTCGGTACGGCGGGCTCATGCACCTTGGCAAGACGCACGATCCGGCTCTCCCGACCGGGCTGCGCTCACGCGAGACCATCCGGGGGCGAAGCCGCTGTGTCGCCGCCATCTATTTTCCAGCGGTGAATTTGCGCGAGATGGTATCGACTGATAACCTCTGGGAGCGTCTTTCGAAAGCAGGGGCATGGAATCAGCCCGGCTCGGTCAAGCATATACCGGACAACGACCCCGAGCGTAGACAACCCGTAGATGAGACCATTCTTGAAGTCCACCGACGACGCCTCGGCAAAGTAGCGGGTCGGGACCGGCACCTCGGCGATTCGAAAACCGAAGGCCGCGGCCTGAGCGATCACCTCACTGTCGAAGACGAACCGATCAGAGTTGAGAACGAACGGGATCGTCAGCAGAAATCGACGGCTGTAAGCGCGGAAACCGGTGTGGCACTCCGAGAGATGCTGCCCGAAGGCGAGATTCTCGATTGCGGTCAGGAAGCGGTTCGCCAGGTATTTATAGCGCGGCATGCCGCCAGCCAGCGGATCCCCGTCCGCCAGCCGCGATCCGAGAACCAGATCTGCCTCACCGCGGAGAATCGGCGCGATCAGCTCCGGAATCCGCCGCGAATCATACTGGTAGTCCGGATGCAGCATGACGATGACATCTGCGCCGTCCTTCAGCGCCTCGAGGTAGCAGGTCTTCTGGTTCCCCCCATACCCTCGATTCTGAACGTGAATGACAACCCGCAGGCCGAGCCGGCGCGCGATCTCCACCGTCTCATCCTGGCTTACGTCATCGACCAGAATGATCTGGTCCACCACTCCAGCCGGGATGTCGGCGTAGGTTCGCTCCAGGGTCTTCGCTGCGTTGTACGCGGGCATGACCACCACAACACGCGGCCTGGCTGACACGCCGTCCCTCTCAGTTCCTTGCCGGGCACACCATGCGCTGACGCGCCCCAGGCATCTAACCGTCTGTATTCTATAAACTCGTGTAATCGGGGATAAAGAACCAGCCCGATTACGGACGCGCGATCCCACCGTCCCCCCGGGCCGCCGACTGCCAGCGACCAGGGAATGGCTCACGCATCGATTGGCGGTGCTGCACCGTACTCCGCGTCGGTGACGTGCGGGCCCCAGGTGGCACTGCGCCCCTCGTCGTCAACGTCGTGCATGGCAAGGTGAATCATGAAGCGCGTTGGCGCGGCCCCGTGCCAGTGCTCCTCGCCCGGCTCGAAGAACACCCGATCACCCGGACGGATGACCTCGATCGGCCCGCCCCGTCGCTGGCAGAGACCGACCCCCTCGATCACGTAGATCGTCTGGCCGTGCGGATGGCGATGCCAGGCGGTGCGTGCACCGGGCGTAAAGTGGACCATGCTCGCGCTGAGCCGCGATCCGTTCGATGGCACCGCGACCGGGTCAAGGTAGACCACGCCGGTAAACCACTCACTTGGTCCGATCGCAGTTTTCTCTCCACCGTTCCTGACGATCTGCATGTGTTGCTCCCCTCGCTTTCCGTGTATCGTATCGCGTGTCAATTCCCTGTCAATCCCCTGCGCCGGAGCTACGGCTCGCGGCGGGGAAGGGGATGAGATGGGTCCCCTTCAGACGATAGAATGACCGCCCCGGAAAGTCGGCCATGAGCTCGCGGTCCCGGGCATCGCCCAGGTCGCGCGCGTAAATAACATCCCCCGTGAGCAGAGGATCATTCGCTGAGAACACCATGCCGTACTCCCACCACTCGTACCACTGACCGACATCCGCGAACACGACCGCGTGGTGGATGCCAGCCCGCGCGACGGCGTCGAGCTTCGAGTGATTGACGTAGTTGTAGCCATGATAGAGCGCCCATTGACCGGGGAAGTAGAACGCGGCATTGAACGCCACCAGGCCCGCTACAACGAGGTAGACCAGCCCCATCGGCATCCACTGCACCGGCGTTCGGACCGGCGAGGCAAGCGGACTGGCGATATCAAGAAGCACGTCTACCCCACGGGCGGTCAGGAGGATCAGGAAGCCGAACCCCTCATAGTAGAAGCGTGGGCCGTACATGATCCCATCAGCCCACCAGAGCGCGTAGCCCGTTGCGACCGCGAGGAAGCCCGCCGCCCACAGGACATCCCAGCGGCGGGCGCGGCCGGAGAGGAATGGAAGTGCGGCCAGAGAGAGGGTCGTAAACTGCGGCCAGCCGAAGGCGTGCTCGAGAAGCTCGTGGAAATTCCGGCTCACATTGTTCAGGGCATCGATCGGGGTATACCCCCACGGGCCGTGATCCGGCCCAAACCCCACTCGATCAAACGGCCACCAGAGCTGCTGGGTCGGATAGAACGGATTGCCAGTGAACACGGCATTGTAGGCAAGGAAAGCCCCGACAAACGGAATCGCCGCCACCACCATAGGAACGAAGCGCCGCATGGCATCGCCCGGGGCGCGCCTGCCGCGGAGGAACGCATCGACCACGAACGGAAAGGCGGCAACCAGGGCGCTGTAGGGGCGAATCAGACACGCCATTCCGATCGCCGCACCGGCCAGTGCGGATGCATAATTCGAGCGGTGCGGCCCGGTCGCACGCCAGTACATCCAGGCGAACAGCAGAATGAAGAGAAGACCGCTCGGGTGAGCCATCATGGAGCCGGAGAGGAAAAGCAGAAACGGAGACGTGACGCCAAGTACGCTAGCCAGCAGACCAACCCGCGGACGGTAGATCTCGCGCCCGAGGCGGTAAAGGACCAGCAGGCTCAGCGCGGCGCAGACAGGATTGACCGCCCACGGCGCTCCGGCCAGGACGCCGAGCGCGAGAAGCAGGGGCCAGCCCGGTGGATACTTGCCGAACCACCGGCCGTCGCGCATGACGATGAACTCGTGGGCGAAAAACTCCGGGTGGGGCGGCAGGGGTGCCCAGAGCCGTCCCAGGGCGAAGATCTTCGCCTGGAAGAGATAGGCCACCGAGTCCTGGACGTGCGGCATTCCCTCGAGCACGACCTTAGCAATGGAGAGCGTGACCACCAGCCCGATGGCACTGACAGCGCCGGCCGCCACAGCCGGTGCGCTCCATGGGCACCGGGCAGTGCTCCACGACGTAGCCGGACGGCGGCCGCTCAATCGAGACGGCTCGGGCTGATCCACAGGAGACAGCGGTAGACGTGCCGCCAGTGTGCGCCGTTGTATCCCCTCGGTAGGAAGGTTTTTCCTCACCGGACCGGGAATAGCAGCACGGGCGAGACGAATCAAGCACGGCAGTCCAACGCTCGCTGTTCCGGACACCGCGGCCGGCCGCTGTCGCACGGTACGCTCCCCAAGCCGGGACGCAACCGCCACGCCGCCCATAAGGATCAGTGCGAACGGGTAACCACTGACGAGCAGGCGGACCACGTCCTGAAGGCCGGATACCGCATCCAGGCGAAAGGCGTGGAAAGGCGCCGCCGCGAGCGGGCCCTGCCACTGACCGTCGGCCACGCGGTACCAGACTGCATCACGGTCCTCGGGGCGAAACAGGAACAGCAAGCCGTCAACCCCATCAGGGGAGAGGACAAGGACGCCCGCGGCGTTCCGCGGCCGCAGAAGATCGATATCGAGGCGATACGTCGTGCCGACTGCGAGATCGCGGGTTAACAGGCCAGGGCGGGCCGTGGTGATGCCGCCGAACGGGTGAGGAAACCAGTCCCCCGTTCGCCTGATCCACCCGGTCGATCCAGGGGAGATCCTCACCACCCGCCCGGTCCGCCCATCGGTAACTTGCAGGTCCCCCCAGGCGCTCTCGGCGCTCAGGCGATAGAGCTCAGCGAGCAATGACGGCTCCGCTGGGGCAGGAGCCTGGGGAGCTGGCCAGGTGACCGGGGCATGCCGATCAGCTCCCTGCAGGAAAAGCCCGACCGCGTGCCCGGCTGCCCCTGGCAGGACAGCGGTCACTCGTGTTGAGGCCACGGTAGCGGTCGCCGTGTCCCCGCTCACTTCGATGGTCAGGTGAATCCGCTCGGTGTTGGCCCAGATCCACGCGGCCAGCCAGACCAGGTTGAGCGCGGCGATCAGGACGAGACGGCGTGACACCAACGATCACGAGACCGGGGCAAACTTCATCACGCGATTGTTGCCGCTGTCGGTCACGTAGATGTTGCCCTGGTCATCGACCGCAATGCCCGTGGGCATCTGAAAAGACGAGAGGTCCGAACCGGAGCTTCCCCAGGCGGCGATGAGCTGACCAGTCGATGAGTACTCGAGCACGTGGTTCCCATCGGGATCGGTCACGTAGACATGTCCGGCCCGATCCACGGCGAGATAGGGCTTGTCGGTGACTGATTGGCTGTCCCACCCCTCAACCGGCCAGCTGAGGAGCGGAGTGAAATCAGGACCGAACTTCTCGATCCGCTGATTCCACGTATCGGCAACGTAGAAGTTGCCCTGACTGTCAATCGCAATCCCCACCGGTTCGTTGAACGATCCGAGGTCCGAACCCGGCGCTCCGAACGACGCGAGGAAGGTTCCAGTGGGACTGAACTTCTCCACGCGCTTGTTGCCCGTATCGGTGATGTAGAGGTTCCCTTGGGAGTCGATGGCAATGGCGCGAGGGCCGTAGAACTGGCCTGGGTTCAAGCCTGGCTGTCCCACCGGAGTGCTCCCGAATGCACGAACGAAGTGGCCGGTCGCGTCGAACTCCTGGATGCGGTGATTCCAGGTATCCGCCACATAGACGTGGCCATCTGGCGCGACGGCAATCCCCCACGGCTCGTTGAACTGCCCGGCGCCGGTCCCTTGAGAGCCCCACGCCCGAATGAAGGTCCCGTTCGGGGACACGACCTCGACCCGGTGGTTCTGGCTATCTGCGATATACAGATTGCCGTCCGGGCCAATCGCGATCCCCTTCGGCGCGTTGAACTGCAGCGCCCCCGATCCGGTCGAGCCGAAGCTTGCCACAGCCGGGATGGTCCGCAGATGCTGGGCCAGGGTCGCCTCGGGCGCGGTCGCGGTAGTAGCCTGGAGTGCGGTCCAGGCGCCGTACGCGAGGTCGCGGCGGACAAACAGGACAAAATCTGTCGAGCCCAGCGGATCTGGCGGCTCACGGTAAAGCAGGAAGCGCCAGAGCTTGGCCCGGTTCTCAGGGCTCAGCAGGCCTGCCACAATCGTGCTGGGGCTGAGGCTTCGGTAGTCCTCCGGGAACCACCAGCGGAGACGATAACGCTGACTCACATAGCGGTTACCGAGCAGCTGGCGCACCTGATCCGCCCGCCCGTTATCGTAGCCGACCAGGATCACCGGAGCGTCGGGCGGCGGATTGCCCTCGCCAAAGTAAACCCGCGCAGTGTAGTCGCGCAGATACCACTCGAACGGCCACGACACCTCAGCATCGTAGGCCACCTTGAGCTTATCCACGCCCTCGCCGGTTCGATAGGCAATCTCGTTGATCTGGCGCATCACCCGTCCGACATCCGGCGCCGTCTGGGTGTAGACGAGCATCTCGACCGGAATATCACCGTGATAGTATGTTACCTGCCAGGCCGTCCGTAGGGAGAACGGTAGCACCACCACCACAGCTGTGAGTGCCGTAACCTTCCATCCCGTTCGTGCGCCCAGGCGATCCCAGTAGTGCCAGACGGCGTAGATCAGGCCGATCAGGATGGCCACCATGGCGATCCATGGAAAGAGCTGACGCTGCACGGCAATCGGCGTCTGCCCGGCAAACGGTGATCCGGCACCGATCAGGGTTGCGGCAAGCAGGACCGCCAGGACCAGGCACAGGGCAAGGAGAAGGCCTCCCTCGTGCACGACCTGCCGCCACGGTGTCAGATCGATCAGGCGGCCAAGCGTCACGGCTGCAAGCAGGCAGAACGGCAGGGCCATTTCAATGACCATCCACGGCATCTTTTCGGAGGCCCAGCCCCACAACACCAGACTCGCCACGCACCAGTACATCAGAAAATCGGTAAAGAGCGTCCGGTGCCGAAGCCAGTACACCGCCCCTCCGATCCCAACCCCTACCGCCAGGAACTCGTAGAGGGGTAGAAGAACCAGATAGTAGAACCACGGCTGATTACCGCGGGCCACGCCCTGCTGATCGATCCAGTACCGGAGCGCGCCGAAGACCCCCGAGCTGAACCCGTAGGGATTGCTGAAAAAGGTTGTATAGAGGACGAGGAAAATCCCCCAGAAGATGATTGCCGATCGGATCCAGATCGGGCGGTTCCAGCGCATCCCCACGATCAATCCGGCCCCGAACAGAACAATGAAGCTCGCTGCAAAGACAATGCTGATTGTTGTCTCGGCAGATCCACGCAGGAAAAAGTACGGCAAAGCCGCGAACAACGGAAGGATGAGCGTTCCAATGAGAACGAGGAGATCTGTTGCCGGCCGGGTTGATGCCCGCCCATGGATGATGACCGCAAGCAGATCATCTCGACTAAGCGCGAGCAAGAAGGACAAGAGAATTGCCATCAAGAAGTAGGTATCTTCTTTGTTCGAGAACGCCAGGCTCGTCGTCGCGACGGCAAGATAAAGGTAACCAGTTGTCCGCTTCGAGAGATAGCGAAAGGTCGCGATAACGAGAACGAGCATGAAGAAGATCTGGTAGATATCGTGGCGGATAAAGCGCGAGTAGTACAGAATCGTTGGCGATACCGCGATAAGAGCGGCCGCGACGACTGCCCCGGTCCGGCCGAGACGGTCGCGCAGAAAATAGGGTAGGCCGACCAGAAGCGTGCCGAAGAAGGCCGGGGCGACGCGGGCGGTCGCGTCGGTCACGCCCAAAAGGAAATAGACAAGGGCATTCAGCTCGAAGAGAAATGGCCCGTGCATCATCGGATCGTGCACGTAGCCCTTACCGATGTACAGGTAATAGGAGTAAACGGCGTGGAGGCTTTCATCGTGGTGGAGCATCCGGCTCCCGAGATCCCAGAACCGGAGCAGGCCCGCGAACAATGTGAGAGCGAGGAAGGCGACCACCTCGCGGTCCAGTGGGATGACCGCACTCAGCGGCCTGGTCCAGAACTGTTGCTCGATCTGCCGCTCGTACTGGCGCTCAATCACTGCCATTGGGCTTCCTCCTCGCTCAGCGCTGGGCGAGCTGGGTCTTAACGTAGACCGTCACGCTGACGGTCTCGCGCTCTGACGTCTCGTGATACATCCACCACCTCCAGAGCCCGAGTGGATCGAGCTCTGGCGGCGACCCCCGAAGGAAGAGCTGGTAAGTCTGACCAACATACGCCCCTCGCGGCGCCGCGGCTTTTGACGGGACAATCGCGATGGCTGGCGCGTCGCTGACCTGATCGACTACCCGAAGCGTCGGGATGTCGCGCAGGTACCACTGAAGGGGATCTCGCAGGGATGTTGGGATCTCCACCGTGCTGGTCACCGGCCGCCCCTCGATCTGGCGCGCGATCTGGAGTTCATCGAGAATGTCGCCAATATCGCGAACCATAGTCCGGACATCCGGTGAAGTGACGTCGGTCACGAACAGCTCTCCGGGATCAAGGGGGCCTCCCGGATTCAGCAGGGTGGTCGCGTGAACGCCGAATGCAAGCAAGCCGGCAGTCAGCAGCACTGCCCCTCCGCGGAGGACGCTGATCCAGCCAAACGCGTAGGCAAGGGAAACGGCAATAGCCGTCAGGGCAAGCGGAGGAAGAATCGCCACCGCCCGCGGGACGACCGGATCGGGAAGGGTGACATGCCCAAAGGCGATCAGGGTCGTCACGGCGAGCGGGAGGCAGGTGACAGTCAGGACGCCCAGCTCGCGCCGCGCCGATGGGCTCCGAAGCAAGGCCGCGAGCGCCTGCACGCTGATGCCAGCCAGATACCCCAACGGTGGAATGGCCGCACCGATCCAGCGTGGATCACGCGCATCGGTCAGCAGGAGGAGAACGATCCCACAGACCGCCCAGGCAGTCAGGAAGAGAGCCAGCGCCGAACGACGGCGCAGGCCTACGACCGCACCGGCTCCCCCGAGGAAGAGCGCGGCCGGCTCATAGCCCACGAGCAGCGCCGGGAAGAGCCACGTCGGGCGCGGTCCGGCCGCGAGGATGCTTTCGCCCCATGCCGCCAGAGGATGCGAAAGCACCGCCCCGATGCCGGCGAGATGCGTCCCGAGACCAGTCCCAACCAGAATGACCGTGCCCCCGAACGCGATCGCAGCCGACCGTACCGCCTCGCGGGTGAACACACCGGCCGCGGTACTCCCTGATCTCCCGTCCCCGGCCACCGTCACCGCGCCATCACCGGAACGGACACGCTTCTGCTCAGCTGGACCAGACCGATGGAGCCGCCACGCAGTCAGCCAGCCTGCACCCAGCAGAGACAGGGCCAGTAGCCAGCCCGGCGGTCCGGACATGAGAAGAAGGGCAGTCAGCAGACCCGCCAGCCAGACCGCACGGCGATCACCCGAACGGATCCCATAGATGAGCACGAGGACGACCCCAATCCCCAGCGCCACGGAGAGCGCAGTCGGGTCCACGCTGCGCGCCGCGAAGACCAGCGATGGCGAGGTGCTCAGAAGCAGGCCCGCAACAAGTGCGCCTACCCGCCCAAGTTGACGTCGGAGGCAAAGTGGGCTCAACGCCACCAGCCAGCTAGCTATGGCCGGGAGAGACCGTGCTACCGCATCGGTTGCTCCAAGGACAAAGAAAAGCACCGTGTTCGCGTAGACCAGGAGCGGTGCCGTTCCCAGGTCGATCCCCTGCCCCTGCACAATGCGCCAGGAATCCAGCGCGAGGATGCTCTCGTCGGGCTGAAGCGGGGCGCCATCCAGGTTGAGTAGCCGCAACCCAAGGGCAAGCGCCGCAATGCTGATCCAGGCAATGACCTCAAGCCGATCGCGGATGGCTGCGGACGGCTCGCGATCGACGATCCGAGCACGCGCCGCGCCATCCTTCCCGCGCGCCGCGTCACCGCGCAGTGCCCCTCCTGCACCGGTCGTGACGATTCGCCGCTTCGGCCGCGCCATCAGGACGCACCTCGGATGCGATAGATGGTGACCTCCTGGTTCTGGTAGACCACGTCCATAAAGCTCCGAAACTTCTCTAGACCGACCGCAGCTTCCGAGTAGACGCGTCGTTCCAGCGGTCCCACATAGACGTAGGTAACCCCATACTTGGCGAGCAGGGTCCGTGCGAGATTCGCATCAGTCGTCTGATAGAGGGTATCGATATCCCGCTTGCGTTCGCTCTCAATCCCACTGATCGCGGCACCCCGCCACTGGACTTCATGAAAATCCCATCCGAGCAGTGTCGGCAGACCGGTCATCCAGGCCACGTTGCCGAACTCGCTGTAGGACCCCCCAGTCGCCTCGAGCACGACTGGAGCGCCGGCGACATGCTCACGCAGCCACTGGATCGCGGCGGCATCGAACGGCTGGTACTGTGAATAATACTGGAGGCCGTCCAGTGTCGGCGTGGTCGAGAAGCCCTGCGAGCGAGCTGCGACAGCAGCCGGGGCATACACCAGCGCCGCCCCGATCAGGACAACCGCGAGGCCAAGCCAACCGGCCGCAACCAATTGCCCCAGCCGATGGGCCCTCTCGACCACCAACGCCTTCTTCCCGAGAGCGTAACGCCCCAAGAAACAGAGTGCATAGGCTCCCACCATCGCCAGCATCTGCCAGGCCTGGTAGTACAACTTGAAAACCGTGTTCATTCGATCGTGGAACGAGTCATCCACATAAACCAGCTCGGTTCCCAGGAGCAGGAGGAGGCTCGTAAAGAGCAGGATCAGCACGAACACGTGCTCTGCGGCCAGAGAGGCCGGGACCGCGCCCCCAACCACACTAGCGCGACCACGCCGTCCACCTTCCGTGCGCATGACGACGGTCTGCCGGTCGACCAGCGACGAGAGGCCGGCTAGGTACCGCAGGATGAGCGCCAGGGCGGCCACCAGCATCGGCAGGATCAGCAGATACACCGGTATCCCCGCCAGCACGGCCGCAATGGTAACCACTCCAACGCCGGCCCAGACGATCGGCTGACGCGTCCAGGCGGGCCCTGATCCAGCGAGCGCCTGACGCGGCAGCGGCGAGATGCCGCCAACCAGCTCGGCCACCAGGAGCGAGCCAGCCAGGAACACCAGCGGCCCCCAGAAGATGAGAAAGTGCCGCAAATGGCTGTGCACCGTGACAATGCCGAGCAATCCAGTCGCCTGGGAGCGGAATGTGACGTAGAACGGCCAGTACAACGCGATACTTGCCGCCAGAACGCTCAGGCCGAAGAGGGCGGTATCGCGTATCCAGGCGAGATCAAAGGCAGGACGCCCGAGATAGCGCCGCACGGCGAAGACACACACCAGGACAAAGAGATAGGTGAGCATATCCCAGGCATTCAGCAGGAAAAGCGCCCCGAAGAGAAAGGCGATAAAGACGAGCTGTACAGGCTCGCGCCGAATCCACCCGGCGGTGTTCTCTACAGGCAAGCGGAGGAAGCTCAGCGCATAGCCCAGACAGACAAAGGCAAAGGGAAGCGCCATCACGTGCGGATGGAGATCACCGAGGAGGAAGCTGAAGAAAGGAAACTCGTTGATCGTGTAATCGAGAGGCTGTCCACCACCGGGCGGGTAGTCTGCAATAATGCGCGAAGCTCGGAACCACCACCACGTATCCGGGGGATCAGTAGGATACCAGGCCCGGCTGAAAAAGGGATGGTCCAATCCATTGATGCCGATCCACCGCCAGAATGCGCTTCCGCCAACGCCGTGGGCGTGCAGAAGCTCAAGAACACCTTCCCAGTTACCGAGCACAGCGACAAACAGGGCCCCGAGCCCCCCACCAATCCAGGGCAGATGAGAGCCCGCCCGACGCGCGTGCGCGCCATCGCCGAGCCCAGCGGTCCCCTGTAGCCCCTCGACCAGCGCGCGGGCCAGTGCAAAGGCACCGGTGACCGAAAGGGCGAAGAGCATGGCGATCGCCAGGTTGAAGGCCACCGCAGGGGCGACGCCGGAGAGCTCAGTCAGGACTGCAATGAGCAGATATCCCAGGTAGTAGTAGCTGATCGAGTACCCAGCAAGCCACGGGTCCAGCGGCGGGAAGCGGGGACTGCGGATGATCGCGTTGAGGAACATGAAGTCCATTGGCTTCTCGGTCGCCTGGATCTCGGGAAAGTAGGCCCGGCAGACACTGCAGATCAAGAACGCTGCAGCAAATACCCCCTCGATCGCGAGCAGGTAGTGCCGCCGTGCCCGCCAGAGATCCCGGACGGCACCTGTCCCCTCACCGAATCCGAGCCAGCCGGCCGCTCCAAGGACCAGGAGAAGCACGGCTATCACCGCTCCTGTATTCTCCCAGAAGCCGAAGATCGCCCCGAACCAGAGCACGACCCCCAGGATCAGGAGGCCAAGCGGACGGGCGAACGCATATCCCCGGTCCGGGAGGCCGCGGAAGAAACGAGTAGCGTATGGCAGGCCGACCAGCCCGCACAGCTGAACGGCAATGTACCACCGGAGCACATCGAGCATAACAGTCAGGGCTCCTGGGCCAGCGACGGCCGGGGGGACCGCACCGGGATCATCGCTCAATGCACCTGATAGATTCGAACCCCATCGCGATCATAGACGATGCTCAGATAAGTCCCGACCATGCTATCAAACTTAGCCCGTGCCGCTGGATAAAATGCCTGCTCGAGCTGACCGTCGATAATGTATCCAACGCGGTACTGCCGCAGTAGAGCGACAGTGGCCGACACGGAGGGGTCATCGTACATCCGCGCGACGTCGGCCAATCTCTGGTCCACCTGGTCCTGATACCCCCAGCGCTGCTGTTTCTGGTGCCAGTCCCAACCGATCACCGTTGGCAGGCCGGTATACACCGAGATCCGCGATCCCCAGCGATACAGCGGGCGGACACCTTCCAGGATCACCGGTGTGCCGGTCACGTGATCCTGCAGCCAGATTATGGCCTCTTTATCAGTGCGGAGCTGGAGGGGCTTCCCATCATCCACGTACACGGCCGTATCCATGAAGGCGGTGCCATCAAGGGTCGGTGGAATCGTGGGATCGAAACGGTTGGAGACCCGGCTGATCGTTCCCAGAACCGGGTAGATCGCCGCCATGAGCACGAGAATTCCAATAATCGCGGCCCAGACCAGGCGGACGTATGAATCGTGGGCGATCGCTCCGAGGCGGCGCCAGGTCCAGACCGCCGCAACCCCGCTCGCCGTACCCCACAGAACCCAGATCTGCTCATAGAACTTGAAGACGGTGTTCATCCGCCCGACATCACCGTCGATCGTGAGCTGTTCGGTCCCGATGGCCAGTGCCAGGCCGGTTGCAAAGAGCAGCGTGACCAGGCATTCCTCTGGCGTGCGGCCGCGATGCAGACCGACGAGCAGGGTGAGCGCGAGCAGAATGATCAGGAGCCCTGTCAGCGCCATGCCAAGGAGCACCGCCCCCGCGGCAATCACCACCGTCACAGCGGCTGCGTACAGAACGAGCACCTCCCGATCACTCCACGGCCCCACCAGCCGAGCCTGGAGCGCCGCGATGCGCGGTGCGAGCTCCCAGCGAGTTATGTAGAGCCGTGCACTCCGAAGCAGTGCGGATCGGCGGTACCGATCCGCCCCCTCCACCAGCAGGTAGCCGAGCATAATGGCGACAAAGAGGCCGTTAATGACCAGGAACCAGACGACTGCGGATTTTTCATCCGACGGATGAACGCCCGAGTAGAACGACTGAAACGCGGCGTAGAAGGGCTGGTAGAGCACCCGGGCCAGGGCCACGGTCACCGCGAGCACCCCCAACCGCGCCAGGATCCGCTCCCCGCGAACAACCGGCGCGAGGTAGACCGGAATCAGGAGGGACACGGCGAACAGGCCGAGGTAGGTCGGGAAATCCCACGTATTGGTCGGGTACAGCGCCCCGATTGTCAGCGCCGCCGATAGAACCAGCGCAATCAGCGCTGACGCTCCCACAGCCTGCGGCTCACCAGCCCCAACGGCTGACCGGGGTCGAATGGGCGCCGCCATGATCCCCGCCGCAGGAGCCGGAAGCCGCGGCCATGCGAGCGCCGGGCCGGCCTTGATTACGTTGACGCACAGCGCCATCACAAGGAGCGTCAGCGGGAGGGCGATCAGGTGGGCGTGTAGATCAGCAAAAAGGAAGGTGAAGTAAGGGAACTCGTTAATCGAGCCAGTGCCCGGGAGGTTCAGGAGTGCCAGCGCACGCGTGCTTCCCCAGTACCAGTCCTGGGGAAGCACAAACGCCTGTTGGCCACTCACCAGCGCGGCGATTCCATCTACCAGGCGCCCGAGCACGTCCAGGGCGTTCATGCCGCCAACTGCCGCCTCTCCACGGGGCGCTGCGATCTCGTCCACGACCTGGATGAATCCGCCAAGATTGCCAACAACGCAGACCAGCAGGGCGGCAAAGAGCCCAGCCGTGATGCCCACACGCCGACCGCCGGGGCCCGGGCGTGCGGCGAGCGTCAGGCCAACTGTAAATACCCCCCCGACGGTCAGGGCAAAGAGCAAGGGGACGACGATGTTATATGAGGTCGTGGGGAGAACCCCGCTGATCCGCGTAAGCGTTCCGACAATGATCTGGCCGAAGTAGTAATAGTTGAGGTAGCCGCCAGCGAACCACGGATCGTACGGTGGATAGATCGGGCTCCGAGCCGCCGCGGTGAAGTAGGCAAGGTCCATGGGCTTCTCGCCGCCCAGGGTCGGATGCCAGAGGTCGGGATCCAGGCTCCGAATGTATACGTCATAGAAAAACGCCGCCCAGAACAGACCTTCCTCGAACAGAAGGAGCGAGCTGTTCCGTCGAATGAACCCTTGGATCTCGCGTCCCCGCCATACCAGCACACCAAGACCGATCAGCAGGTATGCCGCGAACAGAGCGAGCGTCGCCGGGCGCGTAGCCTCGGTGAAGCCGAGGCTGACCACGATCCAATCCAGCCAGGTGAGGACAAGAATGCCGAGCGTCCGCGAGACCAGCCAGCCGCGGTCCGGCAGGAAGCGGAAGACGGCAAAGCCCATGGGGATGCCCGCAGCACTGACCAGGATAATGAGCACGATCCAGGTCAAGAGCGGATAGTGGTTTACAATGGACGCGCGGTCGAAGAGGTCTCGAAATGTCCCTCCTGTCCGGACCAGCGCCTCCTGCGCAGGTGTCAGCAGGAGAGACTTATAGGCCGGGGCCGGCGCGGTCTGCCCAGGCGCCGGGGCCGGTCCGATGAGGTTCCGCAGCTCCGTCGGCGAAAGCCGGCGGGTCTTCTGGAAGATCAGCACCCGCTGGTGGTCGTAGACCGAGAAGCTCTCATCGGCGTGGCCCAGGTCAATTATCACCGGCGCGGGCCTCAGCGCACGGAGGAGCGGCGGAACCGGCAGGCCGGGATCGCGCAGGGTATCATCGGCGAACGCAATGCCCAGAAGATTCGGATATCGCTCGAAGGCGGCCACGAGCGTGAAGCCCAGCTTCTCCCCGAACAACAGCTCGTAATACCGCCGCGACATCGGATAGCGCTCCGGCAGGCGGGGAATCGTCCCATAGAGGCGGTTGCTGAAGAAGACGATGTAGTCGGCCGCCTCGAGGTTATTCACGATCGTATCGAGCTTGGCTGGCGTGTCATCGTCGTACATCGGCATCGTCACGATCGTGAAATGGTGGCTCTCTGCGCTCTCCACTCCAGCGGCTGTGGCGATCGGCACCGGCATGCCCTCCTCCCAGTGCTCCGTTGCGATCACCGCCCCCTCTGGGGCATGCCGGTAGAGCCAGAGCGATCCCTCAACCGGCGTCGTGGGCGACGCGTACATGTGATCAAGCGCCAGAGCATAGAACGCGCTGAACCCGACCGTGATCACGAGAACTGCGCAGAGCACCCCCTCGAGGACACCCGACGAGACCAGCCACGCCACGGCAGGGAAATCGCGGACCCACGAAGGAAGGCAGGAGCGAACCGGGGCTACCGCACTGCCGATCGAGTCGACAGCGGTCTTTCCGTCCCTCCCCATCTCCAGATCCGCCGGCTCTGCGGCGGTCAGGAACAGATCGAGCGATAGTCCCTTTAGGCGCGCGAAGCGCACCGCCTCCGGCGGAAGGGCCAGCGCAGCCTCCTCGATGGTCTCAAGCTCGATCCCCTCCGGAACAGGCTCGGGACCATCCAGCGACCGGAGATCATCGAGATCTGTCGCTTCGTCCGGCACGAGCTCCGGCAGATCGTCCCTCTCCCCCCAACCCGTTGCCGGCTCACTGGCCGCGCGCCGCCACTCCCGCGCCGACTCTATCCCCCGCACCAGGGCGAGGGCCGCGAACAGCGCCAGCAACGGAGTGATCGGCAGCAGATAGCGCATGAACTTGGCGTAGAAGGCGCCGGTGATCGCAAAGTAGGGGATGACGAACGAAAGGAGGAGAAGATCACCCGGACGCGGGCGGGTCACCACTCGGGCAAGGGCATAGAGAAGCCCAACGATCATCGCGCCCCCGAGCGGGATGCCTACGCCGAAGAGCACGAGGTTTTGGAGAAAATACAGGTACGGCGGACGGCCGATAAACTGGCGGGTGTACGGCAGATCGGCGATGCCGCGCACCATGCTCCCCTGCTCGGATACACCCTGCACGAAGCTCCCAACATCGATCACCGCGTAGGGCTCAACGATCAAGAACGCCGCTCCGGCCGCCGCGAATGCGAGCACAAGCAGCCGAACGGCCTCCCGGAGTGCGGCTGGCTCCGGGAGGCGCCAGCAGGCCGTCCCGGCCGAATCCTCTACGCAGCAGAAATGCAAGGCCACCGCGACCACCACGACCGCGGCGACCGGTGCCGCACTCACTTTGGTCCCCAGAGCGAGCCCGAGGCAGATGCCCGCCAGGATCGCCGCCCGCGTCGATCCCGTCCGCATCAGGCTGATGGCCGCCAGAATGGTCGCGAGGACGAAGAAGGTCATGATCGTGTCGGTCGCATAGAAGTGGGAGAGCTGGATGTTCAGCACCGAGAGCGCAACAAAGGAGGCGGCCAGGAACGCGACCCACCGACCATAAAGGCGCCGCCCGATCAGGTAGATGACGGCAATCGAGCCGGTATCGAACAGGGCCGAGACCGGGCGCCCGATCAAACGGAGGTTAGCCAGATCAGAGAGCTGGCGCAGGAACTCGAGGCCAGGGAACAGGCTGCCGAGCGTCGTGAGAAGGACCGAAAGCAGGCGGAGCAAGTAGAAGGCGAACGAGCCGTAAGCAAAGCCGTGCGGATCCAGCGGACTGCGCGGGCTTAATAGAAGGCTCCAGTCTGGCGGCCACGGCAGGGATAGACCGGCCGTGGTCATCAGGATGTATCGCTCGTCGGGATGATAGAGGTGCCCCTGATCCCAGTCGACCTGGTAGAGACGGAGCCCCAGCCCGACGAGGAGGAGAGCTATGAGGCCGAGGCCCTCTCGCCAGCGATAGATTACCCGTGCGAGATCTCTCGGCCGCGCGGCCATTACCTCCTCCCGCGAATCGTTCGGAATTCTAGCACGCCCTCTGATGGTCACACAATTTTCAACCGAAAGACATGCCGGGCGCCTGCCAGGATAAAGCGGGCCCATCCCGTCAGCGAGGTAGCCCGAACCCCGGCCGGAGAGACACTGGCCGTTTCCATGCTCTCACCGGTGCTACCATGGTCCCAGGGAGCGCGGACGCGATGATCCGCGCCGAGGAAGCCGATGGACAGCGAACGCTCGATTAGTGACTACAACCAGGCACTGGTCAGCGCCCTCCGATCCCGTGATCCAGAGCGGCTCCGTGCGGTTGCCGCGGAGTGGGGCCGTCGTCTCGGCAACCGCGGGCTTCAGCAACTCGCCCGGGCATCCAGGGATATCATCGAGCGCCGAATGTGGCTGATGATCCGCGACCGCCCGGATCTAGCGGATCTGCACGACGAGGCCGAGCGCTGGCTCCGGGAGCACCCGGCCTGACACGGTCCTCTGGAGTGAGTGCGGCATCCCCCGGGCGATGGCCAGCGACCGGGGAACACCGCACTGGAGTAGTCAGCGGGTGAGGGTATCGCCGGGCTTCATCTCGTGGATCGTCAGGTCGGGGATATCAGCCGTTAGTTCGCGCAGGCGTTCTGGCGTCCCGGTGAGAGCGGGGAAGGTACCCCAGTGCATCGGGATAACCTGGCGCACCCCGAGGAGGCGAATCGCATACGCCGCCTCGCGCGGTGACATGGTATAGAGGTCGCCAATTGGGAGAAGAGCCAGATCCGGCCGGTACAGCTCGCCGATCAGGCGCATATCCCCAAACAGGCTGGTATCCCCAGCG
>DATGMJ010000195.1:0-5723 GCA_035293685.1 Chloroflexota bacterium | reverse complement strand
ATCCGACCGCACGTACTGGCTCGGTACATCCTGACCGGTGGCCAGGTCTACCGTTGGCTGAGGGGTGGCAGTTGTTGAGATTGGCTTCTTCACCGCGCGCACGACCACAGGCTGGCCGTTCGTCACACCGCCCTCCAGGCCACCGGCCCGATTAGTCAGCCGCTCCAGACGCCCACGCCGCATGGTCATGCCGTCGTGCGCCTCGGTCCCGTAGCGCTCACCGGCGACGAAGCCGTCTCCGATCGCCACTGCCTTGACGGCGTGAATACTCATCACTGCCTGGGCCAGACGACCGTCCAGCTTCCGGTCCCACTGGACGTAACTCCCCAGCCCCGGCATTACTCCGAAGGCCACGACCTCAAAGACCCCACCCAGCGTGTCGTGGCGCTCCTTGGCGGCGTCGATTGCCGCGCGAAGCCGCGCCTCGCTCTCAGGATCGGCCACCCGCACTGACGACGCTTCCACCCGTTCGACCACCGCAGGGTCCGAGAGGTCGCCCGGCGTTGCCTTCGCGGTGCCGATCTGGAGAACCTGCGACCGGATCACGATCCCGAACTCTGCCAGCAGGCGTTTCGCGATCGCCCCGATCGCCACGCGCATCGCTGTCTCCCGCGCGCTCGCCCGCTCCAGCACCGGTCGGATATCGTCCAGGCCATACTTTAGCAGGCCGGCCAGGTCTGCATGCCCCGGCCGCGGCACAGTCATGCGCGGCAGCTCCTCCTCCTTGTCTTTCCAGTTCGGCCAGTCGCGGTTTTCGATGCGCAGGGCAATTGGCCCGCCGGTCGTCCGACCGCGCCAGACCCCTCCGAGGATCTCTGCCCGATCGGACTCGATCTTCATGCGCCCTCCCCGCCCGTATCCCTGCTGGCGCCGCCAGAGGTCACGCGCGAGATCGTCCGGTGAGAGCGGCACGCCGGCCGGCATCCCATCCAGGATGCCGGTCAGGCATGGACCGTGCGATTCACCCGCGGTCAGCCAACGCAGTGCCACGTGAGATCACCCGTCACAGCCGTCGCCCGACCGCGCGGGCGATCTGGCGAAGCTCGGTCATCAGCTTGGCGAACGCCTCCGGGCGCAGGGACTGCGCTCCATCGGAGAGCGCGCGGTCGGGGTTCGGATGCACCTCGATAATCAGACCATCTGCCCCGGCCGCGATCGCCGCTTTCGCCGCCGCTGCCACCAGATTCGCCTTACCGGTCGCATGACTGGGATCCACGATCACCGGCAGGTGGGTCAGCTGCTTCGCCACCGGGACCGCGTTGATATCGAGTGTATTACGAGTCGCTGTCTCGAAGGTGCGGATGCCGCGCTCGCAGAGCACGACATCATAGTTGCGGTTGGAGAGGATATACTCCGCGGACATCAGCCATTCGTGGATCGTGCACATCATGCCGCGCTTGAGGAGGACCGGCATCGCCGCCTTGCCCACGTCCTGGAGCAGGCTGTAGTTCTGCATATTCCGCGCGCCGATCTGGAGCATATCCACGTGAGCCCGCATCGTCTCGATATCCGCGGCCGCCATCACCTCGCTCACGACCGGAAGGCCGAAGGTCTCGCGCACCTCGGCCAGGAGCTCAAGCGCCGGGACCCCCAGGCCCTGAAAGGTATAGGGCGACGTCCGCGGCTTGAAGGCCCCACCGCGCAGCATCTTTGCGCCGGCCTCCTTCACCGCCGCAGCGACCTCGAAGATCTGCTCCCGACTCTCCACGGCACACGGGCCGGCGATAACCACGATCTCGTCACCGCCAATTCGCACCCCGTCTACCGTCACGATCGTATTCTCGGGCTTGAAGTCGCGCGAGGCCAGCTTGAACGGATGGAGCACCGGCACGACCCGCTCGACGCCGTCCAGCACCTCCAGTGCTTCAACCGAAAGCGGTCGCTCGTCACCGATGATCCCGATGATCGTTCGCTCCTCGCCGCGGGAAAGATGCGCCCGAAATCCCAGTTCCTCGATCCGCGCGACCACCTGCTGAATCTGCTCCTCGGTCGCGCGCCGCTCCATGATGACGATCATGCGCCCAGCTGACCTTTCCTCGACAGTCTCTCGACCAACACTCCACTCGCCTGCGTTGACCGGCACCTGCCAAACCCCATGAATCCAGCCCTCCCCCGTCTCCCCGATCGGCCATCGACACCGCCCGACGCTGGACGTGCGATCACCGGGCGCCGCGACGGTACCGGGAAGGGTTGTTACCTGGCGGCATTATAGGAACGTCCGTCCGGCGCTGTCAACGCGATCGGCGCGGGGGACGCTCCGGACCATATCGCCCGGCGGCGCCGTCCGGAGGAGATCCTCGCCTGCTCCGCAAGCGGCGCGTCACCAGCCAGAGCAGGCCATAGACCGCCCCGATGCCAGCCAGGAAGTACGCCTCGGAGATGAGCTCGGGCAGATCACTGTCCCGCAGGCGAAGAAGCCGGAACAGCACAATGATCGCTGTCGAGAGGCCAAAGAGGAGAACGACCTGATTGAACCGCTTCCGGGCGAAGAGGAACAGCAGAACGAGCAGCGCGCTGACGAGCAGCCAGAACGCGCAGCGGGCGGCCAATGGGCGACTCCTAATCTCGTCAAACGCGCCGGTGGGGCCTGTCCGTTACAGTTTAGTTGGCTTGCATCCCCCGGTCAACTCATGATAGATTCCCGAGCAGAAAGCGAGGCGCTATGGAGCATTCTCCGCTGGCGGATGTTGTCGCGGCGGTCGCCGGTCTCGAGCAAGCATCGCTCGGCTTCTGCGGGGACCCGGATATCCACCCGGACCTCGGGCGCGAAGCGCGGACCGGTGTACCCGAGGTAATCCTGGCCCAGGGGAAGGAGCCGGAGCAGATTCGATCTCTCGTCCGCACCTTCGTCGAGCGAACCGGTCGCGCGATCGTGAGTCGGATCGCGGATGACCTGGCGCGCGATATCGCAGGGGAATTTCCAGATCACTGGGTCCATCACGAGCCCCGGGCGCGCATGCTGGTTATCCGCCAGCCGGATCTCTGCATCCCGACCGGCGGGGCTGTCGGGATCATCGCCGCCGGCACGGCTGACCTCCCTGTTGCCGCCGAGGCCCGGATCATGGCCGAGGAAATGGGATGCACAGTCACCATGGTCGCCGACGTGGGCGTGGCCGGACTGCACCGCCTTTTCGCCCCCCTGAAGGCGATGCTCGATGCCGGCGTCGATGTCATCATCGTCGTCGCTGGCATGGATGGAGCCCTTCCCTCGGTCGTCGCCGGACTGGTCGACGTGCCGGTGATCGGCCTGCCAACGTCAACCGGCTATGGGATCGGCGGCGGCGGGCTCGCGGCGCTCCTGAGCATGCTGCAGACCTGCGCACCTGGGCTCTCTGTGGTCAACGTGGATAACGGGGTCGGTGCAGGCATCAGCGCCGCGCTCATCGCCCGACGTGTGGCGCAGGCACGCGGCCGTTAACCACGCTGTGATCTAGCGCGGACGGACCATCATTGCGTAAATGGGTGGTGGTCCTTTTTCTATGCGGAGGAGCGATGAAGATCCTGTATTTTGACTGCTTCTCGGGCATCAGCGGGGATATGGTTCTCGCGGCGATGCTCGATCTGGGCCTCTCTCTGGCCGATCTGCGCGCCATGGTGGCATCGCTCCCCGTTGAACGGGTCCGGATTGAAGCCGAACGGATCACCCGCCAGGGGATCACCGGACACGTGGTCCGGGTGATCCCGGATGAGCAGGCGAAGACAGCGCGACACCTGCACGAGATCCAGGAGATCCTTGACCACGGTTCCCTGCCGCCCCCGGTTCGCGAGACTGCCGGGCGCGTCTTTCGTCTTCTGGCCGAGGCCGAGGCACAGATCCACGGCGTGACGCCAGAGGAGGTGCACTTCCACGAGGTGGGGGCAGTCGACTCGATTGTCGATATTGTCGGGGCGGCATGGGGCCTGCACACGCTGGGCATCAGGGCGGTCTATGCATCACCGGTGCCCACCGGCACCGGCACGGTGGAGACAGCCCATGGAACACTCCCGGTCCCGGCACCCGCGACCATGGCCCTGCTCGCGCGTTGCCGGGCCCCCTTGCGGGCCAGCCCAGCCATGACCGAGCTGGTTACCCCGACCGGGGCCGCTCTCCTGGCCGCGCTGGCCCGCTTCGAGCAGCCGGACCTCTCGCTCGAAGCAGTCGGCTACGGCTTCGGCCAGAAAACCCTACCCTGGCCGAACGTACTCCGCCTGTGGCTTGGCGAGGGAACGCCAGGTCTCGAGGGCGACCGCGTGAGCATCCTCGAGGCCAACCTCGACGACGAGTCGCCGGAGATCCTGGGGGCAGCCATGGAAACCCTCCTGGATGCGGGGGCCCTGGATGTATCGTTTACCCCGATCCAGATGAAGAAGAATCGGCCCGCAGTGAAGCTCACCGTGCTTGCCGAGCCAGCGCGCATTGATATCCTCGCCGCCCGCGTGCTCGAGGAGACCTCGACCCTCGGCGTCCGGATCTGGGAAGCGCGGCGCCTCAAGAGCCCGCGCCGCCACGGGGTGGTGGAGACGCCGTGGGGTGAAGTAGCGGTCAAGGTGAAGCAGATCGGCCAGCGACAGGTCGCCGCGCCGGAGTTTGAGGCATGCCGCCGGGCCGCCCGGGCGGCCGGGGTCCCTATCGCCGAGGTATACCGCGCTGCGATTGCGTGTGCCCAGATGGGCAGGATAAAATATACAGAAGATCTCGATCCGCCAGCCGATTACCGGCTTTCCGGAGCGTCGCCGGATCGAGTCGATCAGGAGAACGACCGGGCGAGCGCCAGACCTTTCTCTGCGGATATGCGAGGGTGAGGACACGAGCAATGAAGACCAGCAGCGAGATCCGGAACGCCTTTCTCCGGTTTTTCCAGCAAAAGGATCACATTGTCCTTCCAAGCTCCTCGCTCGTGCCAGAGGGGGATCCCTCCCTGCTGCTGACCAACGCCGGGATGGTCCAGATCAAGCCGTATTTCCTCGGCCAGGCCACGCCTCCGGGACCGCGTCTGGCCAGCGTCCAGAAGTGCTTCCGAACCGTGGATATCGAAACGGTCGGGAACGAGCGGAATCTCACCTTCTTCGAGATGCTGGGTAATTTCTCCGTAGGCGACTACTTCAAGGAAGGAGCCATCGCCTTTGCCTGGGAGTTCCTCACGCAGCAGGCGGGCTTTGACCCGAAGCGTCTCTGGCCAACGATCTACCCGGATGACGAGGAGGCCTTCGCGGCCTGGCAGCGGGTGACCGGTGTCCCTGCCGAGCGGATCATCCGCCTCCCGGATAACTGGTGGGAAGCTGGGCCCGTCGGCCCGAACGGCCCCGACTCGGAGATCTACTACGACCGGGGGCCAGAGTTTGGATGCGGACGACCGACCTGCCAGCCCGGCTGCGACTGCCCGCGCTTCCTGGAAGTCTGGAATCTGGTCTTCATGCAGTATTACCGCGACGAGACCGGAGCCCTGTCCCCCCTGCCGCGGAAGAATATCGACACGGGCATGGGACTGGAGCGCCTCACCATGCTCCTCCAGGACAAGCGCACCGTCTATGAGACTGACCTCTTTGCTCCAATCATCCAGAAGGCCGCGGACATCGCCGGGGTGCGCTACGGTGTGGATGAATCGGCTGATTACTCCCTGCGCGTCGTCGCCGACCACAGCCGGGCCGTGACGTTCCTGGTCGCTGACGGCGTCCTCCCCAGTAACGAGGGACGCGGCTACATCCTCCGGCGCGTCCTTCGCCGCGCTGTTCGCTACGGACGG
>DATGMJ010000194.1:0-3578 GCA_035293685.1 Chloroflexota bacterium | reverse complement strand
CGCGGCGTCGCGCGATTGATCTCATCGGCCAGAAGGATGTTGGCGAACGCAGGGCCCGGCCGGAACTCGAAGTCCTGGGTCTTCTGGTTGAAGACCGAGACACCCGTCACGTCGTTCGGCAAAAGGTCCGGGGTAAACTGGATTCGTCGGAAGACACAGCCGAGCGAGGCGGCGAGTGCCCGAGCGAGCATAGTCTTTCCCACGCCGGGGACGTCCTCGAAGAGGACGTGGCCATTGCAGAGCAGGGCGACCGTCGTGAGTTCGATGACTGGTCGTTTCCCGACGATGACCCGTTCAATATTTTCGATGATTCGCTCGGCGATCTCCCGAATCGACGGTGCCACCTTGACCCCTCGCGCGCCCGGGCGCTATGATGTAGGGCGATTCATCGAGCAAGTGTATCGAGTCTTGCAGGCGAACACAATCGCAGCACCGTCGCGCATCCTGGTCGCCGATCCCATCGCCGCCGACGGTATCCGAGCCCTCCAGGAGTACGGCGACGTCATTATCCGTCACGGCCTCTCCACGGCAGACCTCCGAGAGATCCTGGCCGACTGCGTCGCCTTGATCGTTCGGAGCCAGACCCGGGTCACGCGAGAGGTGATCGAGGCGGCGCCGCGCCTACGGGTTATCGGACGCGCAGGCATCGGAACCGATAACATCGATGTCGAGGCTGCGAGCCGCCGCGGCATCGTCGTGGTCAATGCGCCCACCGCGGTCGTGGTGGCCGCGGCCGAACACACGCTCGCGTTGCTCCTCGCCCTCTGCCGACGGATCCCCCAGGCTCACCGGTCGGTCGCCGAGGGACGCTGGGAGCGCCACCGCTTCATCGGGACCGAGCTACGCGGGAAGACGATCGGCATCATCGGGCTCGGCAACATCGGCGCGGAGGTCGCTCGGCGCCTCGCCGCCTTCGATGTCC
The DNA here is from genome assembly GCA_035293685.1 of Chloroflexota bacterium. Taxonomy (GTDB): domain Bacteria; phylum Chloroflexota; class UBA6077; order FW602-bin22; family CADDYW01; genus JADGGD01. The sequence continues at coordinate 2,656 of DATGMJ010000194.1, read as the reverse complement.
ATCTGATCGGATCGGACCCCTACGTAACCAGCGAGTACGCCGCACGCCTGGGTGTACAGCTCGTGCCGCTTGACGACCTCCTGGCGACCGCCGATATCATCACCCTTCACGTCCCGCTGACACCTTCCACGCGCCATCTCCTCGGAGAAGAGCAGTTCCGGCGCATGAAGCCCGGCGTCCGGATCATCAACTGTGCGCGGGGAGGGGTGATCGACGAGAATGCGCTCGTTCGCTCGCTGGAAAGCGGGCGAGTCGCGGGCGCCGCGCTGGACGTGTTTGCTGAAGAGCCTCCCACGAACCGGGCGCTTCTGGAGAGCGATCGGGTCGTGCTAACCCCTCACCTCGGGGCCTCGACGAGTGAGGCTCAGGTCGCGGCCTCGATTGAGGTTGCACAGCAGGTGATCGCCGTGCTCCGCGGCGAACCAGTGCGTTACGCGGTCAATGCACCGGCCATCCTGCCCGAGAGCCTCTCGACGCTGGGACCCTACGTCACGCTCGGCGAGAAGCTCGGCTATCTCATGGCCCAACTCATCGACCGGCCACTGCAGTCCATCGAGATTACGTATGGCGGCCAGATCGCTGATATGGACACGACGGTCGTCAAGTCAGCAATTGTGAAGGGCCTGCTCCGAACAGCGGTTCCCGAGCACGTGAACCTGGTGAACGCCCTTTTGCTCGCCCAGAGCCGGCGGATCCAGATCATCGAGTCGCGGTGCTCGAATCCGCAGGAGAACTTCGCCAACCTGATTTCCCTGCGGGTTGGCGCGGCAGATGGGTTTGTCCAAGAGCTCGCCGGGGCGGCAATCAATGATGAGCCTCACCTGGTGCGCGTGGACCGCTACCACGTGGATGTCGTGCTGAATGGCGGGTATCTCTTCTTCGTCCGTCATACCGACCAGCCGGGCGTGGTCGGCAAGATCGGGACGCTCCTCGGCGCGGGTGACGTGAACATCTCGGCCATGCAGGTCGGACGTCTGCGGCCGCGCGGTGACGCGATGATGATCCTGGCGGTTGACGAGGCGATCAGCGATGAGCTGTTCCAGCGCATCCTCTCGGAAACCCCCATCCACGCCGCGAGGCTCGTTCAGCTTTGAGGGGCATCGCCGAGTGGTTCCGTGAGTTCTGGCGACAGCCGACCGCGACGCGCGCGGTGGTGATCGTCCTGTTCCTGGGCATCTCCTCCCTGTACTGCCTCGGGATCGCTGGCATTCTCATGTACGGGCACGACCGCACCGCCGCGAGTGGCATCGCACCCGGGGCCATGGGAACTGACGCGCCGGCGACCCTCCTGCCGTCTCCGACGCCGGTCACCCTCCCCTCTTCCACGGCATCTCCTTCGCCCACAGATACCCCATCGCCTACGGATACCCCATCCGCGACAGCCTCGCCAACCGATACGCCAACCGAGGAACCATCTCCCACTCCGACGTCACCTCCCTCGCGAAGCCGTCCGCGGGCCACGCCGACCCGTCGCCCGTCACTCGCCCTGCCCTCACTGACACCGACGTCACCTCCTACGGCCGCGCCGTCAGTACGGCCCATGCCGATGACGCCGTCCGCCAGCTCACGCACGAGCACTCCCACTGCCGCAGTGCCCAGGCCGTCGGCAACAGGCACCGCTCTGGCGACCCCATCCGCGACGGCCTCGACTGCCCCGCACCAGACGAGCACGCCAGCGGGCACCCCCTCGGCCACGGCAACGGCGCCGCCCGCGGTCACCAGCACGACAGCCGTGCTCCCAGCACCAACAGTGGAGCCGCCCGGCCAAATGACTGCCGTTCCAGCCGTCTCCCCATCCCGCTCCGCGACGGCGAGCCCATCTGCCTCGGCAACGCCTCCGCGCCCGGCGGAGTGACCCCGACGCTGACCGTCGTTTGCCGTGTTATCCCGCCCCGTGTATACTCTCTGGCGTGGAGAAGACTGTCGTATCACTTGAGGAGATCCGGTCGAACCCGACCGTTCAGGCTCTGATCAGGAAGGCTGACGAGCACCTCGGCGCCCAGGGCTACACCGAGCACGGCCAGCGCCATGCCAACCTCGTCGCGCGGATTGCGAGCAATATCCTGAGTCGACTTGGCTTCGACCCGGCGACCGTCGAGCTGGCGGCAATTGCCGGCTACCTCCATGACATCGGGAACGTGGTCAACCGGCGGGACCACGCCACCGCCGGTGCGGTCCTGGCCTTTGATCTCCTTCTGCGTGCCGGAATGGACGCCGAGGATGCGGCGATCGTGGCCGGGGCCATCGGAAACCACGAGGAAAGCACCGGAGAGCCGGTGAACGCGGTCTCGGCAGCGCTGATCATCGCGGACAAGGCCGATGTTCACCGATCGCGGGTGCGGAATCAGAACCCGGCCACCTTCGACATCCACGATCGAGTCAACGATGCGAGTCAACACAGCTTCGTGCGCGTCGATCCGGAGCGCCGCCTGATCATGCTCGAGCTCACGATTGATCTGTCGAAGGCCTCAGTCGTCGATTACTTTGAGATCTTCCTGACGCGCATGCTGTTCATTCGCAAGGCCGCTCAGTTCCTCGGGTGCGGTTTCCAGCTGTTCATCAATCGCACCCAGATGCTGTGAGCATCCGCCTGCCCGCCATGAAGATCCTTCGCTTTCAGGACGAATTCGGGGCCCGCTATGGCGTTCTCGAGGGA
>DATGMJ010000193.1:0-5760 GCA_035293685.1 Chloroflexota bacterium | reverse complement strand
GATCCGACCGAGGCTATCGTAGGTGTACTGATCGGCGATCAGCGGCCCGCTGTTGTAGGTCGCGCTGTAACTCGTTCGGTCGCCAAAGCTATCGTAACCGTTGCTCGTCACGACGCTCCCTAGCGTCGTCCCCAGCAGCAGACCGTTCCGCGCATCGTTTTGGATGCTCAGGGAGCCAACCTGAGTCAGGTAGCCGTCGGCATCATACTGTGCGGTGATCTGATTCGCGCCGTCGACCGTCTCGACAGTGAGCCAGTCGTTGGCATCGTAGGTGTAGCCCACCGTGCCGGTGATCACACCGCTCCAGGCTTCGCTGGTCAGGAGCGTCCCATCGTAGCCATAGCTGACCGTTTCTGTCATCGGACCACTGACCTGACTGACGTTGCCCGTACGCGAATCGTAGCTGTAACCGATCTGACCGGTCGGCAAGGTGATCGCCGCCAATCTTCCCGCGCTGTCGTAGCCGTAGCCGATCGTTGTTCCATCGGGTCGAGTCACCTGGCTGAGTTGACGATCGGCGTTGTAGCTGTACGTCGTCGTCACGTTACCCGAGCCCGCGCTGGGCAGTGTGTACGACGCTGGGAGATTATCCGCGGTGTAGGTAAACTGGTAGGCAGGCTGGTCGGGCGGAGTAACCGAGATAAGGTTGCCATTGGCATCGTAGGCAAATCTGAATTGCGCACCATTCGCCAGGGTCTCGCTCATGGTTTGGCCATCGGCGTTGTAGGCGAAGCGAGTTGTCTCGCCTAGCGGGTCGGTCAAGCTGCTGACGTTGCCCGCGGCGTCGTAGGCGACGCCGTAGGAACGAGCGTTCGTTCCCGTTCCCTGAGCGAAGCTCGTGACCCGCCCCTGCCCATTGTAGGCAATGCTGATCGGCGCCAAGCCCGAGATCTGGATCTGGACCGGCCGCTCTTGCGCGTCGATCTCTGTCATAACCTGACGGCCGGCCGGGGATGTGTCGGTGACCATCTGAGAAGTGGCACTGTAGCTGCTCGTGTAGGCCTGCCCGTTCACGGTCGTCGTGTCGGTTTCGCTCGTGAGACTCAGCGGGTTGGTGGGATCGGCGAGCATGACTGCGCTGCTGGTGGCAAAGGTCGCCTGCACGCCGCTCGGCCGGGTCCCCACTCCGGATGCGGGCAGGGGCGCTTGCATCCCAAAGCGCGGATCCGGCCCCTCGACCAGGTTCGTGGTCGAGCCATCCGGGAAGGTCATCTGATTGGTCCCGTTGGCGCTTACCCGAGAGGTGTCTTGCAAACCGGCCGAATCGGTATTGACGAAGCGCTGGTCTCCACTCGGCAGATTCTGCACCTGGTAGTTCGTCGTCCGACCCAACGTCGTCGTCAGCGTCACGGTGTAGCCGTTGGTGCTCTCGAGCCGACCCAGGCTGAGCGTGTCGCCGGCCGGTCCCTGGTCGGCGGTCAGCCGCCCGAGGCTATCGTAGCTATAGGTCGACGTGTTCCCATTCGGATCGGTCAGGCTGGTCAAGAGGCCACCGACCGTGTAGGTCATTCGGGTCGTGTTCCCCTCCGGGTCAGTCACACTCGCCAGAAAGCCGTTGCTGTCGAGCGTGACGGTGGTGGTCTGGCCAAACGGCGCGACGACCGCGGTCGGATTGCCATTGCTGTCCCGCTGAATCGTGGTGACGTTGCCATTGGCGTCGGTGACGCTGATCAGGCGACCGTTACTGTCGTAGCCAAAGGTATACTTCACACTGCCGGTCAGCGTGTTCAGCGTCTGGAGGATCTTCCCGCTCGGATCGAACCGGTAGAGCTCACTCCCATCCGGTGACGGTACCGCCAGGTCGGCCGCCGAGTAGCCCGGCAAGGGCGCCGCGACCCGCCGAATCACCCCGTCAAAGCCGTCGGCGAGGTAGAAGGTCCCATCCGGCGCCACCGCCACGCTGCTCGGTCCGTTGAGCAGCGCCTGGAGCGGTGGGCCCCCCTCGCCGCTCGCACAGTAGCTCTGGCTGCTGGCGCACCAGCCCTCGCCCGCCACGCTCGTGATCGTGCCCCGCTGATCGATGTAGCGGATACGATTGTTCAGAAAATCCGCAAGGTAGAGCGTCCCCTCGGGCGCCACCGGAATATTGACCGGGAAGTTGAGCTGGGCCTGCGTCGCCGGGCCGCCGTCGCCCCCGAAGCCCCAGCTGCCGTTCCCGGCGACGGTGCGAATCGTCCCGTCCGGGGTCACCTCCCGAATCCGCTCGTTTTGCTGGTCGACGAGGAACAGGTCGCCCCGCGCATCGACGGCCAGGGCGACCGGTCGGGCCAGCGCGGCTTGCGGCGCCGGACCACCGTCCCCGCTGAAGCCATACACCCCAGTCCCCACCGCCGTGACGATCGTGCCGTCCGCCGTGACCGCCCGAATCCGATCGTTGCCGGTATCAGCGACGTAGACGGTCCCATCGGGGCCAACCGCCACGCCCTCGGGATCGTGCAGCTTTGCCTGGCTCGCCGGTCCCCCATCGCCCGCGAAGCCGGCCACGCCGTTCCCGGCGAATGTCGTTATCGTCCCATTCGGGGCGACGACCCGGATCCGATTGTTGCCGGCGTCGGCGATGTAGAGACTGCCGTCCGGCCCCAGCGCGAGGCCCACCGGCCAATCGAGCTGAGCCGCCGTCGCTGGCCCCCCATCGCCCGCGAAGCCGGCGACCCCGGTCCCGGCGACCACGGTTACTGCACCACCGGCTGTCCACTTGAGCACCTCGTGTTCCCCACTCGCCGCGATGTACAGACTCCCATCCGAAGCCGCAGCCAGCCCGCGTGGGTCCGTCCCCGGTCCGAGCGTCAGGACCGAGGCGAGGACGTGATTGACGCTGCTAACGTTGGTGCTGACCCGCTCGCCATCGCCCAGGGAGAGAACACGCCCGACCGGATCGTAGAACGGCTGAACGTTCAACGTCCAGCCACCCAGGCCGGCCCCCCGAGCGTCCCAGGCCCCCAGCGTCGTTCCCCCGACCGTCCCCTTCTCCTCCTGCCACACCGTCACCTCGGTCCGGTTTGCGCTCCCGGTCGCCGGCGCGCCGAAATAGGTGAAGTGGCCGAAGGCCGGGCTGGTCAGGCCGGCGATCTGGCTCGGCGAAAGATAGGTCGCGGTGTAGACGTAGCCGAGCTTGATCGTGACCGGCTGGCTCCCCTGGAGGGTGCGACCATAGGCGTCCTGGCCGTTCCAGGTGAACGTGTAACTCTGATTCGGTTGGGGCGGGAAGCTCTGGACCGAGTCCTGGCCGGCGACGGAGACCTCCAGATCGATCCGCTTCAAACCGGGCGGCAGACTCGTCCCGCTAAGCGGGATCACCAGGCTATTCGCCGCGGTCCGCCCTGGCACCCGATCACTGCTGTAGTGCAGGACGAAGCCGGTCCCGGCGATGCCGAGGTCCTCGCCCAGCGTCTGATTCTGGCAGGTGATCGTCGAATGGGCCGGCACGTGGCAGGCCTGACCGGTCACTGCGTTGTCGTCGAGCTCCGGGTTGGCCTCGGGCGGCGGCTGGTTCGGTGCGGTCGCGCCCTGCGGTGGCCCGACGCCCCAGTTGTAGTCCCAGATCGAGAGGTGGGCAAGCGGCACCCGCCAGAGGCTCTGCCCCACCGTGTAGAGGGAGGCAAGTTCTTGCCGCTCGGCATCGCTGATCCCCAGGCTCTGATACTCCGCCGCCGTCGCCAACTGCCCCTGGCCATCCACATCGAGGTTCGCCGCGCCATTGCTCACGCTCAGAAGCCGCACCACCCGCCCGTTCGCCGCCGGGACCCACTCGCCTTTCGTCTGATCGTAGTAGCCGACCGGCACCAGCTCGCCGACCGGGAAATTCAGGAAGTTCTGGGTGTACTCGATCACCGGCTGGCTGAAGCTGACCGAGGTTGCCCCGGCTTGCGTCGCCTCGTCGATGCTGAACTGGGTCGCGTAGGTGTAGCCGGTCGTCGGGGGAAGCTGGCCGGGCATCGCACTGGGGCCGCTCGCCCCGACGGTGAACTCGGTCGCCCGCACGTGCAGGGTCGGCGTGAGCGGCTGGGTGCTCCCGTTAGCAAAGACCAGCGTCGCCGTCTCCCCGACCGGGAACAGCAACGTCGCCTGGCGCATCCCATCGGTATCCGAGATGACGCTCCCCTGCGCAACCTGGAAGGGCTGCGCCGCGGTCAGATCGATCACCGTCACGTTAGGATCGAGGGGCGTCAAGACGACGTCGGGCACGCTGACGTAATCCTGCCAGGGCACGTTCACCGGCCGCTGGACCGTGGGATAGCCACTGAGCGCATAGACGACGGTGAGCAGTCCGCCGCCATTCACCGCCAGGTCGTAGCCGCCGTCGGTCCGACTTAATGTGCTGCCAAACTCGGGATGGTTCAGGATCGTGATCCGTACCCCGGCCAGGGGGGTCCCCGCGGTATCGCGCACCCGCCCCCGAATCACCGCGACCTGCTGGGGCTGGATCGTATTCGGGGCCACCCCACCCTGGATCGGCTGGCTCCCGCCCTGATAGGTGTAGAGGAATTGGGTGGTCGAGAAGAGGGTCGTCGCACCGCTGCTGGGATTGACCGTTGGGGCCACCGTCGCCGGGTTCGGGGGTGGCACGGCCGGCGTCGGCGGAATGACTGGTGAGCCAGTCGCGGTCGCGGTCGCCGTCGGCGTCGCGGTGGGCGGTACCGTTGCCGTCGGCGTTGGGGTGTTCGTCACCGCGGTCGTCGCGGTCGCCGTGCTTGTCGGCGCCGGCAAGACGACAACCTCGCTTGCGAACTGCACCATACCGGCGAGGTGGAACGGATAGGTGCCAGGGGTGGTAAAAGTACAGGAGAGGAACTGGCCGGGCGCGATTGGCCCGCCACAGCCCACGGTCGCGGCCGAACTGATCCCGGACGCGGAGCCCGCCGGCGGGCTGGACGGAACCGCGACACTGGTCGCGCTCCCGCCCGCGATCGACAGATCGCGCGCCTGATTGACGACCACCGGCAGGTAGACGTGATCGATCGGGCCCGCCACCAGGGTCACCGTTGTGTCCGTGCCGTTGTACCACTCGACCGCGGTCCCGGCCGTCACGGTGACCGACGCCGGGCTAAAGCCAGTGCGAGTGATCTGGATTGGAGGCATCGGCGAGGTGGCAACGGCCGCCGGGGAGCGGCTCTCCCCCGTCACTGCTCCGAAGATGCTCCGCACCCATTGGCCAACCGTGGCGAGGGCGCCAGCGATACCGCTGGCCGCCGGGGTGCCCCTAGCAATCGTCGGCGTGGCCGCCACGCCCGGCAAGCTGGCGGTAGGCGTCGGGGTGACGTTGCCCGACGCGGGAAGACTGCTGGCGCGGGCCACGGCAACGGACGACGACGGGGCACCACAGAAGCTATTCGGGACGGTGCTCAGAGGCGCACAGAGCCAGGGGCTGACAAAGACACCAAAGCTCACCGGTACGCCGGTGCCCGCCAAGCCGCTTCCAGACGGACCGCTCGCGGCGCCCCACCAGTTGCCGGTCGCATCGATCGATAGATCACCGCTCGCCCACCCATCGTTGACGAGCGCGTAACGACCTGAAGGAACCGGACCGAAGGTGTCATCGCGAAAGATGGCTAGCGCACTGTTCAGCACCTCGACGTCGTTACCGCCGCTTCCGGCGATCGTGGAATTACTGACAATGAGGCTGGCGGTCTCGACGAGGAGGTCGGTTGTGTAGTACCCCCCCGTGCTCGCCTGTAGCCAGGCACCGCCCTGCCCAGCATTCAATAAGTTCACGTTGTTCAGATTACCGCTGCTCCCCGGGCGGAAGGCAATCCCCGCCCA
>DATGMJ010000192.1:0-2124 GCA_035293685.1 Chloroflexota bacterium | reverse complement strand
TCAGGTGCTCGGACTGCTGATCGATCACGTTATACCTATCCGCATCGCTATGGGCGTCTACTCCGTTAATGTGACATGGACGCCCATGGGTGAGACCTTAGCACGACTGGCAGCTAGCCTGGAGCATCCCGACGAGGCATCATTCATACCTGTTGGAACCTTCGCCCACCCATAGAAGTTGTCGGAGAGGGGGCGGGTTTCCGGGGTCACCACATCCCAGCGGCCGCGCCAGATCAGACGCTCGTAGTAATCGGCGGCGTGGTTCGAGCTGCACACCACGACGCGCCGCACGCCCTCCTCCAGCGCCGTCTGGTAGACGTTGTAAGCCATATCGACGTTCGTCCGCTCGGCCCAGTAGCGATCCTCGGGGCTCTGGGCGCGCACGAAGGCACAGTGGACCACCGCATCAGCCCCGCGGAAGAAAGCGCGGTACCGGTCCCGATCGCGGTCGGTCAGATCGACCACCTGGATCCCCGGTACCTCCACCCCATCGCGATCGCGTGTTGTTATGTCAAGAAGAGTGAGGTCATACCGCTCGCGGAAGGCCGGCAGCATCCGACCGGCGACATAGCCGGCCGCGCCGGTCACCACCACCCGGCGTCTGCCCATAGTGCGCTCCCCTATCATCTCCCACCGTCCGGTTAGGGCTATCCTACCGTGCCCCCGATCGGCGGTCAACCAGCATCAGCGCGAGCGCCACCAGGGCAGTGCCCACCCGACACCGGCCTCCCGGCCGATTATCAGCCCTGGCCAGGCCAAGCATCTGCAACAGCGGATCCCAGAGAAGGCCCGTTGGCTCACCTCGTCACACCTGTCAGCTCCTGGCCGTGGTGACGGCCGCAGCAAAGGGAGCAAGCGCGGGGAGGCGACCGGCTAGCCGAGGGCCCACTTTAATACTCGGGGCGGGTGACGGTGTAGGTCAGGGTCAGGTCTTTGCTCCGGACGAGCGCGTAGGAGTTGTCGAAGCGCAGCACGTACGGCCCAGTCGCCGCGGCGGTCCAGATGGCTCCCGATGCGAGCAATGTACGAGCAATGTATTTATTTACACTTGATACCATACTATCAGGATATCCGGTGCGTCTCCTTCCATCACACCTGAACAGCCGACGGAATGTGCGGGTCGCGGTCCAGCTGGCGCAGGAGGACTTCCTCGACCGCCTCGGGCTCGGCTTCCACGCCGTAGAACCATTCGATCGGTCGCCCCAGCAGCGCCGCCACCCGGGCCAGATCCTCGGCGGTGATCCTGCACCCGGATTCGTAGCGGCTGTACGCCTGCTCGGTTATGTCCAGGCGCTCCGCCACTTGGGCCTGGGTCAGCCCTGCGGCCTCGCGCGCGAGACGGAGGCGCCGGCCAATCGCATGGTAGAACTGTTCTGACATCAATGATAACCCCAGTCCTCGCTGTTCGGCCGTCCAAAGTGGGACCGACACGCTCCGCTGCCAGGAGCACGTCGATTCCCCCACCCGAGCCCAGATCGAGGATGGTCTCGCCAGGCGTGAGCCGGGCCAGTAAGGTCGGGTTGCCGCAGCCGAGGGAGACGAGCATGGCTCCCTCGGGAACCTCGCGCAACTGCCGTAGGTCGTAATGGGTGATGGCAGTGCTGCACCAACTCGAGACCTCGCCCGCGTGGCAGCTGGCTGATTGCCGGGCCTAGACTTGCCGGGCGGCACGCGCATAGCGTGCGCGCACAGCCTCACGCGCGCCGAGCGCGCGCAACCAATCCATCCCTGAATGTCGCAGGTGGCCACCTGCGTGATATCCCAGCGAAGCCGCGCGGCTCTCAGCCTGCCCGACCTCCCCTGCCCGCTCGCCCAGCAGGGCCTTGATCGTCAGCAGTGGGCGCGGCCCATCTATCGATCATTTTCGATATACTGGCTATATTGCGTCGATCCGCCGTCGGTCGCCCAGGATGATCGGCGTGCGGCTGGCGGCGGTCCGACCGATCGTGCCACGCCGACCTGGGGTGGGCGTCTGCCGCTCGCTTTCCCTTCCAGTCCGCGCGAGCCGCGAGCTACCGGGGGGTCCTCATCTTCGGTACGCCACAGGCTCGCCACGCTGTCACCGTGCATCCGCGCGCGTTGCCCTTCTGCTCTTCGGAGCAGAACGGACTCGCGTTCATCCTG
>DATGMJ010000191.1:0-3361 GCA_035293685.1 Chloroflexota bacterium | reverse complement strand
TGATCGCGCTCGCGCTCTTCACCGCCGGTCTGCTGGGGCCGCGGTTCTATGTCCCGTTCTGGGTCATGGTCGCCTGCGCGCTGGCCATGGGGCTGGGGACCACGCTGGGCGGCTGGCGGATTATCCGCACGATGGGGCATCGGCTGGTCAAGCTGGTGCCGGTGAATGGCTTCGCCGCCGAGACCGCCGCCGGGACGGTGATCGAGATCGCGACCCGCCTCGGCGTTCCTATCTCGACCACACACGCCATCTCCGGCACCATTCTCGGTGTCGGCATGGTCCACGGCCCGCGCAACGTTGGCTGGCAGGTCGCGGGCAACATCGTGACCGCCTGGATCCTCACGATCCCCGCCTGTTTCACCATGGGCTACCTGTTTATGCTGGCCCTGGCCAGTCTCGGATCGCTCGGCGTCGGCCTTCCCCCGACGCGATGATGGCGTCCATGAGCGCACGAGACGGTCTTCCAGCCGAGGGACTTCACCCGGGACGGCCCCCCCGCCCCAGGGCAATCGCTGGCCCACATCCGACGACTGTTCTGATACGGCTAAGCCTCCTGCTCGGTGCAACGGCAGGCTTCTCTCTGGGGCTGGTCCTTCTGGGCGCGGTCGTTCTCGGGCGGGCATCGGTGGTTCCCTGGGCCGCGCTCGCGCAGGTTCATGGTCAGGTTCAGGCGATTGGATTCGTCGCCCTCTTCATCCTGGGGACGGCTGCTCAGCTCCTGCCGGGCTTTCTCGCATGCCCGCTCACGCGGCCCGGCCGGGTTACCCTCGGGGGAGGGCTGGTTGCCGGTGCCGTGGTCGTGCGGGCAGTTGCCCAGCCGCTCTGGCCCGGTCCCGCGCGGGTAGTTCTTCTCTGGGCCTCGGCGGCCGGCGAGGTCGTGGGGTTTGCCCTATGCCTGGCGGTGTATGCCGAGCTAGCGCGGCAGACGATCCAGCCGCTCGATCGGTGGCGCGAGTTGGCGGCAGCGGGCTTTGGCTTCCTGGTCGTCAGCCTCATTGTGAACGCCGCCGCAATCGCCTGGCTGGCCGGCGGCACACCCGTGGTTCCCGGTATGCTCGATGCCGCGCTGGTGCAGTTACAACTGGCCGGCTTCGTCGTCTTCCTCGTCTTTGGGGTGAGTCGGAAAATCCTGCCCCGCTTTCTTCTCCTGCGGCCGCCGAAGGATCGATTGATCGGTATAGGGGGAATTGCCTATGGGAGCGGGGTTATCCTGGTGGCAGCGGGCTGGCTGATGGCGCCCGCGTCACGGCCGGGCTGGGTCGCTAGTGGCGCAAGCGCGGTCGGGGTCGGGCTGCAGCTGATGGGGGCGATCCTGTACCTGGGTGGACTGCGATTGTATGAGCCGCCGGTCCGCCCCTCCGGTGCCCCGGCGGTCACCGATCCTGCTCGGCGGTGGATTCGGATGGCCTTCGCCTGGCTGATCGCCGCCAATGTCCTCGCCCTCATCCCTACCACCCGCGCTCTCCTGGGCGGACCATCGGTCGGCTTCTACGAGCTCACCGCCGAGCGGCACGCCCTGGCGCAGGGTTTCATCGTCACGATCATCATCGCGTATGCCGCGCGCATCTTGCCAGGCTTCTCGGCCTGGGCGATCCAGCATCCCCGAGTCGTCGAGACGATCATCGCGCTGGTCACCGCGGGCGCGGTGGTGCGGGTGATCGGAGAACTTCTCACCGCATGGGTCACACCGGCTGGCGAGGCGGTTGCCGGAGTTGGTGGTGCGCTGGGGGTAGCCGGGTTCCTCCTGTTCGCGACGTTCCTGGCCAAGACGATCGGCTACCCTCCGCGAGCTTCTGGAAAAACGCCGAAGGCTGTTTCCCAGTGACGATAGCGCGGCGCGAAGACATTAGGACTGCGCGGGCACGATATTCTGATTCAGTCGCAGGAAGTTGGTTGGGTCGTATGTCCGCTTCAGCTCCGCAAGCCGGTGATAATTCGGGCCATAGACTGCTCGGACTCGCTCGGAGCCTTCGTCCGCCATCGTATTGACGTAGACTGCGGGTGTCGAGAAGGGCTCCAGCGCCTTCGCGAAGTCTCGTGCCCAGCGAATGTGCGTCTCGGCCGGCCCCTCGGTCCAGGCCGAGACGATACTCGTCTCGTAGTGCGCGGTGCGGAGCCCGTAGACCGCGGTGTCGGAGACGCCGACGCGGGTTGCCGCCCCGTGGACATGCTGGACGAGCACCTGGCTGAGTGGCGAGCTCGGCGCCGTCGCAACGTCTGCAAAGACCTCGATCGCTTCATCAGTCAGATCCGTCACTGCCGACGCCTTCTCGTAATAGCTCCAGCCATCCGGCGCCGCAGCATCGATCATCGAGATCAGCTCGAGATACGACATCGGGCGAATCAGATCTACCAGCGGGGGACCAAACTGACGCAGCGGCGCGACGAGCTTTTCGGCCTCGTCTAGGGGCGCGCAGCAGCCGACGGCAATGATCACGGCTGGATGCCCATCTGGCGTCGTGGCGAAGACCGCGTAGGCAGTCAGCTCATCCGGCGCCGCCGCGGAATACTGCCGGTAGAAGCGCAGGACCTCCCGCGCGCGAGTCGCGGGATGGATGACCATCCCGCCGAGAAGAGTTCCCACGCGGTGGAGCTGATACTCGAACGACGTGACGATCCCGAAATTACCGCCGCCTCCGCGGATTGCCCAGAAGAGATCCGGATGCTCGGTCGTGCTCGCGTGAAGCATTTGGCCGTCGGCGGTGACGATCTCGACCGACAGCAGGTTGTCCAGGGTCAGGCCATACTTTCCCATCAGCCAGCCCATGCCGCCACCAAGCGTCAGCCCGGCGATGCCAGTGCCGGAGACGGTGCCGACCGGGGTCACGAGCCCCTGGGCCTCGGTCGCGCCGATTAATTCGCCTAGAGTCAGACCGGGCTGCGCGCGCGCGGTGCGGGCGACCGGATCGATCTCGATCTTCTTCATCTGCGACAGGTCAATAACCATGCCGCCGTCGCAGATGGCCAGGCCTGCGGCGCTGTGACCGCCACCCCGGACGGCGACGCGCTGGCCGTTGCTCTGCGCAAACTGCACCGCCTGGGCGACATCGGCGGCGTCGGCGCAGCGGACGATCAGGGACGGGAAGCGATCGATCATGCCATTCCAGATCTTTCGGGCAGCATCGTAGGTCGGGTCGCCTGGTCGAATGAGCTGTCCTCGCAGATGGGATCGAAGCTCTTCCAGGGCCGCCTGGCCAAGCTCTGGTGTCGGGTATGGCTCTTGTGTCATCACTACCAACTCCCTTATCGAAATGTAGAACGCGGTTGATTTGGCTGCTCCGCGGTGATCCCGCAGGATGCTCGGTGCGGGCGGCTAGCTGCCGCAGCGGACGGTCGGGTTCCACTGAGCAAAGATGCCGTC
>DATGMJ010000190.1:0-3640 GCA_035293685.1 Chloroflexota bacterium | reverse complement strand
GGCCCGCCCCACGCCCGCCTGGACTGGTACCTCGCCCGATCCCCCCTGCTCCAGGCCGAGCGGATCCGCACGCCCCTCCTTCTCTACCATGGCGAGGCGGACCTGCGCTGTCCGATCGAGCAGAGCGAGCAGATGTTCAGTGTCCTGCGCCAGCTCGGCCGGACGGTGGAGTTTCTGCGCGTGCCAGCAGAGAACCACGGCATCCTGAACGGGAGCCCCGCTCACCGCCTGGCCGTGCGCCAGGCTATTCTCGACTGGTTCGCGCGCTACCTCGCGCCCGCCGCTACCCCTTCAGGCCAGTCAGCGTCACCCCCTGGATGAAGGTGCGCTGGGTCAGGAAGAACAGCACAATGATCGGCAGGGTCAGCAGGGTCGAGGCCGCCATCAGCTGACCCCACTCCGTCCCATACTGGGTGTTGTACTGCTGGAGGCCCAGCGAGATCGTATAGGTTGACTGATCGGTCAGGTAGACCAGCGGACCGAGGAAATCGCCCCAGGCCCCGAGGAACTGGAGCAGGGCGACCACCGCCAGCGCCGGCCGGATGAGCGGCAGGGAGATCGACCAGAAGATCCGGAGCTCGGAGGCGCCGTCGATCCGGGCCGCGTCGGACAGCTCGCCCGGGAGCGTCATCAGAAACTGGCGGAGCAGGAAGATATAGAAAGCCGAGCCGAAGAAGGACGGAACAATCAGCGGCAGGAAGGTCCCGATCCAGCCGAAGGTGCGAAAGACGATAAACAGAGGGACCAGCGTCACCTCGAAGGGCAGGAGCATCGTCCCCAGGGTGATCAGAAAGAGGAGATCGCGGCCTGGCCAGCGCACGCGCGACAGCCCATAGGCAACCAGCGAGCAGGAAAGCACCACACCCACGACCGTCGTGACGCAGTAGATCAGCGAGTTCCGGGTGTAGGTGAAGAAAGGGATCGTCGTCAGGGCAAGGCGATATTGGTTCAGGGTCACCGGATTCGGGATCCACTCCGGCGGGAAGCGGAAGATCTGAGGATCAGTCTTCAGCGAGGTCGAGAAGAGCCAGAGGAACGGGATCAGGAAGACCACCCCGAAGACGATCAGCACCAGGTGGGTCAGCAGGCGCCCGATCCGCCGGCCGAGCGGCACCGGTCGGCGGGCCAGTGGGCGGGCGATCGCCGCAGACATCTTTCCCTCCCCCTATCGGGCCTCCCCGCTCTGGTAGAACACCCAGCGGTTGGAGGTCCGGAAGAGAATGTAGGTGAGGATGAAGATGATCACCGTCGCCGACCAGGCCATCGCCGAGGCGTAGCCCATCTTGAAGTTGAAGAAGGCGGCGCGGTAGAGGATCAGCCCGAACACGGTCAGCGAGTTCGCCGGATTGCCGGTGCCGCCGGTGACCACGTACGGGATCGTGAAGAACTGAATGCCCGCGATGATGCCGATAATCAGCTCAAAGAAGATCACCGGCGTCAGCAGGGGCAGGGTAATGCTCCAGAACCGCTGCCAGGCGTTGGCCCCGTCCACCTCCGCCGCATCGTGCAGGTCGCGGGGAATATCCTGCAGGCTGGCCAGGAAGATCAGCATGGTGTTGCCGACACTCCCCCACAGGCTGATCAGCACGATAGACGGCTTCGACCAGGTCGTCGAGGCGAGCCAGCCCAGGCCAGGCAGGCCAACCAGCGATAGGAGCCAGTTGGCCACGCCGTACTGCGGGTTCAGGAACCAGACCCACAGCAGGGACGTTGCCACGGCCGGCACGAGGACGGGCAGGTAGAACAGGGTGCGGTAGATTGACATCCCGCGCACCTTCAGGTTGAGCAGGAGCGCGACGGCGATGCTCAGGGCAATATTCAGCGGCACCCAGAGGACCATGTAATACAGGGTGTTGTAGATGGCGATGCCGACTGTCTCATCCTGGAGAAGCTGGGCGTAGTTATCCAGGCCGATGAAGGTCGGCGTCTGCAGGAGATCGTACTGGGTCAGGCTGTAGTAGAACGAGGCCCCGGTCGGATAGAGGATGAAACAGAGAATTCCCACGATCCACGGGGACGTGAAGAGAAGACCCGTGCGCAGGGCACGCGTGCGCACCCAGAGTGAGCGGCGGTACGGTGCCGCCGCGGGCACCGCGCGTCCGGCCGGTGCCTCGGGCGTTCGAATCATCAATCATCCCCCTCCGCCGGACCAGCCGCGGGAGGCAGGGCGATCGCGCCCCCTCCCGCCGACCGGACCGGCGCGGCCGTCAGGAGAAGTGCTTGAACCAGCCATCCTTCTCGAGCTGGTCGTTGACGGTCTTTGCCACCTGGGTCAGTGCGTCCTTCGGGCTGACCTTCCCATACATCGCGTTGCTGGTCGCGGTTGCCAGCTCGTTCCAGAGCAGGTTCCCCTCAGGGATGACCGGCCGATAATGGCTGTTGGGGAGCAGATCAGCGAATACCTTCTGGTCGCCACTGCTGAAGGCCGGGTCCTTCAGCGCCTCCACCCGGGTCGGGTCGTGGCTGGTGGCCTTGCACCACTTGGTCATCTCCTCGGTGTTGGTGATGAAGGCGACGAGCTGGAAGCCGTTCTCGACGTCCTTGGCCCCCTTCGGGATCGTCCACGACCAGCCGCCCGACCAGGTTGTCGGCTTGACCTCCGGCGGGTGCGGGAAGGGAATGATGCCGTACTTGAGGTCCGGGGCGTACTGCTTGATCTGGGCGATCTGCCAGTTCCCGTTGGGATCCATGGCCACCAGGCCGGCGATGAAGGGTGACTGGGCACCCTGGCCGAATGCCGAGGCGAAGCTCACCATGTTCTCCTCGCCGTACTTCTTGGCGAATCCCACCAGCCAGGTGAGCGCGTCCACGATCTTCGGATCATCCGGCGTGACCCGGCCGGTCTTGGGGTCGTAGAACTCGCCGCCCCAGACCCAGCCCCAGGTATAGAGCCAGCCCTGGTCCATAGTCGGGATCAGGCCAAAGCGCTTGTACTGATTGCCGGACTTCACCGTCAGCTTGTCCGCCACATTCGCCAGGTCATCGGGCGTCTGCGGAAGGGTGGTAATGCCGGCCTCATCAAAGAAGTCCTTGCGGTAGTAGAGCGCGCGGGCGTCGGTATCGATGGGCATGGCGTAGAGCTTGCCGAACAGGCTGGCCTCGTCCCAGGCGAAGGTCAGGTACTGCTCGCGCGCGATGCCGGCCGCCTTCGCCAGATCGGTGAGATCGGTCAGGGCGCCGCGGAAGGCGAAGGAGCCGACGATGAAGCGGTCAAACTGAGCCACATCAGGCGGTCGGCCGCCGGCGATCGCCGTGAGAAGCTTCTCGTTCTCCTGACTGCCGGAGCTGACCGGCACATACTCGGCCGTAACCTTAAAGTCTGGATTCCGGGCAATGAAATCATCAATGACCTGGGCAAAAGCGGTGTAATCCTGCTGGGTGTAGTTATGCCAGAGCACCACTGCCTTCGCGCCCGAGCCCTTGGCAATCGCCACCGGGGTCGGGAGCGGTGTCGGGGTGGGCGGTGCGGACGGAGGTGGGGTCGGGGTTGGTGCCAGGGCAGCCGGCGCGGTCGTCGGGGTCGCCGCGGGAGTTCCCGAGCGGCAGGCGGCGAGGAGCACCGCGGCGCCACCGAGGGCGAAGCCGGCGCAGAACTGCCGGCGGGTCATTGTGATCGAACGACGCTGTTCCATCATCACTA
>DATGMJ010000189.1:0-6195 GCA_035293685.1 Chloroflexota bacterium | reverse complement strand
GCCCCGCTTGGCGGACGATCTCAACCGCTCCCGGCTGCTCGGGCACGTCCACTGCCGCATAGCCGTGTGCGGCCCCCCAGCGGACGAGGTCGGCGAAGTCAACACGAGTCCGCAGGACGCCGGTTGCCAGGAATCCGAGTTTCACCCTATTCCTCCCTGCGTCAAAGGATTACCCCTGGCCTACCCACGCGGATCAAGAGCGGAACAGCCTGCACGGTGCCTCTGAACGATGAGCTGGTCTGCGACGTGAGGTCAGCTGCGCCGGGCCGACAGCGCCTCGCCGGCGGCCTGATCCGGGATCGTGATGGAACGTCCCTGCTCGGCCGAGGCGTAGATGCCGTCCAGGATCTCCATAATCCGCACGCCATCCTCGGGAGTGACGACCGGAGCGGCCTTGCCCTGGAGGACGTCCAGGAAGTTTCGCACGGCACGTGCGTGGCCGCTCGGCCCGGGATGCTCGGGTAGGCGCACCTCGAGGTTAACCATACGCCCATACTCATCGCGGAACAGCCGGAGCGGGCGGAAAGAGGCACCGGCCCGCGTGCCGAAGACCTCAGTGTACTCGCGATCCTGCTCGAGATTAAGCGACCAGCTGACCTCGACGAACAGGGTCGCGCCGGTGGCGAAGCGAATCAGCGCGGTGGCCATATCCTCGACATCCACGGCGCGGTCCATCGTGACCTGACCGCGGACTTCCGGCGGGGACCAGGTACGGTGCTCGATCAGGTCATACCGCTTGATCTTCGAGTGCGTGATGCCGAAGATCTCGACCGGGCGCGGGCTTCCCATAATCCACAGCGTCCAGTCAATACAGTGGACGCCGATGTCGATCAAGGCCCCTCCCCCGGCGATCTCCTTGCTAGCAAACCATCCCCCGGGCGCGCCGCGGCGGCGGAGGGTTGCCGTCTTGGCGTGGTAGATCTCACCGAGTTCGCCTGCCTCGACGTAGCGGCGCAATTGGAGCACCTCCGGGCGGAAGCGATTGTTGAAGCAGAAGTAGAGTACCTTCCCCGCGCGCTCGGCGACCGCCCGCATGCGGCGCACCTCAGCCGCCGTCGTCGCCGGGGGCTTCTCACAGAAGACGTGCTTGCCCGCCTCCAGCGCCGCGATCGCCGTCGGCGCATGGTAGGCGTTTGGCGTGGTGATGCTGACAGCATCCACGTCGGGGTCGAGGAGGAGCTCCTCGAGGGAACCGTAGGCACGGGGAATACCGTTTTTCTCTGCCAGGGCCCGGGCGCGCTCGGGGACGACATCCGCGACGGCTACCAGCCGTGCGTCCGGCTGCTGCAGATAGGCGGGAACGTGTGCGTGCTCCGCGATTCCACCCGCGCCGACAATACCAATGCCAATCGTCTCTCCCATGTCCGGCCTCTTCCCCTCGGATCGTTTGACCGCCGCGAATCTACCCTGACCGTGCGACCCGGTACTACCTCGCGGCCGCACAACGACAGCCGTGGTCAGTAGCGCACGGCAGTGTACCATTCGGCGCGCAGTGTGTCTAGCGCTCCTGCACCTCTGGCCCCGCTGTGGTATACTATTCGTGTCTCTTTAACTTTTCATGGTCACTTAAGGAATGCTCATGATACCCGTGCAGGGGCAGCACCAGGCACAGGTCGAGCGTACGGCAGACCAGTTCCGGCGGATCACCCGCCTGTTGCGGGCGGGCTCCCAGGAAGACTGGACGTCGCTCAGCCTGACGCGAGCCCAGCTACGCATCCTTGCCCTGCTCCGCCAGGAAGGGCCGGCCACCGTCGGGCAGCTGGCCGCCCACCTCGGCGTCACCCTGCCCAGCATCACGGCAACCGTGGACCGCCTGGTCCAGCAGGGCCTGGTCAGCCGGGAGGATGATCCCGCGGATCGTCGGCGAGTGATCAACCGCCTCACCCCGGCCGGGGCCGCGCTGATCGAGCGGCTCCAGGAAGGACGGCGGGCCCGTCTGGTGGCGGCCCTGCAGCGCCTCTCGGAGGAGGAGCTGAACCGCCTGACTGCCGCACTCGAGGTGTTCGAGCAGGCGATCCTCCAGCTGAACTCCCCGACTGATTGAGGAGGGCCACCATGCGTACGCTCCTGCGACTGCTCCAGTTCGTGCGGCCGTACTGGTGGCTCTCCCTGCTCGATATCGTGCTGATCCTGGTCCTCTCCTCGTTCCGGATGGGGCCGGCGTGGTTCATCAAGCTGATCATTGATGAGGCCGTTCCCGCGGGGAGTGTGCACCTGCTCACCCTGTATCTCCTTGGTCTGGTCGGCTCGTCGCTTGTCCAGAATGGTATCACTGCACTCGAGACCTACCTCGAGCAGTACGTTGGCCAGCGCGTGATCTTTGACCTCCGGAACGTCCTCTACCAGCATCTCCAGTCTCAATCCATGAGCTTTTACGATCGGAACCAGACCGGCCAGCTCATGTCGCGCGTGACCAATGACGTCTCGCAGGTCCAGTTCTTCGTGACGCAGGGGGTCGCGCGTCTGGTCAACATGGTAGTCACGGTAGTCCTGAACCTGACGATCTTGTTCCTGATCGATCGGGAACTGACGCTGGTGACCCTCCTGGCGGCACCCGCGATCTACGCGTATCAGCGCAAGCAGTCGCGCATCTTCCCGATGTTCCGCCGGGTCCAGCAGCGCATGGCCGATCTGAATACGGTAATCCAGGAGAACGTCGCCGGGATCAAGCTGATCCAGGCCTACGGACGGGAGCCGTTCGAGGCGAAGCGATTCGATGAGGTCAATCGAGACATCCGGGCGACGCGGCTCGAGACGAGCCGCAACATGGCC
Organism: Chloroflexota bacterium; assembly: GCA_035293685.1. Taxonomy (GTDB): domain Bacteria; phylum Chloroflexota; class UBA6077; order FW602-bin22; family CADDYW01; genus JADGGD01. The sequence goes on along the minus strand of DATGMJ010000189.1, from coordinate 3,423 downwards.
ATCGTGAATCCGGGGCAGGAGTTCGTCACGATGGCGAGTTCGGTGCTGATTCTCACGCTAGGGGCGTACCGGGTCATTCACGGCGACCTGACCATCGGCAGTCTCGTCGCGTTTCAGAATTACGCCCTCCTGATGTGGCAGCCCGTCCGCTGGCTGGCCCAGGTCACCCAAATGGGGCAGCAGGCCCTCGCAGCAGGCGAGCGCATCTTCGAGATTCTCGACACGCCGCTCGATGTGGCCGAGAAGCCGAATGCGGTGGTCCTGCCGCGGCTGAAGGGCGCGATCCGCTTCGAGAACGTGTGGTTCTCCTATGGACGAGATCGCCCCCTCCTGCGGGATATCAACTTCGCGGTCGAGCCCGGTCAGACAATCGCGCTGGTCGGGCCGTCTGGTTCGGGTAAGACGACGCTGACCAACCTGATCCCGCGCTTCTACGACGTGACCGCCGGTCGCGTTCTCGTGGATGGCTACGACGTCCGCGATGTGACGCTGGAATCCCTCCGAAGCCAGATCGGCATCGTTCTCCAGGAGCCGTTCCTCTTCAATATGACCATCCGGGAGAACATCTGCTACGGCCGGGCCGATGCGACGGAGGAGGAGATGATCGCTGCGGCGAAGGCGGCCTGCGCGCACGATTTCATCATGGAGCTTCCGAAGGGCTACGAGACTGAAATCGGCGAGCGCGGCACCCGCCTCTCCGGCGGTCAGCGTCAGCGTATCTCGATCGCGCGAGCGATCCTGATCAATCCGCGCATCCTCATCCTGGATGAGGCGACGAGCAGCGTTGACACGCGGACAGACTACCTGATCCAGCAGGCGTTAGACGCGCTCATGCGGGACCGGACGACGATCGTGATCGCTCACCGCCTCTCCACCGTGCAGCGCGCCGATGTCATCTTCCTGATGGTTGACGGCCAGATCGTGGCCCGGGGGACGCACCAGGAACTTCTCGCGACGAACCCGATCTATCAGCAGCTGTACGAGATCCAGTTCCAGCTCCAGCGTGATGGGACAACGCGCGGGCTCATCGGGGTGGCTGGCTGATGCGCTGGGGAGGAGGAGTTAACGCCGTCTGGGCCCGGGAGAAGCCGACGCTCCAGACGAGTATGGGCGAAGTCCTGCGCCGCCTCGGTGAGGTTGTCGCGGACCAGAAGCGCAATCTTGCCTTTGCCACGGTCACGATCCTGATCTCCTCTGGCCTCCAGATGATCCCTCCCGCAGCGACGCGCTACGTCATCGATGTGCTCATCCCAACGGCGAACGAGCGCTTGATCATCGCCCTGGCGATTGGGCTGATCATGCTGCACCTGGCGCGCTATGGTCTGCTCTACCTCAGTCGGTACGCGGTCGCCCTGGCGGCCCAGCAGCTCGTCTATGAGCTGGCCCAGCGTCTCTTCGAGAACGTGCAGCGGCTGTCCCTCCGCTTCTACGAACGGACCGGCACCGGAGACATCATCTCACGGGCGACCAGCGACGTGGGGGTCATCCAGCAAGCGCTGACCGGCGGAATGGTCAACAGCGTCGTTGGTCTGGTCAACATGGTTGCCTACGCGGTTGTGATGGTTGTGCTGGACTGGAAGCTTGCGTTGCTGGTCTTCGGCACACTGCCGATGATGGCTCTGGCAAGCTACGTCTCGGCGGAGATGCTGCGCGAGCGCTATATGACGGTGCGCCAGAAGATGTCGAGTGTGAACGCGGTCCTGGCGGAGAACATCACCGGTGTCCGCGTCGCCAAGGCGTTCGCCCAGGAAGGGGCCTCGACCGAGCGGTTCCAGATGCGCAACCGGGAGAACCTCGATGCCAACATGGCGACGGCCTCGGTTCAGGCGGTTTCGACGCCGGTCATCCAGATGATCAGCACGCTGGGGATGGTCCTGGTCTTCTGGTTCGGGGCCGAACGCACCATGAATGGAACGCTGAGCCTGGGGACGCTAGTCGCCTTTGCCTCCTATATCGTCGCCTTCTACCAGCCGGTTGCCGATCTGATCCAGATCAACAATACGATCCAGCAGGCGCTCGCCGCGGCGGAGCGCATCTTCCAGTTCCTCGATGAGCGGCCAGACGTGGTGGAGAAGCCGGGGGCGATTGATCTGGTCGCCCCCCGCGGGCACGTTCGGTACGAGCACGTCTGGTTCAGCTATGAAAAGGATAAGCCAGTCCTGCAGGATATCTGCATCGATGCGCGGCCGGGGCAGATCATTGCTCTGGTCGGCCACACCGGCTCCGGCAAGACCACGACGGTCAACCTGCTCCCGCGCTTCTACGATCCCGACGCCGGTCGGGTAACGATCGACGGGTACGACATCCGCGACCTGACCATCAAATCGCTCCGGGAGAATATCGCGGTGGTGCTCCAGGAGACCTTCCTCTTCTCGGGCACGATTCGCGACAACATCGCCTATGGACGCCTGGATGCGACCGAGGAGGAGATTATCGCCGCGGCAAAGGAGGCGTACGCCCACGACTTCATCATGCGCCTGCCGGGCGGCTACAACTGGCAGGTCGGTGAAGGCGGGGCGATGCTCAGTCGAGGCCAGCGGCAGCGGATCGCACTGGCCCGGGCTATCCTGCGTGATCCCCGGATTCTGATCCTGGATGAGGCGACCTCGGATGTCGATACCGAGACGGAGATGTACATCCAGCGGGCGCTCGATCGGGTGATGCGCGGGCGGACGGTCTTCGTCATCGCCCACCGTCTCTCGACGATCCGGAACGCCGATCAGATCCTGGTGCTCGATCACGGGCGCATCATCGAGCGCGGAACCCACGCGGAGCTCCTTGCCCGTGGGGGGCACTATCGAGAGCTCTACGAGATCCAGTTCGCCGAACAGCCCGCTGGGCGGGATGGGGAGGTCGCGGCGGCTACTCGACCGCGCCAAGGAAGAAGCTGGTCAGAAGAACAGCCAGCACGAACAGGGTGATGGCGGTGTAGACCAGGTCGTCCTCGACCAGAAAGGCGATGACCGATACGGCAACCCGGAGCACCGGCGTGGCGATCAACAGCATGAGGCCGAGGTCAATGATCGCCCGCGGGCGCAGGGCCAGGAGGTCGGCAAGCACCTGGTCGAGCCGATTGGGGACCGGGGCGCCGGTCAGCCGAACGGTCACGCTGCGTCCGCCTTCGAGGAACAGGAGGAGCGAGCCGATCAGGATGATCAGGAAGCTGAGCAGGACCCCGTAGCGCAGGACGACGCTGACGATATACTCGATCCGCGTTGCGCGCTCTTCGACCGGCGCGCCGCAGGTCGCCGGATTATCCCCCGTCGGCGGATGCGGCCCCCCCACTGTCTTGTCCCCCTCCTACGGAATCTGGATGCCCAGGCCGCGGCCCAGCATCTCCGCGCAGATGATCACGAGGACCAGCACGAAGATCTGGCGAATGACTGTGCCGCGCAGGTGCATCAGGAGACGCGTCCCCAGGGT